>JAGATU010000062.1 GCA_017621115.1 Lachnospiraceae bacterium
ACCTACCATACGGTTACCTACGGCACTGTGAATGCTGTAAGCAAAGTCAATGGTGTTAGAACCTGCGGGAAGATGCTTCACTTCACCGGTCGGTGTAAAACAATACACGCTGTCAGAGAACAAATCCAAGTCGCTCTTTAAAAGATGCATAAATTCCCTGTTGTTATCAGACTCTTTCTGCCACTCCAGAATCTGACGCAACCAAGCCAGCTTCTCTTCTTCTCCGCCGGCACTCTTCTTACCGTCAGAAACTTCTTTATACTTCCAATGGGCTGCAATACCGTACTCTGCGGTTTTATGCATCTCATAGGTACGAATCTGAATTTCAAAAGGCTGTCCTGTAGAACCAATCAAGGTCGTATGCAGGGACTGGTACATATTATCCTTGGGCATCGCGATATAATCCTTGAAACGCCCGGGAATCGGCTTGTAAATCTCATGGATTACACCCAAAGCCGCATAACAGTCTTTGACGTTATCCACGATAATACGAACCGCAAAAAGGTCATATATCTGATCCAAGGACTTACCCTGGTTTTTCATCTTTTTATAAATACTGAAAAAGTGCTTTACGCGACCATCTATTTCAGCCTTAATGCCTGCATTATGGATATGTTCGCTAACTTCATCGACAATACTCTGCACATAAGCTTCACGTTCGTTTTTCTTGATGGCAATTTTATCTACCAAATCATAGTATACGTCAGGTTCAAGATATTTTAAGGATAAGTCATCCAACTCTACCTTAATCTTGGAAATGCCGAGACGCTGTGCAATGGGTGCATAAATATCCAAGGTTTCCCTTGCCTTCTCCTGCTGTTTCTCAGGACGCATATGCTTTAATGTACGCATATTATGAAGGCGGTCAGCCAGTTTAATCATAATAACGCGGATATCCTTTGCCATGGCAAGAAACATTTTACGTAAGTTCTCTGCCTGCTCCTCTAACTTGTCACCGCCGGCGAACTCCAAACGACCCAACTTAGTTACGCCATCTACCAGGTTGGCAACGTCCGTACCGAACATTTCTGCGATTTCATCGTAGGTCATAATGGTATCTTCCACAACGTCATGCAGAATACCCGCTACGATGGTCTCCTTATCCATTTCCAAATCCGCAAGGATAATAGCCACATACAACGGATGAATAATATAAGGTTCTCCCGACTTACGCATCTGGTCCTTATGGGCCTCATTTGCCACATTATAGGCTTTCTCAATTAAGGAAATATCATCGGAAGGATGATATTTCCGCACACGAACAATAAGGTCATTATAAAGTTGTTCAGGACTTAAAAACTCCTGTAACGACTCTATTCGGCCATCGTCAATTACAAACTCGTGTTTAATTGTATCTTTCTTATCCTGAGGTTCCATATAGATGTTTCCTTCCGGTCTTCGATTCTCCTGTTTTTACAAAAAAATCTTTACTCTTCTGTTATTTAATATTTTATCATTGAAAAATTAATTTATGCAAATTTTACCAATCAGTCAGTTTTACTACCGGTTTAAAACCTGTTGTCTTTCCGAATTTCATATTGTATTCAAAGTTACTCAGAGAATCGGAAGGATCAATAGCATCCAAATTAATTTTCTCAAAGGTTGCTCTGTCAAAAATTACGGATACATATGTAACTTCTTCCCGATTGCCTGTAGCAGTATTCAGTGCATTATCTACTGCATGCACAATTACCTTATCTACAGGTAAAAGTGCAAACATGTCCCTTGCAATACGAATCATAACACTGCATACATAGTCCTGAAGCATCTCATAATAGGCAGTCTTGGTCATCTTCTTCTCGGACACATTACCTGCCTCTGTCAAGGTCACCATGGTGTCCGGAATCACATCTTCTTCTTTAATATTAAACTCTGCCACCATAAGCTTAGGATTCTCTGTTCCAAGTTCAAATTGGCTTCCGAAATCCACTAATTCCGCAAAAGGTTCTAC
>JAGATU010000063.1 GCA_017621115.1 Lachnospiraceae bacterium
GTATACATTCTTGTCCATATTCATATCGCTCCTTCGTTCTTTCTCATTAAGGAGGCCGATACCATATACACCCACCGTCAACTGCTCTTTACCAATGATTGGTCTGGTCTTTCGGAATTCACTCGGTGTCATTCCGACAATCTTACAAAAAGCTCTTGTATATGTTTCCGGATTTAAAAACCCATACAAATACGAAATATCCAAAATAGACTTATCCGTGTACAACAATTCATAAGCAGAACTTTTTATCTTTCGTATCCTCACATATTTGGCCAGTGAACATCCGGTATTCCTACTGAACATCTCCCGGATATATGCATTCGAAAAGCCGACACATCTTTCCAATTCATTGTAATTCAATTTTTCGCCCTTTATATGTGATTCAATATAACATATCACAGCTATAACACTTGACGGGTAACTCATATCAAACCTCCTGGCCGCCAGATAACGGCCGAACATCGCGATGTGAGTTTAGTATACCTTGCAATACCGCATCTGTCTTGACTTTTTTAAGGTTGATTAATATATAAACATAGAAGGCCATTGCAACTTACGTTA
This sequence comes from Lachnospiraceae bacterium, assembly GCA_017621115.1. The sequence continues at coordinate 562 of JAGATU010000063.1, forward strand.
CAACAGCCTCTTCACTGCACATATCATTATATAACAAACTCTACTTACAATAAACTTCAATCGCTTCCGCCGCGAAATCAGCAGTTCCTTCTCCACCGAACTTATCGATGTTCTCGGTCATACTACCGCCACCATTGTACATCTTTCCAAGTCCGGCAAGAATTTTAGGGGTACAGGTATAAAAATGCTCGGTGATATAGTCCTGCAATTTCTTTACCTTCGCCTGCGCTTCATCAGAGTCCGCGGTTTTTCCTTCCTTCATTAACAAACCAAACTCTGTAAAAAGCGCCATCATACCTTCGACAATTTGATCCGACTGCTCCTTGCTGCGGCCTTTCTCTTTTTTCTCAAACTCTTTATAGGCTTCTGTCTGACCCCAGGCGGCTTTTGCCTGTGCGGCGTATTCATCCAATTTCTTTGCGTCAAATGCTGAAAAATCCATATTCTTCATGTTCTTCACTCCTATTCCTCGTATTCCACGGGCAAAGGTTATGAGATTTTCAATATGCTCTTTTTTCAGTGTTAAAAGCTCTATCTGCTGATCGAGTGCCTTGTTCCTATCAAAATTGGATGCATTCAGAATGTCCCCGATGTCTTTTAGCGGGAACTGCAATTCACGGAACAACATAATATGCTGTAAGCGTTCCAAGGCCGTATCGTCATACAACCTGTAACCCGCCTCCGTAACCGTTGTCGGAGACAGAAGTCCTATCTGATCATAATAGTGCAGAGTGCGTATACTCACTCCCGTCATCTTGCTTACTTCATTCACTGTGCGCATATTCTACCTCACCTTTCTAAAAGCACTTATCTGCGCTTTTCCCTCGTGTAAACACATGGTAAGCCCTGACGTAACGTGAGAGTCAACACTTTTTTCAATCTTTTTTCTTCAATAGATTCTGTATAGGCTTTAACAGAATATCCATAATGATGCCCATTACAATCGATACCACTGCTATGATTACCGCTGCATAAAAAATACGCACCTTCATCTCTTCATGAATATTCCCGTTGTTTACCGCCCACATAAATAAGAAAGTATGTGTCAGATAAAAATACAGGGAATAACTTCCAAGTACCGGAATCACCGGGTCATACCATTTCCAAACCGCCGCAAAACTTGCTACAAATAATGTAAAAATAGTAACCGCTATAATACTGCTTCGAATCTCTTCCTGCGGTGTCGTCCACGTCGGTATCGTATATAGAGTTTTGTATACCACCCAATAGGAACCTGCACCAAATACTACCGCCAGCACAATTCCCACTTTATCCATTGCTATCCTTACATATGATTCATATAAAGCAAACAGCACACCGATGGCAAACGCAATATTGGAAATGTACCAGAAATCATACTCTCCTGCCAGATATAAATGATTGCTGTACCAATATGTAAATACGACCATTAATACTGCTCTCACATGCCGGTTGGTAACCACAAACCATATTGCCATAAACACCAGATAGAACGAGAACAAAACGGTCATGTACCAGAAATCATCCCCGTACAGGAACTTACCAAGGTCTCTTGCATTCTCAATATCAAATCCACCGCTCAGCAATTTAATAGCGCTTACTACCACCAAATAAGGAATATATACATTCACAAATCTCTTTACTACAAAGCGCCAGTCAATCCTCTTGTCTCCTGCAGACTTAACCAGTCCATATCCGGAAAACAGAAAGAAAATAGCAACGCCATACGGACCCAATCTGGACATTCCGTCGCGGACTAATTCCCTATTTCCTTCCTCTGTAAAAAACCACGTCCACCACTCCGCAAAGTGGGACAAAACAATCATAATAATACCAATACCTTTAAACCATGTGCTGGCTTGTCTGCTGTATAAATTCAACTTTTTATCCATTTATTCCTCTTCTACAAATCCAACCGGTTTCTGGTCTCACCGGCCACAAATGCCTCTATATTCTTATACACTTCTTCCATACAACGGGTTCTGGCTTCCACGCTCGCCCACGCCATATGCGGTGTAATAATCAGTTTTTCACTATCCTTAATCTTACCGAGCGGATTGGTTTTCTCCATCGGTTCCTTTGTTAATACATCAAGTCCCGCACCCGCAATCATGCCTTCGGTCAAAGCCGTGTACAAATCGTCATCATTAATAACCGGACCGCGCGCCACATTCACAAGAATCGCGCTCTTTTTCATCTTACGGAATGCTTCCAAGTTCATAATCTCTCTTGTCTTTTCCGTAAGCGGACAATGGAGCGATAAAATGTCAGACTCCTGACACAAGGTATCAAAATCTACACGCTCATAATCAGAAGTCGTATTATTGCCTGATGCAGAATAGAAAATTACCTTACAGCCAAATGCCTCGGCTACTTTTGCTACGCCTCGCCCGATATTTCCTAGTCCGATAATACCCCATGTCTTTCCCTGCAATTCAAAATAGGTCTTCTCAAAATGTGAAAATCCCATTTGCTCGCTGTATTTACCGGATTTTACGTAGTCATCGTAATAACGGATCTTCTCAAGGACGGAAAGTGCCAATGCAAAGGTATGTTGTACAACCGCAGGTGTCGAATAATCCTTAATATTACAAGCAGCAATTCCTCGCTTCTTAGCATACTCCAAATCAATATTATCAAAACCGGTTGCCGTTACGCAGAGCAGTTTTACATTCGGTGCATCACAAAGCATTTCTTCGTTCATTTTGGTTTTATTAAAAATAACCACGTCAGCATCTTTAATTAATTCCTTTGATGTCGCTACATCTGCTGTATTGTGATATTCAAAATCACCCAGTTTTGCAAACAAATCTACAGCAATGTCAAAACCGATGCTGTTTCTATCAAGCATAACTATTTTCATATGGTATCCTCCCGGTCCGTTTAGTCAACTAAACACATCTATACCTTTTATACCACATGTTGGCTTGTTTCACCACAAAAAAGAGACCGCCAAATGATATTGGCGGCCTCTCCCCTAGGGCATAAGGGATGAATTTGTCCGTTATCTCTTAAATTTGCTGATTAATCCCTCAAGTTCCATTGCAAGGTCTTTATTTTCTTCAGACTGCTTCTGAATAATACCTGCTATTTCAGTTGTACCTTCATTTTTATCAACGATAGTATCTATCGCCTGCTGATTTTCGCTTGTAATACTCTTCACGTTTTCCATGTTGTCGGCAATCTGCATTACGTATTCGTATAACTGCTGAACAGCCTTCTCTGTTGCATCAAGCTGATTCTTGATAGAATCCACTTCCTGTTCGTATGTTGTTGACTTGTTCTTGAAATCTTTAAATTCTTCCACAACATCTTTTTCGATGAATTCAATAATTGTATTAAAGCACGCACTTACGGTTTCAATACTTTCATTTGCTTCCTCACAAAGTGTCTGAATCGCAGAGGCTGTGTTCTTGGATGTATCTGCCAAATTACCTATTTCTCCGGCAACAACTGCAAATCCACGTCCTGCCTCACCTGCTCTTGCCGCTTCAATAGATGCATTTAATGAAAGGAGATTGGTCTGTCCGGAAATACTTAAGATTTCGGAAGCCAGTTCGTTAATCTTAGCAAGTTCTTTTAAACTTTCAAGCGCTTCTTCTACGGAAGACTTCGTCTTAATAAGAGTCTCCTGTCCATTGTTATAAGCCGCATCTGCCTGCTTTTTCATGGACTGGGCACTTTCGATTACATCATTACTGGAACCTACGGATGTAACAATATTATTTAATACATCCTGAACAATTCCATTAATCTGTCCGATTTCACTATCTATATTTAATACGATGGAGTTTGTATTTTCAATGGATGCAGAGAACTGCTCTGTTGTTGCAACACTATCCACGGTACATTCAATTAATTCTGCTGCCGAAGCATGCAAATCACCCGCTTTAACATCCAATGTTCCGCAACAATTCTGTAATGTCGCCATAATATCACGGAGAGATTCAATTAAACTATCCGTCGCCTTCGTAATACTACCTAATTCGTCTTTTCTCTTTGCAAACTTTTGAATGTCCTTTTTCTCAGTTATATCAAATTCCTGTAAAGCTACAATACTTCCTTCGATTGCTTTCAAAGGTTTTGTCAATGCACGGATAATCAAAAGAGTTATAATTGTCAATGCTGCTAATGCCACAATAGAGATAACTACCAGAGTTCCCTTTAATGCATTTGTAGAAGCCAGGATATCAGCTGCACTGTTTTCAATAATGAAAATCCAACCATAATCAGCCATATAGTCGTATGTAGCAATATAATCTTTACCATCCTTCCGGTATTCGATATATCCCTTTTCATCTGCTGCTGCACCACCCGCATACTTATTTACAAGTTCCTGTAAATATGGTTCCTCTGCAACGGTAGCTGTCTTCTCAGGATCTTCTGCAAAAATATACTGTCCATTACTTGCATTCAACATGCAATATGCTGAATTATCCATTCCATCAATGGTTAATCCATCCAACATTTCAATTAAACCGGTGGTAAATACGCCACCTCCAACAAGACCGATAGGCTTACCGGAATCATCAAGAACCGCTCGATATAAGGATACAATCTGCTGTCCGCTGGCTGGTGAAATAATAATACCAGTATTATATACGCCGTCTGCTGCAAGCATGGAATCCTGTAATGCCTTTAACGGATCACCTTCTCTTGTGGTAATACCAACAACTGCCGCATTGGTATGTGCAAGCACATGGGTATTCCATTCACTGGCATATAAACCCTCCAGATTCGCAACATCTGCAGAGAATTTCTCTGTGTATTTCTGTGCTGCCGCCGTTGCTGCTGCATTAGTCGGCTGCTTAAGAAGCGCTGTAATCTCACCCGCTCTGCTGTACGCAGTTAAAGTGTTCTCTGTTTCCTTCACATAATTACGTACAATCTGTGCACGTTCCTGCGTAATTGCTTCCATATTGTTAATCGCTGTTTCTTTTGTTCCTGCCGTTGCACTGCTTGTTACAAAGGCAGACAATAAGAGAATAACTATGATTTGCATAACCATTACGCTAACGGTTATTTTCTGTCCCAACGTAATCTTTGTTGTACGTGGCTTTTTCTCTTTTTTCCTTTCATATTTTATTCTCCTTTCGTATTTCTTTTTATCCAATTGTGCGACAATTTGTGTGCTGTTTATTAAATTGATTATACAACAGTTTGTCCATTTTGTAAATCGTTAAACTTGCTTTTTATTCTCGTTATTGATGCTTTTTACTATATTATAGAACTTAAAAAGAGCTACTCACATAGAATAGCTCTTTTTTGAAAAATGTTTGAACTTTATTTATAATCTCTTCAACAACTCTTCTCTCTGTGCTTCGAATCCAGGCTTGCCAAGTAATGCAAACATGTTCTTCTTGTAGCTTTCTACACCCGGCTGGTTGAATGGGTTAACGCCTAAGATGTAACCGCTTACGCCACATGCAAATTCAAAGAAATAGAATAACTGTCCCAAGTAGAATTCATTCATCTCAGGAACATTAATCATGAAGTTAGGAACCTGTCCGTCTGTATGGGCAAGAATGGTTCCGTTCATAGCTGATTTGTTAACGAAATCAACTGTCTGACCTGCAAGATAGTTTAATCCGTCAAGGTCAACCGGCTCTGTTCCGATGATGATTTCTTCACGGGACTTCTCAATGTTGATAACGGTTTCAAACATATTTCTTGCGCCGTCCTGAATGAACTGACCCATGGAATGAAGGTCTGTTGTCAAGTCAACGCTTGCAGGGAAAATACCCTTCTGGTCTTTTCCTTCGCTTTCGCCGTATAACTGCTTCCACCATTCAGACACAAAGTGAACAGCCGGCTCATAGTTACAAAGGATTTCGATTGCTTTACCTTTTCTTAACATGATGTTACGAAGGGAAGCATATTTTAATGCGTCGTTCTCTTCAAAAGCATTGTTAAGTGCCATTTCTCTTCCGCTTGCGGCACCTTCCATTAATTTATCAATGTCCGCTCCTGATACTGCGATTGGAAGTAAACCAACAGCTGTAAGTACGGAGAAACGTCCTCCTACATCATCCGGAACTACAAATGTCTCGTATCCTTCTTCTGTAGCAAGTCCCTTTAAGGATCCTCTTGCCTTGTCAGTTGTTGCATAGATTCTCTTAGCGGCTTCTTCTTTGCCGTATTTCTTTTCCATCATTTCTTTTAATACACGGAAAGCGATAGCCGGCTCGGTTGTTGTACCGGATTTGGAAATCATATTGATAGAGAAATCTCTGTCACCAATCACGTCGATTAAGTTCTTAAGGTAAGTAGAGCTGATAGAATTACCTACAAAGTAAATCTCCGGTGTCTTACGGATTTCTTTGCTAACCATGTTATAGAAACCATGTCTTAAGAATTCGATAGCCGCTCTTGCTCCAAGGTAAGAACCACCGATACCGATTACGAGTAATACTTCGGAATCGTTCTGAATCTTCTGCGCTGCCTTCTTTATTCTTGCGAACTCTTCTTTGTCATAATCTACAGGAAGGTCAATCCATCCTAAAAAGTCATTGCCTGCGCCGCTCTTGGAAACCAGAACTTCCTTTGCATCCAGTGCAAGTTTCTTCATAAGTTCTACTTCTTGTTCCTGTACAAACGGTGCTGCTTTGGAATAATCAAATGTTACCTTATTTGCCATTATAAACTCCTTTTTTATCAATTATTAATCGTTTTTCAAGCAAACATAGTGTAGCATTGTACAATCCCTTTTTCAAGCCAAAAATTCCCTCAGAAGCTCCTCTAATTCGGCTGTTGGTGTTCTTTTCCTTACTGTGTCCGAACACGGTCCTTTTTTTAAATTATCCTTAATCGGTATTTCAAAAGAATCCAGTTTCTTAAAGCTTTCTTCCAACTCGTCCAACTTATTTCCCATATGATTCTCCATATAATCAATCAGATTGGTTTTGAGAACTTCCTTTTTTTCATTAATATCCACGGCTCCCGATATTGCAAAATACACATATAACCCAAACATACTGACAATGTAAAACGGCAGAATTTCTCCAATTGTACTTCCCTGCACGATTCCCAAACATGCGCCTAGGCCTGCCGTAAATACCGAAAGCAGTATCAACTGTCCCGAAAGATGTCTCCACGTAGAAACCTTTAATTTTCCCATGCGGACACGGTTTAAAAAACGCTCCACAAAAACCGGAACATTTAATATTCCATTGTTCAGCCTATAAGTATTGGTAAATTTCCTCTTACATTGGCATAGCAACGGCACTTTGGTCGTTGCCATATTTTCGGTCTCCAAAATCAATAGTGTGTAAAATCGGCTAAGCAAAACCTGTATCATAATTGCTACAATAAAAAAAAGTAACACGGCACTCATAATTATTTTATGTTGTAGAATAATAGTCATAGAATCCCTCCATTCTTTTTTCAAAGTATACTGAATTCTATTTTTTGAAACAATACTAGCCGGGCTCTCATTCATCGCAGATTAATACCTTCTTTATCTTTTTTCGGCAAGGAGTAGAAAGAACCGTTCTTTTCTGCTATAATTTGCAAAAGAAGAAGTGCCGGTAACGGTAATGGAACAGGCACTTCATACATAAAATGTTGGAAAGGAAAATGCCTTATGAAATACAAGCCACACGGAATATGCGCTTCTGCCATTGATGTTGAACTGGATGGCGATATTGTCCGCTCTGTTAAATTTACCGGAGGATGTGACGGCAATCACAAAGGTCTTTGTGCTCTTGTGGAAGGAATGCCTGCTGCCGAAGCCGCAAGACGTCTTCGTGGCATCACATGCGGATTCCGCAACACTTCCTGCCCGGACCAGTTAGCTGTTTGTCTGGAACAGATGTTAGAACAGAACGCATAATAATGAGGTTATAGATATATGAAAAAAATAGTTTTAACCGGTGGCGGAACTGCCGGCCATGTTACACCCAATATTGCTTTACTTCCTGCTTTACGTGAAGCAGACTATGATATCCATTATATCGGCTCCTTTGAAGGCATCGAAAGCCGTTTGATTCCGGATTTTGATGTTCCTTATTACGGAATCTCAACCGGTAAGTTCAGAAGATATTTTGACCTTAAGAATTTTTCTGATCCCTTCCGGGTTATCAAGGGTTATCGGGATGCCAAGAAGATTTTAAAAGAACTTAAGCCCGATGTCGTATTCAGTAAGGGTGGATTCGTGGCTGTTCCTGTTGTCCGCGCAGCCGCTGATTTGAAGATTCCGTGCATCATCCACGAATCGGACATGACTCCCGGACTTGCTAACAAACTCTGCATTCCGGCAGCTACAAAAGTATGTTGTAACTTCCCTGAGACCTTGCAGAATCTTCCTACCGGAAAGGCTGTTCTTACAGGTACTCCTATCCGCAGTGAACTTACCAAGGGGAATAAGATTGCCGCTCTGGATATCTGTGGATTTACTTCCGACAAGCCTGTTATTATGGTAGTCGGCGGTTCCCAGGGTTCTGCTTCTATCAATCAGGTGGTGCGCGAAGCACTTCCAAAACTCTTGGAAGGCTTCCAGGTTCTCCATATCTGTGGTAAGGATAAAGTAGATAATCTCATGTTATCCATCCCGGGGTATAAGCAGTTTGAATATGTAAAAACGGAACTTAAAGATTTCTTTGCGTTGGCAGATCTTGTGATTTCCAGAGCCGGTGCAAATGCCATCTGCGAACTTCTTGCTCTTAAAAAACCTAATATTCTGATTCCGCTCTCTGCAGGAAGCCGCGGTGACCAGATATTAAATGCCGCTTCCTTTGAAGAACAGGGCTTTTCGATTGTAATACGTGAAGAAGCTCTGGATTGCTCTGTTTTGGTTGACAAAGTTCATGAATTATATGAGCAGAAAAATAACTATATTGAAAAAATGAACGAGAGCGGAAGAACCGATGCGATTCCGATGATTATGAATCTCATTAATGAAGCCGCCGGTGAATAAAATTACAATACAAAAATGGCAGGGGATATTTCCTCTGCCATTCTTATTATTCTTTTTTGAATTTTTACATTATTAAATTGTTAAAGTTTACTTCTTCTTAATTAAACATAGATGTGCCGTATTTAGCTTTGCGCATAATCTTATAACCAAGTACCACAAAAATAGACACGCAAAGATAACCGGTAGTTAAAACTGCAAGACCACCGCCCAAAATCATAAGTAAAATCATTCCAATATTCATTTTTCAAATCTCCATCTCAATTTTTTCATGCTTAAATAAGCCTATTGTTCATAGACTTTCTTACTTATTGCCGTTATGTATTTGAGATGTTATACCTTCTCCCCATCCTGCTTATGGATGTAGTCCAGTATTGCAACAGAGCATAGATTATCATAGTATAACCCTTCCTCTATTGCTGATGTGGAATGGAATTTCTGCGGAAGAATATCCGCAACAAAAGACACAGAATCAATTTCTTGTTCTGTTCTGGATGTTACTCTTCTGCTATTAGTTCTTACCTGCCTGATAGAACTGATAACTTCTCTTTCACTTAACTGCTCCGTCCGATATACGGAGCCTTTTTCTATTAACCTATCGGGCGCAGAAATACTGCTCTCTTTATGACATGAGAAAAAGGAATTTGCCTGTATCCCATTAAGACAAATCCCGGAAATCATAATCGCTGCCATCAGCGCTATGCAAATCCACTTATGACTCCTTATTTTTCCCATAAACTCCTCTTATTCTGCTTCTCGCAGAATCTTTTTTTCACTCGCTTTACTAAGATAAAATCTTAGCAAAGGAATTCTTAACGGTCAAATAAACTTTTCTTTAAAAAATAGTTTAAAATTATCGGAGTGTACTTTGCCACTACTTTCGAAGCCCCTTCGGATAATGATTCTTCATAATTCCGCCGGCCAGCTTACCCCAACCGATACTGTAACCGTCAACGGTAATCAGATACCAACCTTTTTCTCCTTCTGCCGGGAAAGTATTTCCCTTCAGATAGCCTCGCGCCTCTTCACTGTCTGCACTAAGATTCCATGTATGAACAACCTCACCCGGTCTAAGAGCCAATGCCAGCGCATGCGCCGGCTCAAAACGGTTCTTTAAAAGCATTCCCAACTGCAATCCGGAACGCTGCACTTTTAAGCCTTTCATCGCCGGCATATCCTTTGGCAATAAATAAACATTATCATGGAACTTAAAATATCCGCTTTTTGCATCCGGTCTTAACCAGTCCGCTTTTATCTCGTTTTTAATAAATTCTTCAAATTCCTTGCAACTCTTTAAATCCGTTGTTTTCTCCAGCCCGTTTCTCGGAAAAACAACATCATTCTCTGCAAGAGACCCTTCCCTCTGCAGAACTGCTACAAAATGCCCTTCGCCTTTTACTTTATGCGGCCATAGGCGGATGGTTCTTTTCAACTGATCTCGGATGTCTTCCGTAAGTTCTCCCATTTCTGCCTCTGCCCATTCGGGATTTCCGGCACTCATTCCATCCGTAAAAGGAACCTCCACAACAGAGAAATCCTTATGGGACATTAAAAATCTGGCAATACTGCATTCGTTCTCCGGCGGGGCAAAAGTACATGTCGAATACACCATTCGTCCGCCGGGCATTAACATCTCTGCCGCCGCATCCAGTATTTCATCCTGCCTGTCAGCACACATCTGCACATTTTCAGGACTCCACTCGGTATGCGCATCTTCATTTTTACGGAACATTCCCTCTCCGGAACAGGGCGCATCCACCATAATACGGTGGAAATATCCCGGAAAAATACCGGCCAGTTTCTGTGGTGTCTCGTTTACAACAAGTGCATTACGGATTCCCATGCGCTCCACATTCTCGGATAAAATCTTAGCCCTGCTTGCCACATACTCATTACACACAAGCAGACCCTCTCCTTCCATGGCTCCTGCAATCTGGGTCGCTTTTCCCCCCGGTGCCGAACATAAATCCAGAACCCTCTCTCCCGGACGTGCTTCCAAAAGCTGTGCCGGTGTCTGGGCACTCGGCTCCTGTATATAATATACGCCGGCCTCATGATAAGGATGCTTTCCCGGCGCATCTTCTTTTTCATAATAGTAGCCGTTTTCCGACCACTCTACCTTGCTTAAAGAAAAAGGAACCCTTTCTAAAAAAGCTTCCTTGTCTCCTTTTAACGGATTGAACCGAAGCGCCTGCTTTTTCTCAAGGGCATAACTTGCCTCAAACGCCTCGTATTCTTCTCCCAACATCTTTTGCATTCTCTCTGTGAATGGTATTGGTAACATCTTTTTCTCCAAACGATTCGTGAAAAATCTTTTGCCGCTTCCGGCGAACACTTAGATTCTTGTCGTGTACTGTGTGAAATCCCACACTTCATCTGCCAAGTCTTCATAAAACTCCGGCTCATGGCATACAAGTAAAATACTTCCGCCGTATTCCTGCAAAGCACGCTTTAATTCCGCCTTTGCATCCACATCCAAGTGGTTTGTCGGCTCGTCCAGTACCAGCAAATTGCTTTGGCGGTTGATAAGTTTACATAATCTAACTTTTGCCTGTTCTCCACCGCTGAGCACTTTTACCTTACTCTCAATATGCTTGGTTGTTAATCCGCATTTTGCAAGCGCAGAACGCACTTCATACTGTGAAAAACCCGGAAACTCAGACCAAATTTCTTCGATACAGGTATTATCAGCACCTTTGCTGGTTTCCTGCTCAAAATAGCCAATTTCCAAATAATCACCCAATTCCACGCTACCGCTGATTGCCTTGGTGATACCGAGGATACTCTTAAGCATCGTACTCTTCCCGATACCGTTGGCTCCTGTAATAACTACCTTTTTGCCACGCTCCATGGCAAGATTAAGCGGCTTAGACAAAGGCTCATCATAACCGATAACCAAATCCCTTGCAATAAACGGGAACTTACCGCTGGTTCTGGCTTCGAGAAAACGAAACTCAGGCTTGGGTTTCTCCGCTGCAAGCTCGATAACGTCCATCTTGTCCAGTTTCTTCTGGCGGGACATTGCCATATTACGTGTTGCAACACGGGCTTTATTTCTTGCAACGAAATCCTTTAAATCCGCAATCTCTTTCTGCTGACGGTTATATGCCGCCTCCAACTGGGATTTTTTCATCGCATAGACTTCCTGGAATTTATCATAATCACCCACATAACGGTTCAATTCCTGATTATCCATATGATAGATGATGTTAATTACACTATTAAGGAACGGAATATCATGGGAGATCAGAATGAATGCATTCTCATAATCATTCAAATATCTCTTCAGCCATTCGATATGTTCCACATCCAAGTAGTTGGTTGGCTCGTCCAAAAGCAAGATGTCCGGCTTTTCCAAAAGAAGCTTTCCTAAAAGCACCTTTGTACGCTGTCCACCACTCAGTTCCGATACATCCTTATCAAGGCCTATCGCTGAAAGTCCGAGTGCACGTCCGACTTCTTCCACCTTGGAATCAATCATATAGAAGTCATGGGTCATCAAAAGATCTTGAATCGTTCCCATTTCCTCCATGTAGACTTCCAATTCTTCCGGCGTACAATCGCCCATTTTATCGCAGATATCATTCATCTGTGTTTCCATCTCAAATAAAAAGTTAAATGCAGAAGCCAGTACGTCACGGATAGTCATACCTTTTTCCAAAACCGTATGCTGGTCCAAATATCCGACACGTACACGTTTTGCCCACTCTACTTTTCCTTCATCCGGCATTAATTTACCTGTGATAATATTCATAAAAGTAGACTTTCCTTCACCATTGGCTCCGACAAGTCCGATATGCTCTCCCTTAAGTAAACGGAAAGACACATCATTAAAAATGGCTCTGTCTCCAAAGCCATGTGTTAAATGTTCAACATTTAAAATACTCATAAGTTCTCCTATAAAATAAACTCATCGATTACCTGAACAATACCGTCTTCGTCATTGGATGCGGTAATATAATCCGCTTTTTCCTTTACCTTTGGCTGTGCATTGGCCATTGCAACTCCGACTCCTGCGTATTCAATCATGGTCAGGTCATTATAGCCGTCACCGCAACAAATGGTATTTTCCCTCGTCAGTCCAACAGAACTTAACATTCTGTCAATAGAAGATGCCTTATCAATTCCCTTTGGCATCCACTCAATAAAAAACGGCTCTGAACGGTAGACACTGATACGGTCTCCGTATTTCTCACTTAGATACTCCGTATATTTTTCCGCCGGTCCGGGCTCTGCCGTCATCAATAATTTGTTCACTTCAAAATCAACAAAATTCAGAAAATCCGACACCTGAACAACCGGCATTCCGTTAATGCGCGATTCCAATTCAATATACTCATCGGTCGGCCCCATGGAAATAATCTTATCACCCATGTATGTAATCAATCCGCAGTTATTTTCTTTTGCAAAATGATATGCCTGCGGTACCAGAACGGACGGGAATATTTTCTGGAAAACCACATTACCGGTTCTGCAGTTAATAATTCTGCCACCGTTAAAAGAAAGCAGGTAGCCGCCGTATTTTTCCAATTCCAACTCTTTTTCAAAGCGTCTCATACCCGGAGTCGGTCTTCCGGACGCAAGCATCACTTTGTGCCCTCTTTCCTGAATGAGTTTAATGGCACGCTTGGTTTCCGGTGATATTTCTTTTTTTGAATTAGTTAACGTTCCGTCTATATCCAAGACCAATAACTTAATATCGTCCATAAAAAAACCTTTCCGGGGTGTATCTAAAGTATCTTACTCGTTTTCAAATAAAGGTGTTGAGAAATATCTCTCTGCAGTATCCGGAAGAACGGTTACAACAGTCTTTCCTTTTCCCAATTTCTTAGCAAGCTTTAATGCTGCTGCCACGTTGGTTCCACTTGAGATGCCACACATAATACCTTCCATACGCGCAAGATTCTTCGCTGTGTTAATTGCTTCTTCATCGGTAACTATGTAAATATCATCATAAATCTCGGTATTCAGATTCTCCGGAATCAAACCATCACCGATGCCCATCTGCAAATGGGTTCCGATATTACCGCCCGCCAAAATCGCTGCGTGCTCAGGCTCCACTGCCCAAATCTCGATATCCGGGTTCTGCGCTTTTAACACTTCACCAATTCCGCTGATGGTTCCGCCGGTTCCGATACCGGAGCAGAAACCGTGAATCGGTCCCGCAACCTGCTCCATAATCTCAAGACCGGTTCTATGCTTATGTACCATTGGGTTAGCAGGATTCTCGAACTGCTGCGGAACGTACACATTCGGATTTTCTTTAGCCATACGGAGTGCCGTCTGTAAACACTCATCAATACAATCCCCGATATTACCGGCATCATGGATTAACATTACCTCTGCACCGTAATGCGCTACAAGCTTTCTTCTCTCTTCACTAACGGAATCCGGCATAATAATAATTGTCTTATAACCCTTTACCGCACCAATAAGCGCAAGTCCGATTCCCTGGTTACCGCTGGTCGGCTCTACAATAATTGTGTCCTTATTAATCTTTCCTTCTTTTTCTGCCTGAGCAATCATATTGTATGCGGTTCTTGTCTTAATCGAACCACCGACATTCAGACCCTCAAACTTCACCAATACCTCTGCCGCTTCCGGGTCATTCATCCTATTCAAGCGAATCATCGGTGTATGTCCGATATATTCCAAAACATTGTTACAAACCATTTTATATCCAACCTTTCCATGCCTTACTATTTCTAAATATATGCAAAAAAATCTCCCTTGTTACAAATTCACAAAGTCCTTTAGATTATAAACCATTCATACATCTTTTCGCAACAAAAATAAGAGGATGGAAAATTTCCATCCTCTTATCATTATTCGCTTTTTAATGCCTGTGCAAACTGTTTGATATTCTCCGGAAGAATCTTCGGAACCTTGGTCGGATCATTCTTCATGGAGTTGCCGACTGCTTTGGCAATAAAACGGTCAATACCCGTCTGCTTTTCAAGTTCCATCTTGCCACCGAAAGTTGCCGCACATACGGAGTGGGACAAGAGTTCCTTGTCGATATTCTGCATCAGGAATACTTCTGCCTGATCCGGGAATCCGCAACAGATAAAAAATGCGCATTTTTTGTCCATAAGAGTTGCCTTATTGTCAGTAATAAATTTGACCGCTGCCTTATGGAGCTTACCCATACGGATGCTTCCGCCTACTACAATACAATCGTATTTGTCCAAATTAACTTTGTCGGATTCAATATTGCATAATACGGAGTCCGGCAATTCTTTTTTTAATAATTCTGCACATTCCTTTGTTGTTCCGCTCTTGGATGCATAACAAATCGCTGTTTTCATATTCCCTCTCATTCTTCCGGTCACAGGCCGGTTCACTTTTGTAAATGTTCTGTTCTTATTTTACTGCCCATTGAAGATTTGTGCAATCGGAGAATCTTCGGATAAAATTACTGTCTTATTATCCCCTGTAATGGATGCTTTCACTGCGTCAAGACTTCTTACGAATGAATAGAAGTCCGTCTTGCTTTCATCCGCATACGCATCGGATAAAATCTTCATGTATTCGGCTTCGCCTTCCGCTTTCAGAATCTCAGCCTGCTTTTCCGCCTCAGAAATCATAATGCTGACTTCTTTGTCGGTTGAGTTTTTGATAATCTGTGCTTCGGAAGTACCTTCTGCCGTGTAAGTTGCCGCAATATTTTCACGTTCGGAAATCATACGCTCGTATACAGCCGTCTTATTGTCCGCCGGCAAATCTAATTGTTTTGTCTCAACGGTAAGTACCTTAATTCCGTACTGGTCAAAGGTATTTCCCATATTTTTAAGAATTGCTGCGGTAAGTTCGCCGTCACGTCCGGAAATGACTTCTTCCTGCGACAGGGAGCTGATAATATTCTTGATAGAGTTATAAACCACGGTATTGATACGGTTCTCCGCATTACCGATGGAACCGTTTAATGTCTGCGCAAACTTAATCGGGTCCGTAATCTGCCACAATACATAACTGTTTGTAATCATGGTCTTCTTATCTCTTGTGATAACATCACTCGGTGCCAAGTCGTAAAGCTGGATATACTTTGGTAAAGAATCCACGGTCTGAATAAACGGAAGTTTGAAACTAAGTCCCGCTTCTGACTCTACATGGTCAATCTTACCAAACTGTCTTATCAGTTTGTATTCGTTCTCTCCTGTAACTACCATGCAGGAAAGACCTAAAAACAATGCCACTACAATAATAAATCCGGCAAAAAATCCAATACCTTTTTTCATGGTCTTCCCTCCTTACTCTTCTGTATTGTCTGCAACTGCAGATGATTCATTGGTTTCTACTTCAATTGATGAAAATGATTCAAGCGGAAGAATCTTATCCACGCCTTCACCGGAATCAATAATAAGCTTCAAATCCGGTAATACTTCTTCCATTGCTTCATAGAACATACGCTGCTTGGTAACTACAGGATTCTTAATGTACTCCGCATACATCGAATTAAATCTTGCCACCTGACCGGTTGCTTCGTTAATACGTTCTGCCTTAAATGCTTCCGCATCTTTGATAATACGGTCTGCCTCTGCCTGTGCGGTTGGTAACTTTTCGTTACGATATTTATTCGCATTGTTAATCGCTGTTTCTTTTCCCTGCTTTGCGGTTTCTACCTTCTTAAAGGCTTCCATAATCTCTACTGTCGGAGGCTCGGAATCCTGGATTGTAATATTAACAAGTGCTACACCCAAATCCTGCTCATCCAGTTTTTCCATAATCATCTCTTTAATAGTTGCCTGAATTTCATTTTTACCGGTTGTTAATACAGAATCCACATCATAACTTCCAATTACGGTACGGATGCAACTCTGTGCAATATTTTTGAGAATCAATACCGGATCTTCAGATGCATAAATTGCCTTTACCGGATCAGATACCTTGTATTCCACATAGAAGTCCACATCGATAAAGTTATAATCACTTGTAATCATGATAGCTTCATCTTCGATTACTTCATTGGTAGCTTCATCATAACCGATACTGAATCCTTTAATGGTTGTGTTAACCTTAGTTACATTCTGGATAAACGGAACCTTAAAATGAAGACCCGGCGTTGTTACCGCCTGTGCCTTACCAAAAGTAGTAAGAACCGCCTGCTCCTGCTCCCTAATCTGATAGGTACTCTGCGATGCCATAAGAACAAGTACCAATACCAGCGCCACAATTCCTGTTGTCTTAAATACGTTGCCAACGCTGTTTGGTCTGATGCGTTCGATGCCATCATCATTTTTCTTTTTGTTAAATAATGCCATTTCTACTCTCCCCTTTTCTTTACATATATTTCACACCATGCCGGTAAAAATCCGGCCTTAATTGCCACACTTCTGGATAACGAATGGGATTCGCTGGTCCCGTAAAAAGGAAGCGTCCCCTTTTCAAGCAGTTTCTGTTTCATAAGTGTAGTCAGATAGGTTGCCAAACCTTCACCTCGGTATTCTTCCTTTACGTCAATCCCAATCTGGCGTACATATTTTCCATCCAGACTGGCTCCCGCCATTCCCTTGATACTTCCGTCATCCGAAATTGCTCCTACTCCGATAATATCGGGTTGTGTCGGCGAATAACAAAATGCGTTGTGAAAAGGATTCTCCTCCTTCATCGCCGCAATCTCTTTTTCATCGTACCAGACAACCGGATGAATCTCTTCTATCTTCGGTGCATCCATATCCGGCAAATAGTAGATATGCGTATCCGCAATCTCATATCCGAATTCCTTTAATACCGTATCCAATATTCTCAAGTTCGGAAACTTACAGAACCAATCCGGAGAAACATCCTTAAATATTTCCTCACAACCGTCATAGATACTTTCGTCCGCCATCAGATAAGCTTTTCCCATAAACAATATGGCTCTAAAAAAAATATCCGTCTTATGTACCATGCGTGCTCCCGGCAACGGTTTTGACTTGGCCAAATACATTTTCCCGGGCTGAATTTCCTTTGCTTCTTCCAGATTACAATCCAGTGCAAATTGTTTTTCAATTATCTCTATTGTCTCATTTGCTATTTTCATAAAGATTATATTAGCAAAAGATGTCTAAACATACAACTTCCTAAGTATTAATATTTTATTACCTTTCTATAAAATCTTAAGACAGTCCTAAACTATTTCCAGTAAAAAGAAGTTGATACGAACGCGATTATTCTTTATAGTAGTATTGTACTTATGTTACCCAAGGACAAGTTTTACAGATAGGATGTACAAATGGATTTTTATAGAGACGATTTAAGAGAAGAACAATTAAAAAGAGAACGTAAGAAAAGAAACAAACGTAAACGCCTGGTCCGCAGAATCATTATGACTGTTATGACGATTATTATTCTGTCTCTTGGCGGATGCTGTGCTTTTCTATTGGTTCAATACAATCAGGAAAAAAACCGCGCCGCCGAAGCAATGGTAGAAATAGGAACTCTGGAAGACCGGTTCAATTCAGGAGATTATATTACTACGGTCGAAGCCGATAAGATGGTTGAAGAAGCCGTTTTAAATGCACAGGGCGAATTGCTTAACGAAGTCCGCAGCACTATGGAAAGCGGCCAGACAACACTGACCTTACTTGAGAAACTATTTCCGGATTTGATTATTACTGCTGATAAAGGCCGTTATCATTTCTTTGAGGTAAATCCTGAACTTGCGAAAAACGATTTTAGTTATGAAGACTTATCATACCCTGTTCTTAACGAAGAAACCGATGACTACGAAGGCGATGTAACGTTAGCAGAAAGTGCCGGCATGGAGACCCGTAAAGGTATTGATGTCTCCAAATTCCAGGGTAAAATCAACTGGAAAAAGGTCGCAAATGAGGATATTGATTTTGCCTATATGCGTCTTGGATACCGCGGATACGGCAGCGGCAAAATCGTACTGGATGATACTTTTGAATACAATATCGAAAAAGCAAAAGCCGCAGGCCTGGATATTGGAGTGTACTTTTTCACGGAAGCCATTAATGAAAAAGAAGGTATTGAAGAGGCGGAATTCGTCCTTGAAAATCTGGAAGACTATAAAGTAGACCTTCCAATCGTAATTGATGTGGAGGAATCTGCTTCTTCAGATTCAAGAACAAAGGACCTGACAAAAGAAGAACGCACAAAAGCCGTTATTGCTTTTTGTGAACGCATCAAAGAAGCCGGCCATGAGGTCATGATTTACGGCAATACCAAGAGTTTCATGGTTATGATGGACAACGAACAATTAGAAGATTACGATAAGTGGTTCGCTTACTACAAATATCCTCTCCGCTTCCCATATAAAATGAAGATGTGGCAATACACATCAAGCGGTGAAGTGGACGGAATTGAAGGCGGTACGGATATCAATATTATGTTTTATTAAGCAGCGTGGCCGGGCATGTCCCGGCAACCGCTTTTTCGGGGGTAAAATATGGACCATTCCCGTTTTGAACAGGCAAAAGAAAAAATAATAGGCAAGGACAGACAACGTCTGCAAATCGGTACTCTGTCGGAGAAAACCGTTCATGCCGTGGTTAAGAATTATTATGAACCGGATGAAGATAAACAGGAGATTCAGATTGAAGGCCTGTATGCAGATATTTTTACCGGAAGTGAAATCATCGAGATTCAAACCCGCAGCTTTGACCAGGTCCGTAAGAAACTCGACCGCTTTTTGGAACATTACCCGGTAACTGTTGTTCTTCCGATCCCATTTACCAAGTGGCTCATCTGGATTGATGAAGAGACCGGAGAACTGACCAACAAGCGCAAATCACCCAAAAAAGGCAATGCCTACGAGGCATTCCGTGAACTATACAAAATAAAGCCCTATCTCAGAAAAGACGGGCTTACCATTAAATTCTTATTTCTGGACATGGAAGAATACCGTTTACTCAATGGCTGGAGCCATGATAAGAAAAGAGGAAGTTGCCGCTATGATAGGATTCCTACGACTCTTATTGATGAGATTACCTTATCTTGTCCAAGAGATTATATGCAATTTCTGCCGGATACTTTACCGCAGGAATTTACATGCAGTGAATTTGCAAAACATGTGAAAATCCCTGCTAATAAGGCAAATGTTGTTCTTAATATTCTCTTCCATATGGAAGTCGTGGAACGCATTGGTAAGAAGGGAAATGCGTACATATATAAAGCGGTGGAATACTGATTTTTTGGCAACCGGATTCCACCGCTTTCCTTTTTATAATAAATAGAATTTTTTGTTTAAGAATTCTTCATAACTCTATCCATAAAATCTTCCACTGCCTTCTCATAAGCTTTCGCATCCACACAATAGCTCAAACCATGACCGGCGCCCGGTACAATCAATATCTCCTTCGCCGATGCACAAGCATCGTAATTCTCACGGCTCATCCGGCTCGGTACAAACCTATCATCATCCCCGTGAATGATAAGAACAGGGACCTTTGCTTCCTTAAGCGCTTCTATAGCCGAAGCCTCCTCCGGATCAAAATGTCCAAAGATTCTGGCGGCCGTACGTACAAAGAAATAAGTTATCCTTACCGGAAATTTCATTTGCTTAATCACTTCCTGCAAGATCTCTTTAGGTGAAGAGAACCCGCAATCCGCCATAATACCCTTTACATTAGACGGCAGTTCCAAACCTGCTGCCATTAATACTGTTGCGGCACCCATGGATAATCCCATAAGAAGAATCGGCGTATCCTTGCCAAATCTCTCGTTCGCATATGCAATCCAATCAAGACAATCAAATCTTTCCTTTACTCCAAAAGTAATCGTCTTACCACCGCTCTCCCTGTGGGCGCGCTGGTACACAACCAACACATTATAACCCCTTCGGATACTCATGCTGTATCCACCGTTACAGTCCGTTCCGATGGTACTTCGATAACCATGGAAAATAATCGAAAGCGGAGCTCCGTCTTTTACATGATAATACCTTCCCGCAAGAGAAATTCCATCGCGGGATGTAATTGTTACCTTTTCATAAGGGGCACTCAAAATATTACCCGCACCTTTTTCTATTACTTCTTTAAATGGGTCATACTGCTCACCTGTCGGTGCACTGCCTTCTTTGGGCAATCGCTTATCATCGCGTCTAAATGCCAGATTGTAACAATATATCAATACTCCTGTAACTGCCGCCATTAAGGCTGCCACGATTCCAAGAACTACTTTTATGGTTTTCTTCATTATAATTCCTCGGTTCTATCAAGTTCTCTTTTGTTATTGTAACCAAGAAATGTCTTTTCTACAACTTCTTCCATTCTTTTATTTCTCTAAGTCGTGTTGCAACCGCTGCCTCTGCTCCCTGCGTGGTCGGTTGATAATACTCTCTGTCTTTAAGCGAATCGGGCAGACATTGCATCTTAGTCAGCTTATTCTCATTATTATGGGCATACTCATAGCCTTCCCCATAATGCAACTCCTCCATCAGACTCGTCGGGGCATTGCGAAGATGCAAAGGAACCGGCTCCGCAATATGCTCACGAATATCCTTCTTGCAGGCTTCACATGCCATATATAGGGCGTTGGACTTTGGCGCCATTGCCAAATAAGTAACTGCGTGGGTCAGATGGACATCGCACTCGGGTACTCCAAGAAAATGGCATGCCTGATACGCCGCCACCGCTACCTGCAGTGCATTCGAATCCGCCATCCCCACATCCTCACTGGCAAAACGGACCAGGCGTCTGGCAATGTAAAGAGGATTCTCCCCCGCGCTCAACATACGGTTCATCCAATAAATCGCCGCATCAGGATCCGAATTCCGCATGGACTTGTGAAGCGCAGAAATAATATTGTAATGCTCTTCCCCACTCTTATCGTACAGAAGTGATTTCTTGCTGATACACTGCTCCATGCTCTCATCCGTAATCACAATTCCGTCCGGCGTAATCTCCCCATTTAAAACCGCCATCTCCAGTGTATTAAGCGCCGTTCTGGCATCCCCGTTTGCAAACGATGCAATCGCTTTAATCTGCCTCTCCGTCATCTGTACATTCTGATAGGAAAAACCTTTTTCACTGGTGAGCGCATGATTCAGAAGTCTCTCAATATCCGCTTCCTCCAATGCCTTTAGTACAAAAACCTTACATCTGGACAATAAAGCCGCATTTACCTCAAACGAAGGATTCTCCGTCGTCGCACCGATTAATATAATACTTCCTTTCTCTACAAAAGGAAGAAATGCATCCTGTTGCGCGCGGTTAAAACGATGAATCTCGTCCACAAAAAGAACCGTCCGAATCCCCAAATGCCGATTCTCATCCGCTTCCTTCATAACATCTTTAATCTCTTTAATCCCACTCGTAACCGCACTGAAATTAATAAAATTCGAGCGTGTCCGATTCGCAATAATACTCGCAAGTGTTGTCTTACCAACACCGGGCGGCCCCCAGAAAATCATCGACGAAATCTGGTCTCTCTCTATCAACTGCCTTAACATCTTCCCTTTGCCAAGCAGATGCTCCTGCCCCGCAAACTCCTCTAAAGTCTCCGGCCTTAAGCGGTTGGCTAAAGGTATTGATTGATTCTTATTATCATCAAAAAGTGATATCTGTTCCATGGGATTTCCTCAAATAGTATCTTATTAATTATCGCAAACAAATGTTCGATATTATTGTAGCATGTTTTCCTTTTTTTAGCAAGGAACACGAAAACGGGAACCGGATAACTCCGGTTCCCGTCTTACGTAATGGTAATATTAACTTTGAACTCTGTATCGTTAGATTACTGTAATAAAGATAATACACCCTGATTAGCCTGGTTAGACTGAGCTAACATAGCCTGACCTGCCTGAGCAAGAATGTTATTGTTAGAGTACTTAACCATTTCTGTTGCCATATCTGTATCACGAATCTGGCTTTCAGCTGCTGTTGTATTTTCAACAACGTTATCAAGGTTATTGATTGTGTGCTCAAGTCTGTTCTGGATAGCACCGAGTGCTGAGCGCTGTGTAGAAACCTTCTGGATTGCGGCTTTGATGGTTTCAATTGCTTCTAATGCATTTGCATCATCTTCTCCGTCAACCTTTAATCCGTCTACACCAATACCGGATGCGCTCATTGTTTCAATTTCCATGGTAATCTGGTTGTTCTGTGTTGCATCTGCACCAACATGTAAAGAAAGGTCTAATGCAGCAACCTTAGTCTGCTCTGTAGATACATATGTGGCAAGGTCTTCATCTGTTAAGAGATTTCCGGCCTTGTCATCAGTATACAGTGCCTTACCTTCTTTAAGTGTAGCTGTTCCGTCTTCAGCGATATCTAAGTATGCATCAAGGCCGTTTTCAGAAATCTTGTTACCGTTTACATCATAGAGAGCAGGTTTTGCAGCTTCCGTATAAGAGTAATCAGTTCCTTCTACAGCTTCTGTACCCATTGTTGTTTCAGGGGCTACTTTATAAATAGTATCACCTGCTACTTTTGCAGCAATAACATCATCTTCATCCATCTCATTGCCATCTTCATCAAATACCGGATTGGTAATGGTTGCTGTTGCTGCAGCGTACTCTACTTTATGAGTTGCGTCAACCGAAACGGCATTTGCTGAAGCGCCTTCTGCATCCCATAATTTTACACCTGCTATTAATGAACCATCTTCGTTGAAATAGGTTGCTGCATTTGCTGCTGTAACTGCTACTGCTCCTGTACCATCAGATGCATTACCTGTATTAGCATAAAATGTACCTGTTACAGTAAACTTTGCTGCTTCATAGGTATAGTCAGTATTTAATGTTGCTTCTGTTCCTGTAGATGTTGTTGCTGCAGTCTTATAAATCTTTGCATCCGGATTTGCTTCCAAATATGTCTTCAAATCGTCTGCTGATGTAATTTCAGTTGTTCCGTCTGCCTGATAAAGGCTCGTAACACCATTTAAGAATTCTGCTGATGATTCTACATCTGCTGTCGCATACACTGCTGTGTATTCCTTAGCTGCAGTAATGTCGCCCTTTAACAAGTATGTTTCGTTGAATTTTGTTGTTTCGGCAACACGGTCGATTTCAGTTACTAACTGATCGATTTCATCCTGGATGTACTTTCTGTCATCTTCGGAGTTTGTTCCGTTCGCTGCTTTAACTGCCAATTCGTTCATTCTCTGAAGCATATCCTGTACTTCGTTGAGTGCGCCTTCTGCAGTCTGTACAGATGAGATACCGTCCTGTGCGTTCAGGGAAGCCTGTGTAAGTCCTCTAATCTGCTTTCTCATCTTTTCGGAAATAGAAAGACCTGCTGCATCATCTGCTGCACGGTTAATCTTATAACCGGAAGAAAGTTTCTCTGTGGACTTCGCCTGTGTTGCTGTTGTTAAGCCTAACATTCTGTTAGAGTTCATTGCTCTTAAATTGTGCTGTACTACCATAAATTTTACCTCCATGTGTTTTTTTATTTTGGGGCAAATCCGTTTGCCCCATTATGTTGTTGTTTATAATAATCCGGCCCTAGGCTTCCGGTTTATTATCCGTTTTTACCGGCGGCTTTTTGATTCCTGTGCCCGCCATCACAATTCGTTTCCTCTTCTTTTTGTACTTTTCAGGATGTTCTTCCTCTTTGTAATATTTAGGGAAGTTTTCTTTTTCAATTGGGTCCTGAATGTTCTTTTCCAAAACACTGCTTCTGACAATGTTAATTTCCTTCGGAGCGTCAATCATGATACGCATATGCTTGCCGGTGCCTCCGAGGAAAACGATTTTGATGTCATCACCAATCATTAAAAATTCTTCTTCTGCAACTGACATACGTAACATGAGCTTTCCTCCTTGAATTGTTTTTGTCGAATTCTGCTGTTGAAAAGGGATAACAAATTTATCATTATGTTACATGGAGGCACTTTTTGTCGTTAAATGACTATTTTTTCAAACACTTTATCCCTGTCATCCTGTTCAATGCCCAGGTATCGTTGTGTTACCTGAAAAGAGGAATGGTTGTATATATTCATAAGAAGAACAGGGGAAATCCCCTGTTGCCATGCATGGTAGCCAAAAGTTTTCCGAAGCGAATGGCAACTGACTACCCCTGAAATATTGCAGGCCTCGGCAGCTTTCTTAATGATTCGGAATGCCTGAATGCGGGTAATTGATTTATGCTCGAAACCAAGACTCTCAAAAATATAATCTTCAGCGCACGCATTCTTTCCTTCTTTTAATAGATGCTTCCGATATTCCCAAAGGGCCTCTTTCAAGTTACTATTTACGAGAATACTTGAGTTTTTGCCTGTCTTTTGTTCCACAATAATTATGTGTTCCTTCCATTCCTCATTCTTGAAATCGTAAACACCTTCCCATCGGAGTTGAAGAAGATCCGAAATGCGTAGTGCCGTATTCAATCCCATAATAATTAACAAATAATTGCGAGGATGCGGACATTCTATTTTGTAATAGGCTTTTATCCGATTCAAATCCTCTGTTTTTCTAATTGGTTGTGCTGTGTTCATTTCTTTTTCCTCCTTTTTACAAATATTCCCGTTTATAACAAAGAAATGTTCTAAAAATTTTTTATTTTTTTTTAAATTACCCCTAAAGTAATTTTCAAACACTCCGATATATATATCACAAAGAGGTAACATAATGATAATTATGTTACCTCTTTGTTCCTTTTTGCATAATTTTTTTACTTTGTTATTCCTTATTTCTCCAATTGCCCGGAAATAAACCGACTTATTTCGCTAAAATATTTGTTTACTTCTATGCATTGTGACGGTACAATGAATCCATAAAAAAGAACGGAATTCTAACCGGAAAGGAGAAAAAATGATTTTTGTTGTAATTGGAATTGTTGTATTAGTTATTGTTCTTGTACTTTTGGGGTATGTAAAGGCTCCACCGGATACTGCTTACATGATTTCAGGTTTAGGTAAACCTCGTATTTTAATCGGTAAAGCCGGTATTCGTGTTCCATTTTTTGAAAGACTGGATAAGCTTTCTTTAAAGATGTTCTCTGTTGACGTTAAAACTACGGACTTTGTTCCTAACGCAGAGTACATCAACGTAAAAGTAGACGCAACCGTAAAAATCCGTATCGGACAGAGCCCTGAAATGATGGCCCTTGCTTCCAAGTTCTTCCTTAATGAACGAGAAGACTCGATTATCCGCCGTGTACAGGACACTTTGGAAGGTAACATGCGTGAAATTGTAGGTCAGATGCGTTTAGAAGAAATGGTTACTGACCGTAAGGCATTCGGTGAACGTGTTCAGGAAAATGCAATCCCTGACCTTGGCAAGATGGGTCTTGAGATGATTTCCTTCAATGTTCAGTCCTTCTCTGATCAGAATAATGTGATTGAAGACCTTGGTATCGACAATATTTCACAGATTAAGAAGGGTGCTGCTGTTGCCAAAGCGCAGGCGGAAAGAGATATTGCCATTGCACAGGCACAGGCTGCAAAAGAAGCAAATGATGCAAAAGTACAGTCTGAAATGGAAATCGCTGAAAAGCAGACCTCTTTGGCTATCCGTCAGGCTGAATTAAAACAGCAGTCCGATGTTAAAAAAGCGGAAGCTGATGCAGCTTACTCCATTCAGGAACAGGAACAGCGTAAAACTATCGAAGTTACATCTGCCAATGCAGACATTGCCCGCGCAGACCGTGTTGCTGAACTTAGAGCAAAAGAAGTTGAAGTTACCAAGCAGACATTGGATGCGGAAATCCGTGCCAAGGCAGATGCACAGCGTTATGCCGCTGAGCAGGAAGCAGAAGCAGAATTATACCGTCGTACAAAAGAAGCGGAAGCTAAGATGATTGAATGCCAGCGCGAAGCAGAAGGTATCCGTGCTGTCGGTGAAGCGGAAGCAGAAGCAATCCGTTTGAAATCACTTGCTGAAGCAGAAGGTATTGATAAGAAGGCCGAAGCCATGAAGAAATACGGCGAAGCCGCTGTTGTTGAAATGATTATGGCTGCCCTTCCTTCCATTGCTAAAAATGTTGCAGAACCTCTTAGCAAAGTTGATAAGATTACTATGTACGGTGAAGGTAACAGTGCTAAGTTAATCTCTGACATTGTTAACGGTACTACACAGATTACAGAAGGTATCAGCTCCGGTATGGGAATTGATATCAAGAGCCTTATCATGGGCGCACTCGGTGGCAAATTAGCAACTCAGGCGCAGGACACTCCAAACGTAGTTGTTGTTCAGCCTACAACCGAAGCTCCTGCTAAAACAGAGGCCCCGTCTGAAGAATAAATCTTTTGATTTCGAATAACAAAAAAGCGACCCCTGCCTTGTTTCTAAGGCAGGGGTTCTTTTTTACTCACAGTATTTATATGGAAATCTCATGAGCTTACTTATTAATATTCGGAAGTTTCGCAAGTGCACTTGCGATTTCCTCATCCGTTGGGATATAATCAGCCATCTCATTATCATTAAATTTCTTATAAGAAGGCATATCAAAGTAACCTGTACCGGTAAGACCAAATACAATGTTCTTTACTTCACCGGTTTCTTTGCATTTCATAGCCTCATCAATTGCTACTTTAATAGCATGAGCACTCTCAGGCGCCGGTAAAATACCTTCTACCTTTGCAAATTCCTGTGCTGCTTTAAATACTTCTGTCTGCTCTACACTTCTTGCTTCCATAAGTCCCTGATCGTAAATCTCAGAAACTACGGAACTCATACCATGATAACGGAGCCCGCCTGCATGGCTTGCGGATGGAATAAATCCACTACCGAGTGTGTACATCTTAGCAAGAGGACAAACCATACCGGTATCACAGTAATCATATGCGTATTTACCTCTTGTTAAACTTGGACAGGATTTAGGTTCAACTGCAATAATCTGATAATCAGCTTCTCCACGCAACATCTCGCCTACAAATGGGGAAATTAATCCACCGATATTAGAACCGCCACCTGCACAGCCAATAACGATGTCTGCTTTGATGCCATATTTATCAAGTGCTGTCTTTGTCTCAAGACCAATGATAGACTGGTGTAATAATACCTGTGTTAAAACAGATCCGAGTACGTAACGATATCCTTCCTGTGAAGTAGCTGCTTCTACCGCTTCGGAAATTGCACAACCAAGGCTTCCGCTGGTTCCCGGGAACTGTTCATTAATCTTTCTACCGATTTCTGTTTCCATGGATGGAGAAGGTGTAACCTTCGCACCATATGTACGCATTACTTCACGTCTGTGAGGCTTCATCTCATAAGAACATTTAACCATGTAAACCTGACAATCCATGTCAAAGTAAGAACATGCCATAGATAAAGCGGTTCCCCACTGACCTGCTCCTGTTTCTGTGGTAACACCCTTAAGCCCCTGTTTCTTAGCATAGTAAGCCTGTGCAATAGCAGAGTTTAACTTATGACTTCCTGAAGTGTTATTACCTTCGAATTTGTAATAAATATGAGCCGGTGTGCCTAATTTTTCCTCTAAGCAGTATGCTCTTACAAGTGGTGAAGGACGGTACATCTTATAGAAATTACGGATTTCTTCCGGTATATCAAAGTATGCGGTTGTATCATCCAATTCCTGCTTTGCAAGTTCTTCACAGAAAATACCTGATAATTCTTCTACAGTAATCGGCTCTAAAGTCTGCGGATTTAAAATCGGAGCCGGTTTCTTTTTCATATCTGCACGAACGTTATACCACTGCTTTGGCATCTCGTGCTCTTCTAAATAAATTTTGTAAGGGATTTTGTTTTTGTCCATTTTGTTTTCCTCTCTTTCTTTTTGACAATAAATTGCTGCTGATTGTCGAGGTTCCGGAGAAAGAGTCCATATTATAGTGACCATTCCGATAAGAGTTCGCTTGCGAACTCTCGCGCCGAGCGCGGGTTGCGAAGCAACAATTACCTTATCGCGCGAGTGCGCATCCTCGCGGAGCGTTTATTGTCAGGTTCCCTGACAATAAAAAACTCCTATCCTACTATTGATAGGACAGGAGTATATCTACTCTTGCGGTGCCACCTAACTTCATTCTAACGAATGCTCTCAATCATGTACCAGCATACATGTTCTGCTGTAACGTGCAGTCACGTCTTACCTACTCCCGAAGTTTCAGCTTGCCCTCACAGGTCCATTCACCAATCTTCCCATTACTGCAATTCCACCATCTGCAGCTCTCTGAAAATGTTCCAAAAGGATACTACTCCTGATCAAAGGTTTGGATTTGTTTTGCTATTGGTTAATATAATACCAATATGGAAAATAGTCAAGCACTTTTTACTACTGTGAAGTGAAAAACTGCTTTCTATATTAGTTTATGCACAAGACGTATAAAGTTTCCGGTTTTCCAGATTAAAAAAAACTATAACTATGTATTTAAATATACTGCAAACTTTTCAAAATAAACAACCACATCGTCAACGTAAACGAACTGAGCAATGTCGTCGCCATGACTGCACAGGACGAAATCTTTCCTTCATGTCCCATATTCTTAGCCATAATGAAACAACTACTGGTCGTCGCGCTTCCCAACATAACCAGAATTGCTACCAGTTTCTCATTGCGGAATCCCATCGAAACGGCAATCGGCAGAAATATCATACACCAGAGAAGTAACTTAATTATAGTAACTCCCGTAGTCTGTTTCCACTTCTCTTTCACATCACAGAATTCGAAAGATGCGCCCAGTCCGATAAGCGCAAGCGGTGATGCCAGGTTGCCAAGGTATGTCATGGATTTTGCAAAAATAACCGGCTGCGGAATCCTGCATACAGACCAAATCATACCAATCAAAATTCCGAGAATAATTGGGTTGGTAGCTGCGTTCTTCGCTGTTTTTATCCAAAGATTCCTGCCGGAATGATGTTCATTCTGAGGCGATGTCAAATCCAAAATCACAACGGCAGCCACATTATATAAAGGCACCGAACCAATAATCATAAGCGCTACCATAGATGCATCATCATAAATATTGGTCATAAAAGCAATGCCAAGTGTTGCCGCGCCACTGCGGTATGCCGCCTGGATAATCTCACCACGCTCTGCCTTCTTCCTATTGAACAAGGAAAGGACTGCTGCCAGCGCAATACTCACAACCGTTACTACAAAGCAGAATACTACCATCCTGGTATCCCAAATAGATACAAAATCCTTGCCCGCCAAGTCCACAAACAAAAGTGCCGGCAAAAACACCTTAAACACCAATTGATTAATCACTTTGGTCGAATGCTCATCCAGAAAATGAATCTTCTTAAGAAAAAAGCCGACCATCATCATAATAAACAACGGCATCGTGGCGTTAAGACTGAATATTAAGTTGGTAAAAATATCGCCAGTGTTCATTTTGGGTGTCCTTACTTAAATAATATTTGCCTGCATTTACAGGCAACTATCTGTTTTATCAATATAACATTATACACTCTTCACCGGATATAATTCAATATATCCCCTTGTTCCAATTGGCTCCAGCTGGATACGCGGGTTCTCATCGTCCCAACAATATCCGATAGACTGTGGATTATACTTCTTGGCAGCTTCCCATATCTGACCGATTGCCTCTGCAAAATCCTCCTCCTCAAACGGCTCCCCTTGGAACATTAAGAACTTAGAAGAAGGAAACTCAATTACCTCGAAACCTTCCGGAATCTCACCATCATAATCAAGTTCTACTTCAACACCCTGTACATACTCGGATGTGCCCGGCGCAATATACGCTTTCGGAAGCCACAAACAAACAGGCTCTCCGCTGATAGACTTAATGCTGGTTAAAAGTCCCCACACATCACATCCGACCTCTTCGCAATATTTCCAGTATTCCGTTGCTTCTTTTCCGCGTTTAATAATCACTTTTCTCGCAGGACGTTCCACGACCTGAACAAAAACATTCTTTACTTCTTTCATTTCCGATTCCTTTCTTATCCTTGCATTCTTGATTACATAAGGCTTAAAAAGATAAATTGGACTCGGACTAACCGAATACTCATACGGATTTCTTCCAAATTCGCGCAAAAAAGCTCTCTGGTATCCGTCCACACTCTTAAATCCGGCATCGTACGCAACATCCGTGATTTTGACATTTTCATCACGGAGCCTGAGCGCCGATTTGGATAAACGCAGTCTTCGTATGTACACTGCCGGTGTCATATCCAGATGCTGCACAAACAACCGATAGGAATACCACGGAGAGTACATGGAAACTTCTGCAAGCTGCGCCATGGTTATCTCATCGCTTAGATTTGCCTCAATAAATTCCTGCATCCGCCGAACTGCTTCAATCTGTTCTTCCAATTTACTCACCACCTTATGAGGATAAGATACAACATCGGTAAAAAAGTTACTCGACTTTATTTGCTGTTATTCCGCTATCTCCTTATCAAATAGTAATCTCCGTCATTTTCATCACAAAAGACTTATTATCAATGGCCCGCATGGTTGCCAGTATGCCATCCAAATGGTCATACTCATGCTGAATCAACTCTGCCATGTCATCGTCCATGTGCATCTGCTGTTCTTCCCAATTTTCATCCAAATAACGCAGGATACAATGGCGGTACCGTTTTACACGAACCAATAAACCCGGAAATGACATGCAATCATCCAAAAGTTCCATCATCTCATCGCCTACAAATTCCAGTGTAGGGTTAATTATCACGTATGGCTTGTCTGTTAAAATACAGATGACCCTCTTTTTTACGCCAATCTGTGGTGCGGCAATTGCCCGACCAAACCCATAATCCCTGCGGATTCCCCGGATGCAATCA
>JAGATU010000064.1 GCA_017621115.1 Lachnospiraceae bacterium
ACACAGACTAATTTCATGCCGTCTTTTTGTGCGCAGGAGACTAAAGTCTGTCTCGCATCATCGGTATAACCCGTTTTGGTTCCGATAAGATGCTCATATTCGTATTCTTTGCCGGGAAGTAATTTACTCTTTGCCCAGACAATCATATCTTCCCTCGGCTGGGTAGCAGTCTGTGGGACATGATAACTTGTGGTACAGGACATTTTGGCAAGCATTTCGTTAGAGAAAAATGCCTGTGCGATTAATGCCATGTCATGTGCGGATGTATAATGATTCTCATCATGAATAC
Source organism: Lachnospiraceae bacterium (assembly GCA_017621115.1). Next base: position 290 of record JAGATU010000064.1, read on the forward strand.
CGTTTGGTGTAATAAAATTAGAATCCGTACAACCAAGTTCCTTTGCTTTCTGATTCATTAAATCCGAAAATGCAGATACATTACCTTCACCACAGATATGTTCTGCCATAGCATAAGCGACTTCATTGGCAGAACCAACAAGCAATCCGTAAAGACATTGTTCCATGGTAATGGAGTCACCGACATTAATTCCCATATTAGCATCTTCGCGCCAGTTGATACTGTGTATGGCTTCCGATGAGAAGGTAACCATTTCGTTCATATCGCATTTTTCGGCAACAACCAGAGCGGTTAATATTTTGGTGATGCTGGCCGGATACAATTTAGCGTGTATATTTTTGGAATATAAAACAGTACCGGAATTAACCTCCATGAGAATAGCAGATTCAGCACCAATTTCAGGGCCTGCCGGCCAATGGATATTCTGATTGGATTCGATTGGAAGCTGCTTGCGTTCTTCCGCTTCTGCTTTGTAATCTCTGGCGGCCAATGCCGATACCGGAATATTTGAAAACAGTAATACACCGCAAAGGGTGGATAAACATATTCTTTTAATAGTAAAAGAAGGAAAAAATCTCATATATTCAAACAAAGAAACCTTTCTTGCGATTTTCCTCCTAAGTATATCACATTTTAAAAATCATTTCTCCTCATATCGATATAATCAATTAATATTTTTATTGTATTCATAAGACCGCCCTTACTACTGTTAATGGAAAGGTCATAGCTACGGGAGTCGCCCCATTTTCCTTCGCAATAACTATTGTGGTAACGTTTACGGCGAGTGTCTTCTTCTTTGATTAATTTAGCAGCCTGGAAGTCGGACAAATGGTATAAATCCTTGATTCTTGCTTTTTTACATTCCGGATCTCCCAGAATAAAGATGGAAATCATAGATTTGTATTCTTTTAATATATCTTCGCTGCAACGTCCGACAACGACAAAAGAGTCACCACGGGAAGCTTTTTTGCGGAGGTAATCAAACTGCATAAAAGCAACATTGTCTTCCGGATGAGAACTGAAGCCGCGTACGGTGCGGTATAATCCGTATTTTTTATGTTTTTCGTCCAGATGCTGTAATTGTCCGGCGTCCATATTTTTCTCTAAAGCGGCTTCTTCTAACAGATTGCTGTCAAGCAGGGGTATCTTGTAATGCTCTGCCAATTTTTGGGCAATTACGTGACCGGCACTGCCAAATTCGCGGCCGACGGAAATAATTAACTGTGATTCCATAAAAACCTCCTTTTACAGATAGCGGAAATAAATAACAAACATAGCAATTAATACAACCATTAATGTAGCAGGAACCATCTTTTTACAATATAAGCCCCACTTAATGATATGGCCTTCGCGGGCAGCTGTTGCAAGTCCAACTACATTGGCAGATGCTCCGATAGGAGTGGCGCTTCCGCCGATGTCTGTACCAATGGCCAGAGTCCATGCTAAGACGGAAAGGTCTACGCCATATGTAGCTGATAGACTCTTAATAATCGGAATCATTGTGGTTGCAAACGGAATATTGTCAACAAAAGCACTTGCAATGGCAGACAGCCAGATAATAATGGCAATCATAACCATGGTATTGCCGCCGCTGATTTTACCGATAAAGCCGGCCATAATATCTAATACGCCGGTTTGTTCCAAACCACCGATAACAACGAAGAGACCGATAAAGAACAGAAGCGTGTCATAATCTACTTTTTTGAGTAAAATTAGAGCATCTTTGCCGGCAGCAATTAATGTAACGACGGTTACAAAAGCACCGATAGACGCAACAGTAAGTCCGGTCGAAGCATGTGTTATTAATAATATTATTGTAACACAAAAAATGGCAGTACTGACAAAAAAACCTTTTTTATCGGTAATAGCCGATGACGGAGTCGGTAAAGAAGTAATGTCGATGGAAGCGGCACCATTTTTGACTAAATCTTTTTTGAAAATAAGATAGAAGTAAATAATAACCGCGACAAAGCATATAGCTGCGATAATACCGGTATTAGTCACAAAATCAGAGAAAGAATATCCTAAGGAAGTTCCGATAATAATATTGGGCGGGTCGCCGCACATGGTAGCGGAGCCGCCGAGATTGGCACAGAAAATTTCTGCAAGAATCATCGGAACCGGATTAAATTTAAGTAATTGCGATAATTCAATGGTTACTGCCGCAAGGAACAGAATAACGGTAATGCTGTCGATAAACATAGCAAGAATTGCGGATAATACCATAAAGGTTAAGAAAATAGAGATAACTTTATAGCGTACAAGTTTGGCAATCTGCATGCATAACCAGCGGAAAAAGCCGACCTTGGCCATTCCTTCCACCATGACCATCATTCCGAAAATAAATAAAATGGTCTCCCAGTTAATACCGCTGCCGGAGCCGGCGGTTTTGCCTGTGTGATACCAGAATGCCGGTGAAAGAAAACTGTGAAGATTTATAGTATCAATAATGGCACTCATACTATGCATTCCGAGTCCGAATACCAAAATAAGTGTAAGAAGTGCACACACTAATGAAACAATATGTCTTTCGATAATCTCCGTAACAATGAAAATAAACATTGCTAAAAAAATAATACTTGCAAAAATTTGTGCGATCATTTTTTCACCATCCTCATAAAATCATGTACCTTGACTATGTTACTCTCTTTGTATGCAAATTCAAGTAAAATAAAGTTTAAAATTATCGCAGATTATGAAACAAGGACTTCCTAATTCATCGTAAAGGGTGTAAAATACTATCGTTGTATTTTGAAAACAGGGTAAGGAAAATAAATATGAGATTACGTAATATTACGGGTGCGGATACCTATATTGAAAACAGTGAATATGTGGTTCAGGACTTTAAAGGTCAGAAAGGAAGCTGGAAGGATAAATTTAATAACGATAATCCCATCCATATAGAAGTAGGAATGGGAAAAGGCAGATTCTTAATGGATTTGGCGGCATTAAATCCGCAGATTAATTATGTGGGAATTGAAATGTATTCCAGCGTACTGCTTCGTGCAGTCCAGAAAATGGAAGAAAATCCGCTTGATAATCTGCGATTTATCCGGATGGATGCAAGGGAAATAGAAGAAACTTTTGCAAAAGACGAAGTCGATAAGATATATTTGAATTTTTCGGATCCATGGCCAAAGGACAGGCATGCTAAAAGAAGACTTCCGTCAAGACAGTTTTTGGCGCGTTTTGATAAAATCCTGAAAAAAGACGGAAAGCTGGAATTTAAGACCGACAACCGTGATTTGTTTGATTTTGCGGTGGAAGAAGTAGCGCCTGCAGGCTGGAAGGTAGATGCGATTACGTATGATCTGCATAATGATGAGATTATGGTACAGGGTAATATTATGACCGAGTATGAAGAAAGATTTTCATCTAAGGGCAACCCGATTTATAAATACATAATATCAAGATAAATGAAAAAACCGGGCTTAATGCCCGGTTTTCATATGTTATTAATAGTTTATCGAAGGAATAAACGGAGTTTACGATATTTGTTATCATCATAAGTTCCGTAACGGAGGGGCATGTCAATAGAGCCGCTTGCAAGAACGGATTTCTTATGGGAGAATGTGTCAAAACTGTATACGCCGTGATATTTTCCCATTCCACTGTTACCGACACCACCGAACGGAAGATGTCCATTGGCTACATGCATAACGGTATCGTTAATACATCCGCCGCCGAAAGAAACCGTCGAAAGTACTTTTTTCCGGAAAGCACGGTTATTTCCGAAAATGTAACATGCCAGAGGTTTTGGCCTTTGTTTAATGGTATCCAGAACTTTGTCTAAATCTTCATAAGGAATAATCGGAAGAATCGGTCCGAAAATCTCGCTTTTCATAATATCATCATCAAAAGAGGCTTCCGTAAAAAATGCAGGCTCAATTTTGAATGTTTTATCATCACATTTGCCGCCGATAACACCGGATACCTTATCAATGGCATTACGGAGTCGTATATAGTGATGGAGGTTAATTATATGCGGATAGTCCTCATTGGCAAGAGGATTTGGCATAAACTGCTGCGTGTATTTTTGTAAATAGGTGACAAAGGCGTCTTTTTTGGAAGCCGGGACCACAACATAATCCGGAGCCACACAGGTCTGACCTGCATTTAGAAGTTTGCCCCAGGCAATGCGCTTGGCCGCTAATTTAATATTGGCACTCTTATCTATGATACAAGGACTCTTACCGCCAAGTTCAAGTGTGACGGGAGTCAGGTTCTCGCTTGCATAGCGCAGGACAATGCGGCCGACACGTTCACTTCCGGTAAAGAAAATATAATCATAGGAGCAACTTAAGAGTTCATTATATTCACAACTGCTGTCCACGGCATAAATATAGGAAGATGAAAAAGTATTGTTAATAATAGTTGAAATAACGGCACTTGTATGGGAACTGCTGCGGGAAGTCTTCATCACAACACAGTTGCCGGCAGCGATAGCACCGATTAACGGAGACATACTCAGGAAAAAAGGATAATTCCACGGAGCCAGAATAAGCGCAACGCCATAGGGTTCACTGAGAACATAACTCTTGGCCGGAAAATGGGAAAGCGGAGTCTTATGACGTACAGGCTTAGCCCATTTATGGAGTTTTGAAATGGCTGTTTTAATTTCGCGGATAACCAGTCCGACTTCGGTCATATAGGATTCCGGTTCGGATTTACCCAGGTCAGCCCGTAATGCATTATAAACAGCGTCCTTATTCTCCTCGATAGCCTCTAATAATTTTTCCAAGGACTCTTTACGAAACGACAAATCTTTTGTTGTATTTGTGTCAAAAAAACTATGCTGAGCGGAAACAACAGATTCTATAGTCATGGTGGTCTCCTTTATTCTTATTAATTTAATCCTGACCGAAATTTCTGCAAAAGTCAAGAAAAATCCGTCGTTTATGTGGATAAAGACAAATTATTTATAGTGCAATGTGAGCAAATATTGTTTATAATAGAAGAGTACCTGTAAAAGGTAGAAAGGCAGTTTGTATATGAAGATATATCTGGTCCGTCACGGGGAGACCGAATGGAACAAAGAATACCGTTTGCAGGGGCAGGCGGATACAAGGTTAAATGATTACGGAAGAGAACTGGCACAAATAACCGCGGAGGCATTAAAGGATATACCCTTTGATGTGATATACCATTCACCGCTTAACCGGGCAGAAGAAACGGCGGTTATTTTAAAGAAAAGTCGTACGATAGATATTATTGCGGATGAGCGGATAAAGGAGATGAGCTTCGGAACCGCTGAGGGATGTCATATTCTTTCGATTAAGAACAATCCGGAAGACCCAATGTACAATTTTTTGAAGCATCCGGGAGATTATATTCCGCCGGAGAACGGAGAGCGTTTTGAAGAGGTGGCTGCACGCAGTGCGGAATTTATGGAAGAAACGATACTTCCCCTGGAAGGGAAATACCAAAACGTCCTTATTGTCGCACACGGAGCGGTTAACCGTACGATTCTGAATGCGATTGCAGGTATTCCGGTTTCAGATTTTTGGAATATCCGGTTGAAAAATTGTGCAGTGTCCATTATTGATTTGACAAACGGAATATTAACGATTGAGCAGGAAGGTGCGATTTATTATCCGACCGAGGAGCGGCCGAAGGATATTTTGAATTAATTAGGGGGATTTACAGCAGAACATGAATAGTAACAAAGATAATAAGAAAAGTTACCTGCCCAACCAATCAATGCTGGCGATAAAGGCGGTTTTGGGAGGGTATCTTGTGTATCTGGCATATGATGTCATGAGTACCGAGATTTTAACGGGACCGAGAATCGGGATTACCCTATTTTGTATATTGTTTGTGATTGCGGGAGTTATGCTTCTTTTTTCAACGATACGCAGTTTTATCAGAGGAGAGTATGTTGGAGGAAAAGCAGATTTTACGGAGGATGAGTATGAGGAAGAGAATAATCAGCCTGTTATTGATGATAACGCTAATGATAACGGTTCTGAGCGGATGCCGTAAGGAAGAGATTGAACCGGAAGTTGTTTTACCGGGTTCCGGCAAAATAATAGGTCTTGCAATGCCAACCCAGCATTCCCAGCGTTGGATTAATGATTGCGAGAACATGAAAATCCGATTAGAAGAACTCGGTTATCTGGTGCAGGACCAGTTTGCGGAGAATGATGTTAACCGTCAGATTTCCCAGATTGAAGGCTTTATTGAACAGGGAGTGGATTGTCTGGTCGTGGCAGCAGTAGACTCCTATGCACTTGGAAATGTACTGAAGAAGGCCAAGGAAGCAGGTATTCCGGTTATTGCCTATGACCGTTTGCTGATGGATACGGATGCAATTTTATACTATGCGACATTTGACAATAAGATGGTCGGAACTATTATTGCAAATGAGATTATCGATCAGGCAGATCTTAATGAAGTGAGAAAAGCCGGAGATTATAGGACGATAGAGTTTTTTATGGGCTCACCGGATGATAACAATGCTTATATGTTCTATACCGGTCTTATGGAAGTATTAAGGCCATATATGGACGACGGAACGCTGGTATGTAAATCAGGAAAGTTCACATTTAATGAAACAGCGATTATCCGTTGGTCTGAAGAAATGGCGGCGGAAAAATGTGCCCGTTTATTGGAGACACATTATAAGGATGAGGATTTGGATATTTGTGCTTCGGTTTTTGATGGCTTTGCATATGGATGTAAGACTGCGCTGGAAGATGCCGGGTATACAGAGAGAAATTGGCCGATTATTACCGGACAGGATGCTGATTTGAAGGCTTGTAAGAATATTTTGGAGGGAGTACAGACATCTTCGGTTTACAAGGACACACGTGTACTGGCAGAAAAATGTGTAACCATGGTAAATGCGGTTTGTAACGGAAGTACTCCGGAAATTAATGATATTGAGCAGTATAATAACCGTGTGATTACGGTACCGTCTTATTTGTGTACACCGGTAATTATCAATGCAGATAATATTCAGGAGGTTATTATTGACAGCGGATACTATACGGAAGAAGAATTGATGGGTGAATAGAAATAAAAAAGCTTCAGATGAAAATCTGAAGCTTTCTAATCGGCGCGACAGGATTTGAACCTGCGACCTCTGCGTCCCGAACGCAGCGCTCTACCAAACTGAGCCACGCGCCGTTATCGTAACGACAAGAAAGATAATACTATACTTTTTTCCTTTTTTCAAGAGTTTTTTGAGGAGGACATCATGGATACGGAAAACAGAAGATATCAGATTTTGCATTTGTTAGAAAACCAGCACAAACCGGTTTCCGGTACGGTTTTATCAAGATTATTCGGTGTCAGCAGGCAGGTAATCGTGCAGGATATCGCGCTTTTGCGTGCAGAGAATAAGGAGATCCTTTCTACCAATAAAGGATATGTGCTTTTTAAGCAGGTCGATGATACCGGGATTTATAAGAGAGTATTCCGGGTAACACATAGTCTGGAGAATATGGAAGCGGAGCTGAACTGTATCGTGGACAATGGAGGATATGTAAGGGATGTGCTTGTGGACCACGATTTGTACGGTCAGATTTCCGGACCATTGAATTTGGGTAACCGGGCGGATGTTGCTGAGTTTATCCAAAAAGTAAAGGTCAGCAAGAGTAAACCGTTAAAGGTTTTGACGGATGAGATTCACTATCACACAGTTGAGGCGAAGTCCGAAGAGATTCTTAACAGAATTGAGAGAAGACTGGATGAGATGGGAATGATGGTAAGAAAGTAAAAAAAACACCGACCCCACGGCTCATATGTCCGCAAAATCGATGCTCAAGTGCGCCTCCAGGGGCTCGAACCCTGGACACCCTGATTAAGAGTCAGGTGCTCTACCAACTGAGCTAGAGGCGCGTATTATTTGTGACGCAAGTGTTATTATAGTGCATGGTTACCATATTTGCAAGCATTTTTTGTTGAAAATTTCAGATTTTTTAAAAAATATAAAGGAGAACCCTTATGATATTCGAAAGTCATGCGCATTATGATGATGAAGCGTTTAATGAAGACAGGGACAGATTGTTATCTTCCATGAGGGATAACGGTGTGGAATATATAGTAAATGTGTCGGCAGATTTTGAGTCGATTGATCCGATTTATGAGTTGACGAAGAAATATGATTTTATATACGGAACGGTTGGCGTGCATCCGGGTGCTGCTAAGAATATGACACAGGAGCGTTTTGAGTATCTGAAGAAGGCGGCTTTGCGTGATAAGATAGTGGCTATTGGAGAAATCGGTCTGGATTATTACTGGGAAAAAGAAGAAGTTCAGAAAGCAACACAGAAGGAATGGTTTGTAAAGCAATTGCAGTTGGCAAAAGATGTGAATAAGCCGGTTATCATTCATTCAAGGGAAGCGGCAGCGGATACATTGGATATTATGAAGCAGGAATGGACAGACAGAAAAGCGGTCATTCATTGCTATTCCTATTCTGCAGAGATGGCAAAAATATATGCGAAGATGGGATACTATTTTGGTATCGGCGGAGTGTTGACTTATAAGAATGCGCGTACACTTGTAGAAACGGTGGAATATGTCCCGATAGAGCAGTTATTACTTGAGACGGACTGTCCGTATTTGTCCCCTGTTCCAAACCGAGGAAAGAGAAATGACTCTTCTAATTTGCGTTATGTTGCAGAAAAGATTGCAGAAATCAAAAATATGTCCTATGATGCGGTAGTGGAAATTACCGAGCAGAATGCGAAGAGATTCTTTTTTGGGGAAAAATAATAAAGCGGGAAGCAGCGGTTCTACAATTAAATTGTAAAGGATTTAATAATGGCTAATTTAGGAATTCCATCCAATACCATAGAGGTGTTGCAGAAATATAATTTTAACTTCCAGAAGAAATTCGGACAGAACTTCTTGATTGATACACATGTGTTGGAGAAGATTATCGATGCATCTGAGATTACAAAGGATGATTGTGTACTGGAAATCGGACCGGGTATCGGAACGATGACACAGTATTTGGCAGAGAGTGCAAGAGAAGTTATTGCGGTTGAGATTGATAAAGCATTAATACCGATTTTGGGAGATACATTAAAAGAATATGATAATGTCACAATTATCAATGACGACATTTTAAAGGTTGATATAGATCGGATTGTGCAAGAGAAAAATAACGGACAACCCATAAAAGTGGTTGCCAATCTCCCATATTACATCACGACTCCGATTATCATGGGATTGTTTGAGAGTCATGTGCCGCTTAAGAGTATTACCATTATGGTGCAAAAGGAAGTAGCCGATAGAATGCAGGTCGGACCGGGAACGAAGGATTATGGAGCTTTGTCCTTGGCAGTTCAGTATTATGCAAAGCCGGAGATTGTGGCAAATGTACCGCCAAACTGCTTTATCCCAAGACCGAATGTCGGAAGTGCGGTTATCCGTCTTACCCGATATGAGGAGCCACCGGTTAAAGCAGATGATGAGAGATTTATGTTCAATTTGATTCGGGCGTCTTTTAATCAGAGAAGAAAGACTTTGGTTAACGGTCTGCAGAATGGCGGACTTGGTCTTTCTAAAGAAAAGATTTTGGATGCACTGGAAGAAATGAATCTTCCGGCAACTATACGAGGAGAAGCATTGACGCTGGAGCAGTTTGCACAGCTTAGTAATATTTTAGAATAGACAAGGAAGGGTTCTTTGCGGTTTGCGGAGAATCCTTTTTATAATTTATATGGAAAAATGTCGAAAGATAGCGGATTCTGTCTTTTATTGAACAAGAATATATGGTACAATTCCATCAAATATGTTGTAAATAGAAATACGTTCATTTTCAGCAAAAGAGAAAGAGGAGGGTTACAAAATGAGTGCCACAATTTGGTCCATTTTACCACCGGTAATCGCGATTGTATTGGCGTTGATTACCAAAGAAGTTTACATGTCACTGTTAATTGGTATTTTTGCGGGAGCAATTCTTTATCAGCCGGGAATTAATATTATTGAGCCGATTAATACTACATTCCAGATTATGGGAGATAAAATCGGCGGTAATGCTGATATCGTAATTTTCCTTGTATTACTTGGAATTTTAGTAGCGCTCATTACAAAGTCAGGTGCGTCCAAAGCCTATGGCCAGTGGGCATCCCAGAGTATTAAGTCTAAGAAGGGATCCTTACTTGCAACTGCAGCACTTGGTGTTGTAATTTTCGTAGACGATTATTTCAACTGTCTTACAGTTGGTACGGTAATGCGTCCGGTAACAGACCGCTACAAAGTAACAAGAGCAAAATTAGCATACATAATTGACTCTACAGCAGCGCCGGTTTGTATTATCGCACCGATTTCCAGCTGGGCGGCAGCAGTTGGTTCTTCTTTACCGGAGGGATCATCACTTGACGGATTTTCATTGTTCTTACAGACAATTCCGTTTAACTTCTATGCATTATTTACATTGGCATTTGTATTATTCATCATCTTAACAGGAATTGATTATGGTAAGATGAAAGCGGCAGAAGAATCCGGAGACCTTGGAATTGAAGAATCTGCAATGGAACAGGAAGTAGAAGGTAATACAAAGGGTAAGGTTATTGATTTACTTCTTCCGATTATTGTATTAATCGTTGCTTGTATCGCCATGATGTTATACACAGGCGGTATCTTGGAAGGAGCAACTATCGTAACAGCATTTGCTGATTGCTCATCTGCAAGAAGTTTGGTAATGGGCTCATTTATTGCGTTGGTAGTTACATTCCTTTTCTATATTCCTAGAAAAGTTATTACATTCAATGAATTCTGTGATTGTTTCGTAGCAGGATTTAAGGCTATGACTCCTGCAGTTATGATTCTTTGTCTTGCATGGACATTATCAGGAATCTGCAGTGCTGATTACCTTGACATCGGCGGATATGTAAGTGCTATCGTTGGCGGAAATGCAACAGTTGCTATGTTATTACCTGTAATTTTCTTCCTTGTTGCATTAGGACTTGCTTTTGCAACAGGTACATCATGGGGAACATTTGGTATCTTAATTCCTATTGCATTAGCAATCTTTGGTGATGCAAGCGGAATGATTCCTGTATGTGTAGCAGCTATCCTTTCAGGCGCTGTATGTGGTGACCACATTTCACCTATCTCCGATACAACTATCCTTTCATCAGCAGGTGCACAGTGCAAGCATATTGAACATGTTTCTACGCAGATTCCGTATGCGTTGACAGTATGTATTCCATGTTGTGTTGGTTTCTTAGTATCCGGTATTGCACAGAACGGATTCATCGGTTTACTGGCAGGTGCGGTTGCATTAGTTGTTGTATTCGCAGTATTACTTGCCATGTCGAAAAAGCAGAATGCATAATTAATTGGAACATCTTGACAAAATGATTTTTAGGTTTAGAATATAAGAAGGTTTTATCAAGAGGGAGTAGTTTTGATGTGCCGTCAACATTCGCGTTTGAATTGATTCAAATTGGTGGCGCATACCATTATTGGGTACCAGACTTTTGATGCACACATTGTGTGCGTCAAAAGTCTTTTTTTATTTAAAAGTCATATTTTTTCAAAACTGCTATAGGATTGATAAACAGAATAATTCCGGGAGGAGAAAGTAGAATGGATTATGTAGAAATTATCAAAATGGTCGCAATGTGGCTGATTGGTTTCGGACTCATTTATCTTGCTGTTAAAAAAGAGTATGAGCCAACACTTTTGTTACCGATGGGATTTGGTGCAATTTTAGTAAACCTTCCTAATACCGGCGTATTAAATCAGGTTATGCCGGGAATTGGTGAAGTCAGAGGTATTATCCAGTGGTTGTATGAAATAGGAATTGAAGCTTCTGAAGCCATGCCGATATTGTTATTTATCGGTATCGGTTCAATGATTGATTTTGAGCCGCTTTTACAGAGACCAATTATGGCATTGTATGGTTTTATGGCACAGTTTGGTATTTTTGTGGCAATTGGTGTAGCATTACTTCTTGGATTCAGTACTGCGGATGCGTTCTCCATCGGTATCATTGGTGCGGCAGACGGTCCTACAGCTATTTTGGTATCACAGGTATTAAAATCCAACTACATGGGACCAATCGCGGTAGTGGCTTACTCTTATATGGCACTTGTTCCAATAATCCAGCCAGCAACGATTAAGCTGATTACATCCAAAAAAGAACGTCAGATTACTATGCCTATTAAGCAGACTAAGAAGATTTCAAAAACAACAAAGATTATATTCCCTATCGCAGTAACCATTATTGCAGGCTTTGTTGCTCCGATGTCCATTTCACTGGTAGGATTCTTGATGTTCGGTAATTTAATCAGGGAATGTGGTGTACTGAATACTTTGTCAAAAACGGCGCAGGATGTGTTGACAAACCTTATCTCTCTTTTATTGGGAATCACCATTTCATTCAGTATGACAGCTGACAGATTCCTTCAGGTAGAAACACTGCTTATCATGTTAATCGGTTTGGTGGCATTCGTTTTCGATACCGTTGGTGGTGTTGTTGCTGCAAAGATTATGAATATCTTCCTCAAAGAGAAAGTTAATCCTATGATTGGTGCGGCCGGAATCTCAGCGTTCCCTATGGCATCTCGTGTAGTACAGAAAATGGCAGGAGAGGAAAAACCGGGTAACATCATTATTATGCAGGCAGTAGGTGCTAACGTTTCCGGACAGATTGCTTCTGCAATGATTGGTGGATTCTTATTAGGAATTTTCTAAGAAATACATAGAATGGAAAAGAAGAGGATTCGTCCTCTTCTTTTTGTGGTTGGGAATTATATTTGATGGCAGGCGCGTTTACCATACCCGGACTCCCTCAATATGAATAAACCGTTCCGTGTCGTACACATAGGATGACAGAGGCCGGTCCAATGCGTCAAAAGTATGTGCCGCGACAAGAATCTGCGGGCTGACGGAAACAATGACCGGAGAATGATAAAAGTGCCCATTGGCTGTTCCCAATTGCACGATGTCACCGGGCTCGGCTTCATCAACCGATACAACACGGGCAAACGGACCGACAGAGGTGTTATTTGTAAGAAACTCATAGAGATATTGGACGCCGCTCCAGGAAGGCGTGCGATCGTAGGAGGAACGGTAATACCAGCCCATGGTCGGAGTGTAGTTCATAATCCGCGCACCTGCAAAGATACATTGAGATGCAAAATTAGTACAGTCACCACCGATTTCTTCAAAGTCGTAGTAAGCAGGATTTCTGTCTATGGCCCATTTGCGGGCATAAGCGACTGCGGATGCTCTATCATAAGGGATTTCACGCATAAGATCACCATAGCAAAAGTAGTTAGTAATATCTTATGTGGGCAGGAGGATTTCGTTCGTCTTTCATTGACATGCTACTTGGCGGAGAATAGAATTAGAGAGAACAGAATTTACAGTAGTAAGTAGGAGCTTATAAATGGTTTACGACATTTCACAGGAAGTATTATCATGCAATGTTTTTCCGGGAGATCCGCATCCGGAAATAAAGAGAGTTAACAGTATTGAAGCAGGGGATATTTGTAATCTGACATTTCTTACTATGTGCGCACATAACGGGACGCATGTAGATGCGCCGTTTCATTTTATTAACGAAGGAAAGACTTTGGAGAAAATGCCGCTGGATTCCTTTGTGGGAGACTGTTATGTTACGCATTATGACGGAGAGATAGATGCTGGTAAGGCACGGGTAATATTAGAAGAAGCGAGAAAAGTGGACGCCGGAGAGCGTATTTTGATTGGCGGAAAAGCAGTCGTTACGGCTGATGCCGCACGTGAGTTTGCAAAGGCGAAAATCAAACTTATCGGAAACGAGAGCCAGACAGTCGGACCGGAAAATGCGCCGATGGAAGTACATTTGATTTTACTGAAGGAAGAGATTGTGTTATTGGAAGGAGTTGTACTTTCGCATGTGCCGGAAGGAAAATATATGCTTAGTGCGGCGCCACTAAATTTAGCAGGTTGCGATGGAGCACCGTGTCGCGCGGTGCTTATTAAGAATGAATAGATTGTACATAGATATTCTGAAGAACTAAGGGGAACGAGATGATTGATAAGTATTTGAATACAAGTAACGGAAACGTGTATTATCAGGTTTCCGATAACTGGGATAATGAGAAAGAGACGATATTCTTTTTTCATGGATTGACCGCGGATCATACGATGTTTGAGGAGCAGTGTCTGTATTTTCAGGGAAAATATAATGTAATTGCATGGGATGCGCCATGTCATGGGAAATCAAGGCCGTACAGCATTTTATCGTTGGAAGACAGCAGCGACGTGATTTTACAGATATTAAAGGAAAATCAGATTGACCGGATAATTGCAGTCGGACAATCCCTTGGAGGATATTACATACAGGCATTCATTGCGCGTCATCCGGAAATGGTGTCGGCATTTATCGGCATCGGAACGACGCCGTATGGACATAGTTACTATTCAAAGTCCGATATATTTTGGATAAAGCAAGTCGGCTGGATGGGAATGTGTTACCCGCTTAATCCGCTGAAAAAGGCATCATCCAAGCAGGCAACAACAACCAAAGCCGGGTATGAAAATATGATGGCGATGATTGCGCCGTATGGGAAACGTGAGTATTGTGATTTGATGCAGCGGGCATACGATGCTTTTTTGCAGGATAATTTTGATTTGGAAATAACTTGTCCCGTCTTGATAACAAGTGGGGAATTTGATAAAGTCGGAAAAGTGAAAACATATTGTAAGATGTGGCATGAAAAGACAGGTTACCCGTGGATTGTGATAGAAGGAGCCGGACATATTGCCAACGTCGATAATCCTACGCAGATGAACCGCGTGATGGAGGAGTTTTTGGCCAGTCATGATTTGTAATTACAGAAGGGGTAAGAGATGTTTAAAGAGTGGAAGAAACTTGCGGGAAAGCCGCTTAGAATTATAGACATTTTAATCAGTATCGTGGTAATAGGGCTAACGGTATTTTTAATTATTTATTGGAAACATATCCCTG
>JAGATU010000065.1 GCA_017621115.1 Lachnospiraceae bacterium
GCATTATGCTCACGGATTAATTCAATTGCCTTATTCAACTTCTCTTCAGAGATATTCTGTGTACGGCTTAAAATGATTGTTCCCGCATGTTCAATCTGGTTAATAAAGAATTCACCAAAGTTCTTGATATACATTTTGGCTTTGGATGCATCCACAACAGCAACAGCGCTGTTTAACTGCACATCTTCACCCATATCCACGTCCTGAACGGCTTTCATAACATCGGAAAGCTTACCAACACCGGATGGCTCAATTAAAATTCTCTCCGGTGAATAGGTCTTCATTACTTCCTGCAGGGAAGTCCCAAAATCGCCTACCAATGAACAACAGATACAGCCTGAATTCATTTCCTTAATCTCGATTCCGGCTTCTTTCAAAAATCCGCCGTCAACACCGATTTCGCCAAATTCATTCTCAATTAATACTACCTTCTGGCCGTTTAATGCTTCACTTAGTAACTTCTTGATTAAAGTTGTCTTACCGGCTCCTAAAAATCCGGAAACGATATCTATTCTTGTCATGTTCCTACCTGACCTTTCTATATTAATCCGGGAACTTATCCCATTATTGTCTTTTTACCACTAGTTATTTTGCCCCTTTTTAAGGTTAATGTCAACTTGTCCGTTCACGGAAAGTATTAACTTTTCCTAAAAAGTCATCGCATACTCGCGTAAATATCAGCAATCGTCTTGGCACTAAGTGCCCCTGACTCATTGTCTACACCACCAATCATCATTCCGATGTAACTTCCATCCTCTGCTACTGCCGCACAACCGGACATGCCAGGCGCCACTTCACAATAATTATAGATAAAATAATCATCAAAATCATCAATATACCAATTGGTGTGTCCAATCTTGCCTTTATGCTTTACAAATGATACATTTCCCCCGTTCCACTCTAAAAAGCGGTATTCCATGGCATCATCTATTTCAAGTTCATTGACTGCCGTTTCCTCATAATATACGCAGGATAAATCTTCCAAAGTTTCAAATCCAATATCTTCTGTCCAAACTTCTATAAATCCGACATCATGCTTTACATTCACTCCCAATACCTTACCCGGAACAATATCCTGAGTTGGGAAATACACCATAACTTCTTCACTATCCTGTAACACATGATAGGTTGTCACAATAACCAAACTATCCTTTTTTACATCATATATTGAGCCATTTCCGCCATAACCTTCATTTGTAATATATACCATAGCCTTTGTTGCACTGTTGTATTTTGTATTTTGCTGTATTCCAACCGCTAATACCCACAACAAAGCAAGAAAAACTATTAAAATACTATATACCTGTTTTCTTTTCATTCCATCAATCCCAAATTGAAAATATGCAAAGCACACCCTTGTGCTTTGCGCACACTGCACTTTGCATATATCCTTCATCTATCAAATAATAAGCAGGCCTGTAAGCCGGGTTATGTCGTGGATGGTCATCTATCTAGGACTGCTGTTACCAACAGCCTCGAGCGACCTACCTGAAAGCAAGCCGGGCAGACTTATCGCTTTCGTTTTGGTCTTGCTTCGGATGGGGTTTACATGTGCCCCTGTTGTTACCAACAGGGCGGTAGTCTCTTACACTGCCCTTCCACCCTTACTGCTTCGCGAGCGAAACAGCGGTATATTTCTGTTGCACTGGCCTTGGAGTCGCCTCCACCGGACGTTATCCGGCATCCTGCCCTATGAAGCCCGGACTTTCCTCATCAGACACGTGTCTGCTGCGACCATCCGGCCTACTTATCTTTGCTATTATAATACAATTTAAACGTTAAAACAACTTCCGCCGCTAAACTCACGAACGAGTGAATTATTCGGAATACTGTCGCCCGGAATACTTAAGAAATATCCAAGGAACTTAAGAAGTCTCTGTGCCTCATAATATTCCGGTTCTGTCGGCTGTACACTGTACAATAACGGTTCCGCATATGGCTTTAACAATGCAAGTTCATAGATTAGTGCTGAATTAAACATAACATCCGCACTCTCCTGGTATGGGAAGATATTCTCTTCTTCCCCACGTCTTACACTCGGCCACATCTGAAGTGTTCTTGTTGCGGAAGCACCTCTTGTTCTGGCATCACGCACCATTCTGCGAAGCAGTCTTCCATCCGTTGTCGGAATGCGGTTATGTCCGTCAACATTCAGACTGGTAAGTGCCGAAATATAAATCTTAAACTTACTATCAGACGGCAACGCATAGGACATCTTATCATTTAATCCATGAATACCTTCTATAACCAAAATATCATCCGGTCCGAGTTCCTTAAAGTTGCCGTTATATTCCCTATGTCCGGTCTTAAAATTAAACTTCGGCAGTTCCACTCTCTCACCATTAAGCAGACGACTCATATCCTTATTAAACTGCTCTAAATCAATGGCTTCCAAACATTCGAAATTGTAATCACCGTTAGCATCTCTCGGTGTTTTCTCTCTATCAACAAAATAATCGTCTACAGCAATCGGATGCGGTTTCAAGCCATGAGTCTGCAACTGAATCGATAATCTGTGTGAAAAAGAAGTTTTGCCGGAGGAAGACGGACCTGCAATCATAACAAATTTGATACCGCCACGCGCAACAATCTCATTTGCAATTTCTGCAATTCTTCTCTCCTGTAATGCTTCCTGTACCAGAATCACATCGGATAATCTGCCTTCGCAGATACGGTTATTCAAATCACCGACTGTACCGATTCCCAAATCCTCACCCCAGGAATTAGCCGCTTCCAATGTAGCAAACAATTTTTCTCTCGGTTCAAATAACTCAAGCTGTGTCGGGCTGGCTTTGTCCGGCAATAATAAAAGAACTCCGCTTTCGTATGGAAACGCCTGGAAATACTTAATATATCCGGTACTCGGCAACATATATCCGTAGAAGTAGTCGTAGTATCCGTCAAGTTCATACACATTAACATAGGAACTGCGTCTGTAACGGAATAAATTAACCTTATCTTCCATCCCCTGCTGTCTAAATAGTGCAACTGCTTCTGCAATCGGATACGGTTTCTTTGTAATCGGCAAATCAGCCGCTACCATATCGTTCATTCTCTTATTAATCAACTTAATAGAATTATCATCCAGTTTTTTTTCACCCTGAATGGCACAGTACAAACCTTTGCCGATGGAAAATTCCACCTTAATACGTACATCTTTACCCATAATATCATGCACGGCTTTTACAAAAAGCATAATCGCACTTCTCTCATAGGTTTTATGTCCGATGGTATCGGATAAGGTAATAAACTTTACATCCGCATCCTTACTGACTTTTTTATGTAATTCCCTGATTTTACCATTCTCTGTAACCAAAGCAATTGTATTGTTGTACTGTTCCTGATATTCCTGTGCAATCTGCTCATATGTCGTGCCTACTGCATAATCTTTTGTAACTCCGCCAATTGTAATAACTGCCATATACTAACCCCTTTCTAAAAATACCCTTCTCTAAACATTTATACCACGGTAAATGGTTCTTTTTCAGATGCTTTAACAACCATAAGTTCCGGCATACGGCTGGCAAACACCTCTGCCATATACGGTACAAATAATTTTTCAATACCATAGTGGGATGCATCAATAACAGCAAGCCCCTGTTCCATTGCATCCAAACCATCATGATGTCCGATATCTCCGGTTATAAATACATCAGCCCCCATAGAAAGTGCATTCTTAATATAATCATCACCCGCTCCGGGTACAATAGCCACGGTCTCTATCGGTGCATCCTCATCCCCATAAATACGGACATTACTGATATCAAATACCATTTTGCAATACTGTGCACATTCTTTTAAGGACATCTCATGAGACAATCTGCCAATTCTGCCAATTCCTTCTTTTGAAACCTCATCCTCGTAGGTAACCTCCAACACCTGACAGTGGTGAAGTTTCAACAAATCTGCAGCAGCATCTGCCATTCCCATCACATCAAAATTCGTGTGCATGGCATAATAACATATATCATTCTTAATCAGATTGATTAATCTTCTTCCGATAAAATCATCTTCCGTTATCCGTTTCACTGCTGAAAACAAAAGCGGATGATGCGTTATTAACATATCCACCCCCTGTAATACCGCCTGTTGTACCACATCATCGGTGGCATCCAATGCAAGCATTACTTTATGGACCGTTTTATCTTTTCTTCCGAGTAACAGGCCGACATTATCCCAGCCTTCCGCATAGGAAACCGGTGATAATTCTTCCAATAACTCCATTACATCCACACAACGCATGAAAATCCTCCTGACTACATAAAACAGGCGAGGGCCGTATCAATCAAACTGCGTCTCTTCCTAATCGTATCCTCTGTTGCTTTATCTGTATTATTGCCGTTGTTTACTATATCTTCTGCTATCTGCGCGTATTTGGCCTTTTCTTTTTCAAGATATTCCTGTAAAACAGGATGTTTTTCTTTTAACAAAAGAGGACCATACCATAATTCTTCTTCCGATAACGCCTGCGCCTTTTCCCCACGCCACGCAACACGCATAGCCGGATAAAACTTACCGTTATCTTTAACAATATCCTCC
Organism: Lachnospiraceae bacterium; assembly: GCA_017621115.1. The sequence continues at coordinate 4,540 of JAGATU010000065.1, forward strand.
TGTATAATATGAAAACCCATATCCGTTAAGAACTGTCTTACCAGATGAAGTTCTGATTGCGGCTGCAAAACAATCTCCTTCAAATCTTTTGCTTTATCCATACAATCCGTAAGTATTTTAATTACAAGCCTTCCTCCCATACCTGCGATTAAAACACTATCTGCTTCTCCGAAAAGAAGCTTCTCCATTCCATCAGACAACCGGACATCTATGTAAGATGAAAGGCCACGCTCCTCAATATGCTCTTTTGCCCTAAGAAGCGGTCCTTCATTTACATCCATGGCGATTACTTTCGGACATATTCCGTTTTCCAACAGATAAATGGATACAAATCCGTGGTCACAACCGATATCGGCAAGGACATTACCCTTGCTTACCATATCGGCCACCATCTGCATACGCTGCGACAGCACTATCTCTTGTTTCATTCTATCTTTCATGTTTTAGTCCAGATAGTCTTTCAGCTTACGGCTGCGGCTCGGATGACGCAGTTTACGGAGTGCTTTGGCTTCAATCTGACGGATACGTTCACGGGTAACGTTAAATTCCTTACCAACTTCTTCCAATGTTCTTGCACGGCCGTCATCCAGACCGAAACGAAGACGGAGAACTTTCTGTTCTCTGTCCGTCAAAGTACTAAGCACCTCAACAAGCTGTTCTTTTAACAGTGTAAATGCAGCAGCATCTGCAGGCACCGGTACATTATCATCCTGGATGAAGTCACCAAGATGGCTGTCTTCTTCTTCACCAATCGGTGTTTCCAATGAAACCGGCTCCTGGCTGATCTTTAAAATTTCACGCACACGTTCTACCGGCATATTCATTTCTTCGGCGATTTCTTCCGGAGACGGTTCTCTTCCGAGTTCCTGTAATAACTGTCTGCTGACACGGATTAATTTATTAATGGTTTCAACCATATGAACCGGAATACGGATGGTTCTTGCCTGGTCGGCAATCGCTCTTGTAATCGCCTGACGAATCCACCATGTAGCATAGGTGGAAAATTTATAACCTTTACGGTAATCAAACTTTTCAACCGCTTTGATAAGACCCAAATTACCTTCCTGAATCAAATCAAGGAAAAGCATACCACGTCCCACATAACGCTTTGCAATACTTACTACCAGACGAAGGTTGGCTTCTGCCAGTTTCTTTTTGGCTTCCTCGTCTCCTTCTTCCATTTTCTGGGCAAGTTCAATTTCTTCTTCCGCACTTAAAAGAGGTACTTTACCGATTTCCTTTAAATACATTCTTACCGGGTCTTCAATGCTGACACCGTCCGGAACGGAAAGGTCGATATTTTCAACATCCACCTCATCTTCTTCGGTTAATATAATCTCTTCATCTTCAATTAACGGATCATCATCCTCCGGCGATGTAATACGCAGTACATCAACGCCGCTATTTTCCAGTGTTTCAATCACACGGGCAAACTGCTCCTCAGTAAGTACAAGTTCTAAAAAATGGTCCTGAATCTCACTATACTCAAGAACATTCTTTTTCTTTTTGGCAAGAGCCATTATGCTCTTTACCTTCTCATCATATTTTGCCTGCATTGCTTCATCCATCATGTAATTCTTCCTCCTAAATATGGCATATGCATATTATTATATATTATTTATTTTGGTCACGAATTTAAAGAAATATGCGTTTTAGTAAGTTCTTCCAACGCTTTTTTTCCTTCAATCACGCGATTTAAACTACTTACATCCTGTCCCAGCTTCTTACTGGACTCTTCATAACTGTTGCGCTTTACAGCAAGCACCACATCTTTAAGTGCCTTTTCCTTTTCGGAAAGATTATCCATCGGCGGTAATTTGGTGTTAAACAAAGCCGCCACCTTCCGCTGTTCTTCTTCGTCCGAAAATAAAGAAATAATCGCTGCCGGCTCACAAACGCCCTTGTCCAAATCTGCAAGAAGATGCTGTGCCGCCTTACCATACGGTTCTTCGGTAAAATCTTCCGGGGAGATATATTTCATTATCTTACGGTAAACCTGCGGTTCCTCAACCAGCCAGGTAAGTAAAAGCCCCTGCGAACGCATAACCGCATCCTGCGCAGTCGGCTTACTCTGGATTCCCGACTTAGGCCTATCGAGTGGCTTAATCAGTCCCTGTCTGTTTCCCAACTGATTGACCATATTACGAAGGCTGTCAAAACCAATCCCGTATTTGGAGGCAACCGCTTCTATATAATTCTCACGTTCGACTTCATCATTGAAATTGCACAGCTTTTTGGCTATTTCTTTATAAAAAGCGGTCTTCTCATCCGGGTCCTGTAAATTATAATCTCTCTGCAGTACGCGCAGTTCAAACAGAAAACTGTTCTCTGCCTGCTTAATACGCTCCTCAAAAGCTTCCGCCCCGAGATTTTTAATAAATTCATCGGGATCCTTATACGGTTCCAAATTAAGCACTCTGGCTGTCATACCATTCTCTCTTAAGATGCCGATTGCGCGCAATGCAGCCTTTGTACCGGCCCCATCACTGTCATATGACAAAATAACGGTATCCGTAAAGCGATGCAATAAATTAGCCTGTCCGGAAGTAAATGCCGTTCCGAGCGATGCCACCGCCTGCGTAAATCCTGCCTGATGCATGGAAATAACATCCATATAACCTTCACACAGAATAATATGGTCTCTTCTGCTGCTACGCGCAAAATTAAGTCCGTACAGATTGCGGCTCTTATCAAATATCATGGTCTCGGGAGAGTTCAGATATTTCGGTTCTCCTTCGCCCATAACACGACCGCCGAAACCGATTACGCGATGATTGATATCCTGTATCGGAAACATCACACGGTTCCAGAACTTATCATGCACGCCCTTTGCCTCATTGCCTGCTGCAAGGCCCGCCTGGATAATCATCTCGTCCTGATAGCCTTTCTGTTTCAGGTACTGCACCAAATCATTCGAAAACTTATTGGAATAACCGAGTCCAAACTGCTTCATGGTCTCTTCCGATAGTTCTCGCTTTGTCAGATACTGATGTCCGATTGCCCCCTGCGGACTACGCAGCTGATAGTAAAAATACTTGGCAGCTTCTTTATTTATTTCCAAAAGAAGGGCTTTTTTATCCGCTTCTTTTTTCATTTCTTCTGAATATTCAATTTCCGGCAAATCAATACCTGCCCGGTCCGCCAATGTCTTAATGGCTTCAGGGAATGTATCGTTTTCATAGTTCATTAAAAAGGTAAAAACATTGCCTCCCGCACCGCAACCGAAACAATAGTACATCTGCTTCTGGGGGGATACCGAAAAGGACGGTGATTTCTCGTTATGAAACGGACACAGTCCAAAGTAGCTTGCGCCCTTCTTCTGCAACCGTACATAACCACCCACAACATCCACAATATCATTCCTTGAACGAACTTCTTCCACCAGTTCATCCGGATAATACATATATTTCCTCCTAAATCATCCATGCCAAGATTTTGGAATGAATAGTTCTTCGTATTTCGCAATAGCAAATCTATCCGTCATAGCACCGACGTAATCACATACAACCCGTTCTTTGGCTTCGCCTTCGTCCACCATTACATGATACTCACGAGGCAACACATCAAAGTGTGTCAGATAATAATCATATAATGTCTTCATAAGGGTTTCGGCTTTGCTTTCTTCGCTCTTGGCCTCGGGATTGGTGTATACGTTTTCAAACATAAACTGTCGTAAATCCTTCATTGCCTTTGCTACGGGTTCTGACATCAGAATATCATTCTGGCCAAGGCTTGTTGTCACAATATCATGAATAAAGTGGCTTAAGCGTTCATTTGTCGTGGAACCGATTACCTCACGGATGGACATCGGGATATCATTTTCCGTAAGGATTCCCGCACGGAGCGCATCGTCCATATCATGGTGTATGTATGCAATCTTATCGGAAAGACGCACAATCTTACCTTCCAATGTATCCGGCGTTCCCTTCGTCTGATGGTTCAGGATTCCGTTACGTACTTCATATGTCAGATTCAGGCCCTGTCCGTCTTTTTCCAAAACATCCACAGTACGAAGGCTCTGCTCACTATGTTCAAATCCAAGCGGACAGATATCGTTAAGTGCACGTTCGCCGGCATGACCAAATGGTGTATGTCCCAAATCATGTCCGAGTGCAATGGCCTCCACCAGTTCTTCGTTTAATTCAAGCGCCTTGGCAATGGTTCTGGCGTTCTGGGATACCTCAAGAGTATGCGTAAGTCTCGTACGGTAATGATCCCCTTCCGGCGTTAAAAACACCTGGGTTTTATCCTTTAAACGTCGAAACGATTTACTATGAAGAATTCGGTCACGATCCCGCTGAAATACAGGACGGATATCGCACTGCTCCTCTTCTTTCAGCCTTCCCTTGGAATTCTTACTTAAGGTTGCATATTTACTTAAGTGTATCTCTTCCCATTTTTCTAAGCTTTCACGTATTGTCATACATAATCTCCTCATTAGACTGACACAACAAACCGAAATTTGCATATAATCCTATTATTAATATTCTGTACATCGCGGTAAAATCCTTTTTTTCCATAAAAAAATATGCTAAAATTATTCCGTATGAAAAACAGAATCAATTCCCTTCCACATCCGGCTTCCACATGGTATAAGCTGGATTTATCGGCAATTGTATATCCGACCTTGCAACGTAAGGACTTTTCTTCCGTATACAGACTTTCCGTCTCTTTAAAAGAAGAGATTAATCCTGATATCCTGCAACAGGCAATCGACCTTTCACTGACACGTTTTCCGACGTACAAAGTGTCCATGCGAAAAGGTCTTTTTTGGCGTTACTTAGAGCCGAATAACAGGAAGGGACCTTTTGTACAGGAGGATATCCGTAATTTCTGTATGCCGATGCATTTTCACGGTAACAACCGCTATCTCTTACGGTTCTATTATTATCAAAACCGTATCTCCATGGAAGCACATCACAGTCTCGGTGACGGCAACGGAGGCATGACCGTATTGAATACCATTACAGCCACGTATCTGCGCCTGAAAGGTCATCAGATAAGCAATGGCTACTCCGTCTTTGATATTTTTGAAAAACCGGATCCGGAAGAACTGGAAGACGCATACATGCGTTATGCTGATGTAAAATACAAACCGCCACGCAATACCGAAAAAGCCTATCTTGTCCGTGGCACAAAAGAAGATTTCCATACTTTAAACGTAATCAACGGGGTTATTCCCGTTTCTGAGATAAAGAAAGTTGCTGCGTCCTATAATGCGACTATAACCGAGTATCTCAATGCCGTTTTACTCTATGCACTTATGCAGAAACAGCAAAACGGATTTCACATCCGTCTGCGTCCGGTTAAAATTGCCATGCCGATTAATCTCAGGCAGTTTTTCCCGTCAAAGACATTGCGTAATTTTATCACGATGATTTATCCTTCCATAGATCCAAGACTCGGCAACTACACATTTGATGAGATTGTAAAACATGTACACCATTATATGCACTTATATATTGAGGAAAAATATTTGATGGGGGAAATGAACACCAATGCGGCTGCGCAGAAACATCCGATAGCCCGTATCAGTCCTTTATTCCTCAAAGATATCGTTGTCCGTACATTTTATTCCAATGTACAGGACAAAAATTCTTCTGCAGGACTTACCAATATGGGCGTTATGCGTCTGCCGGAAGATATGATTCCGCATGTGGAACGATATGATATTTATATGGGTGTACCATATTCATCCCGGACGAATTGCGCAATTATCAGTTATCAGAATACATTGACCGTCAATTTCTGCAGTTGCATAGTAGAATCCGATGTAGAACGGTATTTTTTCCGCAAACTTGTAGAAGACGGAATACCTGTAACCATAGAATCCAACAGGGAATAACTCTGCCGGATTTCCCTTTGACAGAAATGGAGAATCTTATGTCTTATTGTGTAAATTGTGGAGTGAAACTGGACGATGCACTCAACAAATGTCCTCTATGCAACACTCCCGTTATCAACCCGAAAGAATTAAAAAAAATGGGACCTATCAGTCCGTTTCCAACCAAACACGGAGAAACGGAAAAAGTCAAAACAAAGGATATAATAATCCTGACCAGTGTTTTCCTGGCTACTACGGCTATTTGCTGTATGCTTCTTAATTATCTGGTATTTAGTAAAACACTCTGGTCAATACCGATTGTCGGATTGTGTGCATTTATTTGGGTTATCGGCATTCCGCCAATTGCCTTTGAAAAAATGCCGATATATATTTCCATGCTGATAGACGGACTTGCGATGGCCGGATATTTGTACATGCTTTCCTTTATGACCAGTAATAAAGCATGGCTTACTAAATTAGCCCTTCCGATTACGGCACTTGCTACCGCATTGATTTTAACCTTTACATTACTGGTTAAAAAGGTTTCCTCTTCCATCTTAGCCACCGCACTCTATTTTTATGTTATGGTTCCGGTTCTTTGTATCGGAATCGAATTATTGGTGTGGCATTATTACGACAAACCGCTTCATATTACCTGGTCTGCCATAGTGCTTGTCCCTTGTCTGATTGTAGACATTGTATTAATAACGGTTTTATCCCGCAAGCGTTTACGCGAAGCCGTACGCCGCAGGTTACATTTTTAAAAAAGCAGGTTATAACCTGCTTTTTTATTACTTTCTCTATTTGCGCATTACAAGTAGTATCAACGGTCTGAAGTATCGGTTTAAATTAGCTCCGATCAGGAAAATATACAAACAGCAATATAACCAGAACATCATAATAATAATCGTGCTAAGACTTCCATAAGTTCTCATTCCTCTGAAATACTCTACGTATACGGAAAACACAAATGAAAATATACTCCATCCTACTGCAGTAAAAACCGCGCCGGGTATCTGAAAACGCATCTTCAATTTCTTATTCGGTACATAGGTATAGGTTACCGTAAATACTACTGTCAATAATATCCAAACGAACAAAAAACGGAATTTCAGCAATAAATACAACAGTATTCCCACATCCGGAAAATGTGTGTATATACCATATACAATGGATTTTCCAAATACTGAAAGGGCAAGCGACACAAGCAATGCCACAACGGTAATCACCATATAAAAAGTGGCTTCCAAACGCAAGAAGAAATAATTCCTTGTCTCATCAACTTCATTTACCACATTTAATCCATACATCAGTCCCAACATCCCTTTCGAGGATGACCAAAGCATAATAATAATCGCAAAAGGTAGAATTCTCGCCGACTGATCATACATCTGTTTTATCATTAATACCGTAATCGAATCCAAATAATCCGGCATAATATCCACTGCTGCTATAAGCAGGTTGCGCTCTGTTAATGAAGTAAGCGGCAATAACGAACAAACAATAATCAGCGTTGGCATTAAAGAGAGAAAAAAGAAAAATGCCGTGCCGGAAGCATACACACTGATATTGTCTTTCGAAAGCTGTCTGATAAAATCCCTGACAATTCCGTAAAACACTCTCATGATATTTCCTCTTCATGCAATTTCTTTAAATCCACCCCCGGATAAAAAAAGGTAAGAATCTCTTCGCATGTCAAACCTGTCTGTGCCATATTTTTGGCCCCGTTTTGGCTCATTCCGACTCCATGCCCAAAGCCGCCTCCGGTAATTGTATATCCGGTTACTGTTTCATCTTCCGTTATCAATTCTATAGCAATAAATGCGCTCGGAAGAGTTGCCGCATCAACTTCATCCGCAGTCTGTCGTATTACCTTCGTTTTACCATCCGCAAGAACATAGCGGATATTTAACTCCGATAACACTTTAACAGTTGCTTCTGTTCCGGTTATTATCAATTCATCTGCGACTCCACCCGGCAAACGTTTCACAATCTGAATATTCTTTATTTCACCTAACGATTCAATTTCTCTGCTCTTAAAATCCCCGTCTTCCAAAGTCAAAATCATATTTGGATTGTTCAAAAAGCGTGATTGCAAGACCTCTTCCATATGGGAAACATCTATTTTTTTCACATCATAAGACCATCGGTACCACCCTTCCTGCGACTCATAATGCGAATCTTTTACATCCGTAATCCATTTTTCAAATACTTCTTCATCCATCAGGGATTGTGGTGTGAATTCCGCATCCGAAAACAAAACTCCGTCCACATCTTGCTGAATACCGATTTCTTTTGCCTGTAAATATCCGGGCGAAACAGATGTCCCGTGCCATACGCCTGTATCGCTTCCCATACCGCAAGAAGTTGAATAATAATATGCCCCTATCGGTTCCCCATTATATTGTGCAATTATATTGTGGGTCGCTTTCACGGCTTCCGTCGTTGATGTCTGTTCTGCAATATTGTTATATACCTGAAAACCTGCACTGTCATCCACATGTGCTCCAAACTCCGGCAATCCGGCATTCATCATTTTGCCGTAGGCATAGGTTCTTGCACATACTGCCTGCGCCATCAGTGCTTCTTTCGGATACGATGAAGGCATTTCACTTGGCACTACTTTACACAAATAATCTTCCAACAAAACTTCATTTATTACCAAAAGCCCTTCTTCATCACCGGTTATTTCCAGACTTCCAAGGTAGGACGGATTCCCGTTACTTCTGTTTACACTCTCCAGCGTAATCTCACCGGATAATACAGACGGGATGAGTTTTATTCTTTTTCCGCTCCGCTTTATATCCTTCCTGTCAATGTTGAAATTCTCTCCTTTTGGAATGACCCTGCGTTCTTTTTCCACTCCTTCTTCATATTCGATCCATTCCATATCCCGGTTACAATATCCGGAAACATTTTCGTGATATCTGCCTGCCATGTCCGAATTTTTCAATAATACACGGATATATTCCATATCCTCATCTTTTATCACCAGACAGGCAACGATTTTCCCATCTTCAACCACAAAATCAGAAAATGGATAACCGATTCGCAAATCATTTCTGTTAACGGACTCCAGTTCTCCGTACTCTTTGTATACCTGCATATTCTCATCCGTCTGATACTTACCATATCCTTCTATTTCTATAGTGCTGTCACTAACCTGTAATAATTTACCGTGTATATAATCTTCTTTTTCATGCACTACATTCATACTGCCTTTTTCAAGTTCAATATCGATTATTTTGCGCAGGTTTTTACCATTCTCATATTTTCCTGAAATATTATTGAATGTATCAACCGGATAATACATGTGATAACCGTTATAAAACAAATGCACCCTGTCCTCTGATATATCCGAAAAATATACATTTTCAAGAATGCCTTTCTCTTTCGCATGACCGGTTATTGAAAGAATACTGTCCTCAAAACAAATCGCATTAACATTCGAAAACAAATAATCCCCGATACACGGATATTGATTATGCATCAAGTTTTTTCCTGTAAAAACCATATTTTCTGTAATCGCATTATGTTCCTCATCCGATATCTGTTCAGACATACCAAGCAATGACAATTCCTGCAATACAATCCGGCCATTACCGTAATTTTGGGTCAATAGCTCTGCAACACGATTCCAATCCCGTAATCCTACATACCATGACTCGCCTCTATATTCTGTCAGCCAATCCACACTTTCTATCGGAAATGCCTGTAATATAGTCTGCAATTCCCCGAATAACAGATAACTTTCCTCTTCATTTTGTTGCATCATAAAGCGATTCTGCAAACCAAGGAGTTCATTTTGCATTTCCTGTGAAATAATGCCTTTATTAACCTCTGTCAATGTTTCCATAAACGGAAGAACTTCTTTTACATGCACATAAGGGGCATTTCCTTCTTTTAACCGATAGTTTTTGTATGTGAATGCAACAAATAATAAAGCCAAAATCCCTGATATGCATACTGCCGTTTTTAATAACAATCGCCTATGTTTCTCATTATTATTGTTATTTCTATATTCTCTATACATAAATATATTCCCTTAACGCAAACGAAGAGCAGCCAATCGGCTGCTCTTCATTAGTTATCCCCTTAATACCGGCCCTGAATTTTGACTCCTAGCATTCGGCTAGGTGGGTGACCGCAACCAAAGCTTCTGCCTTCCACTGCAAACGGAGGCCTGACATCCACTTGGCAATATAGGAATCCCATTTAAAGTAACTGTAGGTTCAAAATATCAGGAAAAAAACGGTACCTCGGGTTACTTTTATTATACGCAATAACTGCTTATTATACAACTGAAATTTCTTCCAATTCATCGCATTGTATGCATTTTGATTTTTTACATAAAAAGAGGATGTGCATTGCACATCCTCTAAATTGTTAATCTTATAAAGCATCAACTAACTTCTGAACAGCAGCGAGTGCTTCATCAGGAAGTTTGTCATATCCTTCTTTCTTTTCAGCAAATCCCTTAACTGCGTCAACACGGTTCTGCATAGCGTTCTTTAATGCTGCTCTGTAGTCTGCGTCGTCTAAGTTTGGAGTGAAGTCTGCTGTCTTGCCTGACCAATCGTACATGATTTCAACATCTTCAAAAGGTCCCCACTGTTCGAACTTAGCTTTTCCTTCAACGATTGTTTCAAGAATACCTAATGTATCAGCAGGTTTACATTTTGTTCCCATGAAATCACCTGTGTTAACGATATAGCAGTCTACGTTCTTCTCTTCTACTAACTTTTTGAACTTCTCATAGTCGTTAACTAATGGATATGTTCTGAATGGGTTAGCGTAAGGAACGATACGAAGAGCGTTCATATCTGTACCTGCAGCAACACGTTCTGCTGTAGATGTCTTTGTAGCGAGTGTAGCACCCATTACTGAAGCTAAAGCAGCTCCTTTTAACTTAATTACTGGTGGAATTGTAGGGTCTTTCATAATCCAGAAAATAGCATTAACAGGAGCAGCAATCTTGTCTACACGGTTAGGAGACCATAATTTAGACTTAATAGC
>JAGATU010000066.1 GCA_017621115.1 Lachnospiraceae bacterium
TACATTTCTGGACAATCCCATCCCTGCCAATGCTGTAGATGAAGAATTATTGGCAATACAACACATAATTGATACTGTTAAAAGCGATTCAGAAACGAGGAAACGATATATGGGAATCATGGGTGTAATTGATTACGAAAGAAGAGATGCTTTTGAAGCAGGCGAAAAATCAGGCCTTCAAGAAGGTATAATTCAAGGCGCTATCAGCAATAGCAAATTTATGAATTTAACCAAGGAACAAACAAAAGAAAACATCATGAAGCAGTTTTCCATGCCGGAAAACATAGCAGAAGATTATCTTAATTTATACTGGTAACATATTAACAACTCACATCAATTAAAGGAATGACACGCTAAAACCCGTTTGAATCTGATAGACTCAAACGGGTTTAATTATAGTTACTCCAACTCTCCCACTACATCCTTAAACAATTCCACACTTCTCTTCAAAATGCCATGCATATGGGCAATTGCAATTCCATAATTCACAATAGGGACATTTGCCTCTACCGCCCTTTTAATGCGGTTTTTCATTTCCGTTTCATTCAGGGTACAGCCGCCGCAATGCACAATTACAGAAAACGGTGTCAACTCTTCCGGGAACTCTCCTCCTGAAGAAAAGGCAAACTCCGGCTCTACTCCTGTGAATTCTTTAGTCCAATTTGGCATTTTTACCGTGCCAATATCGTTACATTGGCGGTGATGGGTACAGCCTTCAGATATTAACACCTTATCGCCGCTCTTTATTTTGGATAACGCAGCTGCTCCGCGCACCAGTTCTTTCAAATCTCCCTTATATCTTGCCATTAAAATGGAAAAAGAAGTAAGCGGAACATCCTTCGGCACATCCTCACTGACTTTTTCAAATACCTGCGAATCCGTAATTACCATTTTCGGTTTCTTAGATAACGATGCCAAAGTCATGACTATTTCTGTATCCTGACAGGTTACCACCACTCCATGTACATCCAAAATATCGCGGATTACCAACTGCTGCGGTAATATTAACCGGCCCTTTGGTGCTGCCTCATCAATTGGAGTTACCAAAACCACGATATCTCCTGCCTCAATCAAATCACGCACCAGCACTTTTTCATTCTTATTTTCTTTTACCAAAGAACCGAGTGCTTCTTTTACCGCGGCAATCCCTTCTCCTGTATGGGCACTTGCATACAGTACTCCCTCTTTCTTTGAAACATCCTCGCCAAACGGTAAATCTATTTTATTAAACACAAGCAGATACGGAATTCTGCGTTCTTCCAATTCTTTTATCAGTTCTTCATCACAGGTGCCCATACCTTCGGTTTTATCCACTACCAAAACCGCAATATCGGTCTTCTCCAGAATCTGCTTTGCTTTCCGTACACGAAGACTGCCAAGTTCACCCTCATCATCCAATCCCGGTGTGTCAATAATTACAACCGGTCCAAGTGGCAACAATTCCATGGCTCTTTTTACCGGGTCCGTGGTTGTTCCCTTTACGGCCGATACAACTGAAAGCTGCTGCCCTGTAATGGCATTTACCATGCTGGATTTGCCTGCATTACGCTTTCCGAAAAAACTGATATGTATGCGTTCTGCTGATACACTGTCCTGTAATCCCATAAATTCAAGTCTCCCTCATAAGTTGTCTAAAATTACATTCTTTAGAATCTAAAATCTCTGCGATTTGAAGATCTAATAGCCTCGATATTCTCTATCGCAATACCCCGTACCTTATCATTTGGCACGCGTAAAAGTTCGTCCTCCACCATTTTATAACCGGCTTCCTTTGTCTTATCGGAAGCATAATCTTCCAAATACTCCGATAAAGTCATAAGCGCATTCGGATGACAGCAATTCAAAATCTGACCATTTTTACATAGACTCATAAACCGGTCACCCGTACGTCCTTCGCGGTAACACGCTGTACAGAAAGACGGAATATGTCCATTCTCAATCAGCCAGTGTACAACCTCATCCAAACTTCTCTGGTCAGACACATCAAACTGCTCCGTATCATGAGGTCTCTCTTCATTAGAATAACCCGCATAACCGCCAACGGAAGTACGTGAGCCGCCGGACACCTGAGAAACACCAAGTCTCAATAACTTGGTTCTTACCTGTTCACTTTCTCTTGTGGAGATAATAATTCCCGTATACGGTACTGCCAAACGGATACAAGCCGTTATTTTGGCAAAGGTTTCATCATCAATTCCGTTATCAAACTGATCCGGGTCAATATCATCCGCTCTTTTCAAACGCGGCACACTAATCGTATGCGGACCGACACCGTGAACTGCCTCTAAATGCTCTGCATGCATAAGCAGACCGGCAAATTCGTATTTGTACAATTCCAGCCCAAACAATACTCCCAATCCAACATCATCAAGTCCGCCTTCCATCGCACGATCCATTGCTTCCGTATGATAGGCATAATCATGCTTTGGTCCCGTCGGATGCAATTGCAAATAACTCTCCTTATGATAAGTCTCCTGGAACAAAATATAAGTCCCGATTCCTGCATCTTTTAACTTACGATAATTCTCCACTGTCGTTGCGGCAATATTTACATTCACACGACGGATATCGCCATTTTTATGATGAACGCTGTATATGGTCTTAATACAATCCAAAATATACTCAATCGGATTATTTACAGGGTCTTCGCCCGCTTCAATGGCGAGTCTCTTATGCCCCATATCCTGCAAGGCAATTACTTCTGCTTTTACTTCTTCCTGTGTCAGTTTTTTACGCAGAATGTGCTTGTTTTTCATATGGTACGGGCAATACACACAACCGTTTACGCAATAATTGGATAAATAAAGCGGCGCAAAAATCACAATACGGTTCCCATAGAAAGCCAGTTTTATTTCTTCCGCAATCCGGTACATCTCCTCTATTTTCTCAGGAATTTCGCATGCCAAAAGAACGGATGCCTCCCTATGGGACAATCCCGCACAAATGTATCCTGTTTCTGTTTTCTGCGGTCTTGCCTTCTTTAATATCGCATCAATCAACTCCACATTGCTTTTATTCTGTTCTGCATACTCCAATGTTGCACGGATCTCTTCATCGTTAATAAATTCTTCTGCTTTCATGGAGTTTGGATTGTAAATAGCCATTTTGTCACATCCCATCTGTCAGTAAAAATGAATTATTCTTAATTATATTTTAATATCGCCCCTATCCGTTACTACCTGGTACCCAATCGAGGCTATTCTTTCCTCTAACAGTTCTTTGCTCTGTGCCGATTCAGCGCCATCAGAGGCTTTATTATTATACAGCATATATTTTTTTCGCGCCGATACCGGTGATAAGTTCGGCATTACTACATTGGCTCCTGCTAAAATCCCTTTTTCCCTTCCGCTTTCAGTAAGACTTCCGAGAGCAGTCGTAGCAGGCAATAATATATTCGGCTTTATCAAACGGATAATTGAGAGCAGATAACAGGTTAATTCCACATTACCTGCCACTTTCTCTGCAAAAGGCGTATCCTTATGCGGGATAAACGGTCCGATACCGCACATATCCGGACCAAACTCTTCAATAAACTTAAGGTCCTTTGCCAAATGCGCACTTGTTTGATACGGAGAACCAACCATAAAACCGCAACCAACCTGATAGCCGATATCTTTCAGATTCCGTAAGCAATTCATACGTGTGTCCAGAGTCTGTTCCTTCGGATGCAGCATCGCATAATGTTCCTCATCTGCCGTTTCATGTCTGAGCAGGTAACGGTCCGCTCCGGCTTCATATAAACGCTTATAACTTTCCTTACTTCTCTCTCCTAACGAAAGCGTTACGGCACAATCGGCATGTTCTTCCTTAATGGAATATATCAATTCTTCCAACCACTCATCCGTAAAAAAAGCATCCTCGCCGCCCTGTAATACAAAAGTTCGGAAACCAAGATTATACCCTTCCCTGCAACATTCAAGAATCTCATCCCGTGTCAGACGATACCTGTCACAGTTTGCATTACTTTTGCGGATTCCGCAATAATAGCAATCGTTTTTACAAATATTACTAATCTCAATCAGCCCACGGATAAATACAGTATCTCCATAGATTTCTTTTCGGACACGAACCGCCTCTGATACCAGGAACTCGGTCGCTTCGCTATTACGGTTTTCTATCAGATACTCATATTCTTCCACCGTCAGTTTGTGTTCCGTTATTAACTTTTCCACTAACGAAAAAAGTCTCTTATCCAATCTTTTGCATCCATTTCTATTTCTTTTTTCTGCTTGCCAAAAACCGTCTGCGATATTTGAGTTCCGCATATTTTACAATCTTTTTCCCACATATAACTACTCCTGATTCTTATATGTAACATAGATATGTCCGACACCAAACACTACTGCCAAAATCATTGCCGGAATATTTCTCATGGTAATTCCGCCAATTAAAAATAAAAGCGTCGGAATAATCGCAAGTGCCATGCTTTTCCACATTTTCTGTCCCACAAAATACAGCATCCACACAATCCAATATGCTACCATCAGTAGCGTGCTTCCCAACAAATATACCATAAACTCGGTTACCGATGCCCAGCCCTGTGTCAAACTTCCAAAAGTAAACACCATAAAAAACATCGAACCGTATCTACCACCCTGCTCCAAAATAAGAGCCCATTTATCGGTACATGTATTCGTTGCATCTTTATATTTTACCGCATAAACAATATTCGGAATTAATAACAGAATCAGAAAAAACAAACCATATCCGTTAAACCAACCGCTTCCGATTTGTCCCGCAACAAATATACTTGTGGGGCCGTCGGCCCCACCGATAATACTGTAACTCATATTACTCCTCTATTCTCCTTAGCAAACTATCCTTAAAGCCTTTCCTCTGCTTCTTCTACTGACTCATACCCATATAATTTTGCCGTATTCTCCATAGTCTCATATGCCAAATTACGGTTTTCTCTCAATAATCCTGTAATAAACCGGCCATATAAAATAAATGTATTCTCCGAATACGTGCCAAGTTCTCCGCGAAGATATGTCTCATAAGAAGTATTAAACGGCGTATCTTCTGCAGTATGGATACTTCTGGCATTGCCTGCCATCTTCGGATACTTTGCGGCAAACTCTTCCATCCAGCCAACCTGGATTTTAACTATTTCCTCTTGAATGGCAATTCTTTCCTCATTCAAAACAGGAAGGTCTTTTTTCAACTCCTCATATTTTTCGGGTGTTGTACTTTTCATCATACGGGCGTATTTTTCCATAATCAGATTCCAACCCTTATTCTCAGCAGAAAGTAAATCATTGCAAAAACTATCCAACAATTCATCCGGCCATGTCAGATACTGGCTCTTTCGCATAATGGAAAAAGTCTGATAATCATCCTGGCAACTTGCTCTTCCACCCTCGTTTTTCACTTTATCAAACTGCTTCCATTCCAACTCTACAATTTTTTCAACAATATCCATATTTTTACCTCTTAAAATCTGGGAAATATAGTTTTCCAAGAAAGTATCTTTGCCTCGAATCAGATTCTGTGCGGTCAATTCTTTTACAATAGTTGCCGCTATCTTCTCAAACAATACAACACATTTATCTTCGGTATTTATCTCTGCCGCATCATAAGTAACACTCTCCCAGGCTTCTGCCTGACAAGGCAGTACTGCAAGTTCATCCAATGTACATAGAATACCTTTTACAAAAGCATCTCCTGTATCTTTCTCAGCTAATACTTCAAGTCCTTTTCGTTTCCATTTATAATACGGCGCATATGTTTTACGCAGCAGATACACCAAATCCATCGCCGATTCCATGGCTTTCCCTACACAAATCCGGGCAGTCACATAGTCTTTTCTTGCCATCATACGGGCATAATTACTCTGTCCGTACTGTGCAAAATCATGAAGGCTCTGCGCCAGTTTCCTTCGCCATACAGCTTGCGGATAATACTTAAGCAAACACTCTCTTATACCTGTGAAAACACCTTGCTTATCTGCATATATCTCTCCGTTTGTAGCTGTTGCAAGTTGATATTCCGCTATACTGTCATAAGAAATGAGCATCTTGTCAGCGATTCCCTGCTCCACCATTTTTTCATAATCCATATCTGTTCCCAGTATACGATTATAAAAATCATTCACACCAAAAATACCACGGCGATTTGATAAAAACAGATTCACCCCATCTTCCTGCAAATATGTCTGGATCAATTTCTCATATTCTCTCTGCAGTTCTTCTCCAATTTCCTCATAATCCGACTGCAAAAGCCACATACAGAATCCAATCTCATAATCATGATCCGTCGATATCTTATCGTCATATCCAAAACAGTCAGATCCTTCTCCAACCATCCCAACTGCTATTCTGTCTTCATAATCCGCAAACTTCTCATGAATCATCGTTTTTCCGTATTTTTCATAAAACGTTCTGCTGCGTTCTAAATTGGAAACCCAATCATTCTTTTCCTCTGAAAACACAGGATTCTCTTTTTCATCCTGCAATTTAGTCATCACATAGTTAAATTTTTCTTTCACTCTGGCATAATTGTCCGTTCTGCCGACATGCTTTTCAATCTCAGCAAGCCCTTTTTCATAATAAGCTGCCGCATTCACATAATCCTTTTTAAAACTGTAAGCATCTCCCATCGCTACCAGAACCGCACCGTAATGGAAGTCACCACCGCCATCTTTTTCATGAACAGCCAATGCTTCCTTCAAATACCGGATTGCCTGCTCATACGCTTCATCCGTACCAATCTGCAAAAGAGTTGCCGCCAGATTAGCCCTGGTAGTGGCCTGCGGAATCACAGCTTCCTCATAAGAATCTGCTATTTCCAAAGCCTTAAGCAACATATCCCTTGCACTTTCATAGTCCTGCATTTCCTGAAATAAGAGGCTCCAGTTATTGTAAAGGCTTGCATACATAAAATCTGTAGGAGGTATCTGTTGCTTATAGGTTTCCTCTACAATTTCATATAAGCGCAAAGACTCTTCAAATAATCCAAATGCCCGATAAGCATTTGCCACATTTAAAAGAGAGGTCGCATAGTCAATGCGCCCCTCTAATTTCATTAACTTTAATATTTTCTGCAATTCCTCACAGTATCGTAATGCTTTTTCCTTTTGTGTTGTATCACGGCAAAATCCTATAATCTCATTCAAAAGAGTAATCACAATTCCGTATTCGGACTTCTCTTTTGCTTCCGTTATCGTATTTACCAGATAATCCTCTATTTCTTCCAAACTGTTTGTTCCAAACATCGCATCATACTGTGCCAAAATCTTTTCCAAGTTCATAAAACAAAAATATCCTTTTATTGAGATTCCTATTATCGTACCTGCTTCTCAAAATCGCTTGCCGGATGTTTGCAAAGCGGACAAATAAAATCCTCCGGAATCGGATCACCGTCATACTCATATCCGCAAATCTTGCATACCCAAACCGTCTTGCCTTCCTTTGGACCTTCCTGTGCCTGTGGCTTTGGCTTAATATTGTTCTGATAATACTCATATGTTGCGGATGCTACATCACTCAATACTTCCATATTGGTAACGGCCGCAATAAATAATGTATGCGTTCCCAAATCTACTGTCTGTTCCACCCACGCAGAAATATAAGCATTTGTTCCTTCCGTAATATAATTTACATCATTTAGTCCCTTTTTATATCCTGTAAATCCTGCAAATTTATCCACTTCACGGCCGGACTGGAAACCAAAACGCTTGAATAATTCAAAAGATGCGTCCTGGCTGATAATGGAAATATTAAACCTGCGGTTTTCCATAATCAAATCATGTGTATAGTTGGCCTTGTTAACCGCAATACTGATACGGTTCGGCTGAGAAGTAACCTGAATACCTGTGTTAATAATACATCCATTGTGCTTACCGTTACTGTTTGCGGTTAAAACAAATAATCCGTATGATAATTTGTACATTGCTTTCTGATCCATAATAATTCCTCCATTCATTTGATATAAAAGAAGTCCGACGAAACAGCTACTATCCTCTTTAGTCCGACTTCCTTTATAATTATATTACTTTATTTACTGATTGTTTAGTTTTTTGAATTGCTTTTCAATTTCAAGCAATTCTTCCAAACGTTTCTTTTCTTCGGTAATATTGCGAATCATCGAATAAAACAGGAAATGATCTCCTCCGTACTCTCCGACCACACGGGCAGTAGTCCTGATACAAAGCCGATCACATTGTCCATCAGAAGTCTCATATGACCTCCATGTCTCGCACTCTGCTTCATTTCCACTCTCTATCGCCTCTTGTAACATATTAAAATACTTGGTCTTATTTTCTTCATCAAAGAATCGCATCGGGTCGCCTTCAATTAGGGATTTCTCATTAATCCGCCAATTAAACTCTTCCAAATATTTCCGGTTTACACGCAATATATCCACTTTACCGTTACAATATTCAAATACAGATGCACCACCTACATAATGACTGTAAATAAGTGTCTCCTGGGATTTCGGATCCCAGAAATCATACGCATTCATATTGTCAATTATCTTAACCTGCTGCGTCTTTTCTCCGAGTGCACTTTCTGTCAGCATCTCTACATATTGATTCTCAGGCAATGGTCTGGAATAGAAATATCCCTGAATATATTCGCAACCGATGCTCTTTAAGAAATCAGCCTGTTCTAATGTCTCAACGCCTTCCGCAATAACCGGAAGCCCCAGCCATTTTGCCATTCTGACAACAGAACTTAATATCATTCCGCCACGGTTACTCTCTGATTTCTCTACTAAGAACATCATATCCAGTTTGATTAAATCCAACTCAATATCTTTAAGAACGTTCAGCGAAGAATAGCCGCTTCCGAAATCGTCCATCTCTACAATATATCCGCATTGATGCAATTGCTTGACCACTTCATTAGCCTGCTCACTGTCACCAAATACTGCCGATTCTGTAATCTCGATTCTAACCAATTCAATCGGCACATCATGCCTTTTACGGATAGTCTCAAGATTCTCTACAAAATCCGGTTGGAAGATATCGTATCTTGAAAAATTACTGGAAACAGGAACAAGTGGTAATCCCTTATCCATACACTTACGGATAAATACACATACCTGCTCAAATACGTATAAATCCAGTCTGGTGATAAAACCATTCTTTTCAAATATCGGAATAAATACTCCCGGTGAAATCATTCCTTTCTCAGGATGATTCCAACGCACCAAAGCTTCAACGCCAATAAGCTTACCTGTGGAATGATTAAACTGCGGCTGGTAATGCAAAACAAACTGTCTTTCCTCCAAAGCCGTAGCCATAATACCGGAAATCTCCTGTTCACTTAACATCTCATTCCGAAGCGATTCCGTAAAGAAATTGTATTTGGATGTATAACTTCCCTTAATGGATGACAATGCCAAAACCGCTCTGTCAATCATGGAATCCACTGACAATGCTTTCTCATTTGTCACATATATTCCGACATTACAGGTAATCTTAAATGTAAGGTCATATCGGGTTATATCATCGATCAACCTTTCGACCAGTTGTTCCAGTTCTTCGCCGGAATGATTAGTAAAAAGAGCAAATCTGTCTGCCTCCAAACGACAGGCAACATCCCCCTCCTTGCCTGCATTCACTATGACCTCTGCCATATGCTTTAAAAGGGCATCCCCCGCCATAAGACCAAACATGTCATTGATAGCCTTAAAACGGATAATGTCAAAATATACCAAAGCATATTCTCCGGCAGCCACATCCTCACGGTTCTCCTTCACAACCTTCATAACCGCTTCGGTAAATGCTTCTCTTCTAAGTAAACCGGTAAGTTCATCATATTTGGAAACATGTGCCTGATAGTTTTCAGACGTATCTTCCGTCTCTATTCTGGAAAAAGTAATACTGACAGCATCACCCGGTATTGGGCAGATAAATCCGACCTGATACCGTATTTCCATTCCGTTCTTCTCTTTTAAAAAGCATTCTGAGAAATAAGCCTGAGGTGTATCTGCCTCCGCTAC
Organism: Lachnospiraceae bacterium; assembly: GCA_017621115.1. The sequence goes on from JAGATU010000066.1 coordinate 9,949, forward strand.
AGTTTCCAAATCTTCACGAATCCTCTCTGCCGTAGCAGCCGTTGTCACTCCATCCTCTTTGAAAATCTGCCAAATCGGACGCACGTCAAACACACCGGCTAATTGTTCCTTCACATCATCCGGATAGAAAAATGAATTAGACTCACAGTCATATACTATTATCAGATTCTTATCATTTGCGTTTTTCATATCAAGTCACTCCTAAAGAGTATAATAACCCAATGATTCTTTTATATTATATCGCATCATGATTAATAATGCTATAAATTTTCTAAAAATAATTGTCTTTTTATCGAATTGTATCCTATATTTTTCGATAATCATTGAGTTGGACTATTAATAATCAAATTTACCGTCGTTCTTTTCTTCCAATGACTTAATTAAATGATATGTATACTCACAGTATGGGACTTCCATTCCAAGTTCTTTTGCCATACGCATCATTTCCCCTGCAAACATCTCAATTTCTGTATGACGCTTTGCATCCAAATCCTGCAAAGTCGAGAATCTTGCCTGCGGCTTGGCTCCCATAAACAACTGGAACTCATCCGTTAAGGCAATTCCTTTTGCATTTGCCACTTTTGAAACTTCCTTCCAAAGACTTGCAGCAATATGGTTTACATGCTTACTGTCGTAATACGCTCCACAACCGACTCCAAGCACTGCCTGAGGAAGATTCTGTGAAATATTGCCTGCGTACTTCATCCACATGTCTGCAATGATGTCTTCCATAAAGGTATAACGAACACCGGTACCCTTAAACAATTCTTCCACTGCCATGCCAAAACACGTTTCGTCGGTTCTTTGATTCCTTTTTCACCAACAAACACTCCTGCTGTAATATCAGGATTAAAAGTAATCTCGTTGCCCACTCTTACGGAAGCAATACGCATAACCGCATACAGCATGTGCTCCATGCCGATGGCATTTCCGATTATTTCTTCGGAAGTTACACCGTTTAACAAACTGATAACCATAGTATTCTTGCTTACCATAGCCTTAATATCGTCCATCGCCGTTTCAAGCGCGTCCTGCTTACTGGAAATTAAAAGCAGATCCACGTCTGTAAGTTCCTGCGGCTCCTTCACACATGGAAAATAAGTTTTTCCATTAATAATGATTCCTTCTTTTTCCAGACGTTCTTTTCTATCTCCTTTTGCAACAACACAGAAATCATCTCCCATTTTATCAGATAATCCCCAGATAAAATATGCACCGACTGCTCCTGCTCCGAGTAAAGCTACTTTGTTAATTTTCATTTGTTTTCCTCCGTTATCTCAGCGGCAATCTATACAACCGCGCAATTTTATCAATTATTGCATCACTTGCCTCTGTGATCTGTCTAATCTCAATCATATCTTTTTCACCATTATATCATAGCATAAAAAGTCACCATAATTTGCCGGAATAATGTGCGATTCTTTTTCCCTGTATCCGCGTTTTAAATAAATACGCTTAGCAGGTAGGGATGCATCAATCATGATTTCTTCATACTTCTTTGCAATCTCATTTTCTGCAAAGTCAAGTAATTCCCGACCATAGCCGTTTCCCTGAAATTCAGGCAAAACAAACAGTCTGCAGATATCGTTATCTTTTAACGATACCGTACCTACCGGCTGTCCCTCTTCGTTCACGCATAAGAATACCTTTCCTGCTTCGATATCCCTTAAAATGTTTGTATCATTATGATGCTCAACAAAAAACTCAACTGCACCCTTCGGGTAATAATGCGGATATATCTGATTAATTGTTTCTATCGTAATATATTTTACCACTTGTAAATCATCTTTGTATGCTTGTTTTATGCTCATATTCAACCTCCTTATATAAAGGAATTTTATTGACTATAAAACCGACTTCCTTACAACGAAAATATATCTTGCCATCTTTTCACTAAACTGTTCAAAGCTTTCCGTCACACATTCTGTCTGCCACATCAGCAGGTCAAACCACTCCTTATAGCCTTCTGCTTCAAACTCTTCCTGATGTGCAATGGCGGCTTCCCTCTTTGTCTTTAGCAATTCATAAGTCTGCATTGTAATGTCTGTCACTTCAAAAGACATGCCATTCTTTCTTAATGCTTCGACCAGTACGGTTGTTTCCACACTCTCTGTCTTTGGCATAACATCGCCTTCCTGATAGCCGACAAAGAAAATGCCATTTGGCTTTAGCCATTTCTTTATCTGTGCCCCAAAAGCAGTCATATCCTTTGCAAAATATATAGAGTCCATGGATGTAATAACATCAAATGATTCTTCCGGAAATTCGGTTTCTCCAATAATCCCTTCACGGAATTCAGATTTTACAGGGAATAACGCCCTAGCAGTCTGAATTGCTTGCGAAGAATAATCAAAACCATGAATATAGGCTCCGGTCTTTTCCTGCAGATATCCCAGCATCTTTCCGTTTCCGCAACCAATATCCAAGATATGTACATCGTCCCCGGAAGGCACGTATTCTAATATCCTATCTATCTGTTCCAGATTACTGAATCCGTCCTGGGAGAAATCCTCTCCGAAAGCATCTTTACAGAACGTTTTGAAAGCATTTGATTCTTTTGCCATCTTATAAAAATCTTCGTATGCGTCGTAAAAAAGTAATTCTCTTTTGTTCATAAGTTCTCCTACTACTATCAGTCCAATATTGCATTCACTATCTCTTGAATGTGTATTTGCATCGTATCCAAACATGGAACCGGACTTACTTCATCATTTAACAGAAGGGGAAGTTCCGTACAACCTAATACAATTGCTTCAATTCCGTCTTCGTCACGCATGCGGGTGATGATTTGCTGAAAAGCAATTAATGTCTCATCCCTAACAATACCAAGTTCCAGTTCCGCGGATATCTTCTCATTAATTAACTCCATTTCACTTTCCGTCGGAACAATTACCTCAATTCCTTTTTCGATAAAAGGAGCTTTGAAAAATTCTCCCGTCATTGTAAAAATAGTACCAAGCAAGCCAATTTTCTTTAAACCTCTTCTTTTCGCTTCTTCACAGGTTGCTTCTACAATGCTGATCAACGGAATCGGTGAATGCTCCTTTAACCTATCAAATACTATGTGTGGCGTATTGGCTGACAAAGCCGCAAAATCCGCTCCGCTCTTTGCCAGATTGTCAATTGCTCTCATCAAATACTTTGTAAGTTCATCATATTTCTGTTCTTTGCACAATCCCAACACCTTAAATACATTCACACTCTCAATTGTTAGTTCCGGAAATGCCTGTTCTCCTATTGCTTCCTGAACACCATATACAATATCATGATAATACGGAATCGTTGATTCCGGTCCCATACCACCGATTAATCCTAATTTCTTCATACTTTTCCCTCTTACGCCTGATAATCTGCTTTTTCCAACTCCAATTCTATAACATTCCATGCCTGTCCGCAAACATTACATGTCTCCGGTTCTGCCATTTTGATTTCCTTAAAACCAACTGCTTTGTAGCAATGGTACGCCGGCATATTCTTATCAAAAACACCCAGATTAACCTTGTCTACCTTCATAATCTCAAAGGCATATTTTATCGTCAGTAGTAACATCTCTTTTCCGTAACCCATTCCTCTTTTGGAATCATCTACGATTACGAATCCCAAACGCAAATTGGTTCTTTCTTCATCTACAAAACGTAGAATTAGATGCCCTACAATTTCATTTCTATCAAGCATTGTCATCGGATAGAAATTATCAAGGTCCGGACAATCGCCATTATTGTTCAAATACTTCCCATTCATATCTGCTTCTGTAATCGGATAGGACTCCCATCTGTCGGAACTCCATCTACGGAAACTCTCCTCATCCTTACACCAGCTTATAATCGCCGCTGCATCACATGCCTTGTACGGTCTAAGCCATAATCTTTTTTCTTTGTTACATTTGTTTTTCATACCTGTGTCCTCCATAAAATAAATTACACATCCGAACAAAAAACGCCCTAAGCTAATCAGCTTAGGGCGAACAATAGTCCGTGGTACCACCTAAATTCAGAAATATTTCTGCACTCATACGATGCGGGATAAAATATCCGATATCGCTCCCCTGTAACGGTGGGAATCCGTCGAAGCCTACTAAAATAATTGTTCGGTTCGAAGCTCAAAGGCTACCTTCCTTACTTCCTTCACGGGAATTTTCACCGGCCATTCCCTCTCTGTCCATCCGAAAAGTAAGTACTCCTCCTCGTCATTGCTTTTGTCCAAATGTTATGTTTATATTAGCA
>JAGATU010000067.1 GCA_017621115.1 Lachnospiraceae bacterium
CGCAAAATTAATCAGGAGATTGCCGAACTAAACCGCAAACTCAGACAGGAACAATTAAAAGAGCAGGAAGACAGTCGGGAACTTAAAAAGGAACAGGAAAAGAAGAAAATAATCAAAGAAGAATTATTACAGGAATTGAATTCAAAGAAAGAGGATACTCCTGCTTCTTCATCCGAGTCACAGGAAGATACTGCGCAAGAAGACACTTCTGCTGCCACAGATATCCCTGTTGTAACTCTTAAGAATGTTCTTTCCGCCGACTCTGCCATAAAACTGTCTAAGGTAGAAGAACAGATATCACGTGATATGGAAGGCAGACAGGATATACTTGCAGCAGAGATTCAATCAGATGAATTATACGGCATGGATACTACTGCCAAAAAAGAAGAATTATCCAACATGCGTCGTAAGGAACCGTTTCAGATTGAATCCCTACATAAAAAAGAAGATACTTCCGTACCTACCATGAATTTAGGTGCAAAAATAATCATACATGAATAATACAAAAGGGGATATTATGAAAAGAAGAAAAAGACAACAGAATGATTTACTCGTATTTTTAGGCGGACTCGCCATGTTAGTTGCCGGTTTATACTGGCTTACCACAAAGGTAACCGTATCCAGCGGTTTCTTTGGTGGTATGTTTTCATTCGGCGGAGTTAGTATTAATTCAGGCTTGATTGTAGTTCCGTTTATAGCCTGCATCGTATGGCTCTTTGTTAACCCGGATTCTACTTGGGCCAAGATTTGTTTGGGATTAAGTGTTATCTTAATTCTTGCCGCCATCATTATGAGCACACACTTACATATGCGCTCCACCACATTATATGAATACTTACTCATGTTGGTATTTATTTTCGGTGGAGGTGCCCTGGTATTAAAAGTAATCAGCAATCCAAAATACAAAGATGATGATTATGATTACGAAGACGCACTTGAAAAATACAGAAAAAACAGGAAATAACATGAAAAAAGCAGTTACATTTGTAACTGCTTTTTTATTACCCTATTTAGAACTGAAACTTGTTCCAAATATCCAATCCGTCGAAAGTTGCAAAATAATCTTTCGGTTCTTCCGCACGACGGATTAACTGCACGCTACCATCCTCTTTTAACAGAAGCTCTGCTGATTTTAACTTACCGTTGTAACTGTAGCCCATAGCAAATCCATGTGCTCCCGTATCATGAATAACAAGTAAATCTCCCTTGTCAATCTTCGGCAGCATTCTGTCAATTGCAAATTTATCATTGTTTTCACACAAAGAACCAACCACATCATACATATGGTCGCATGGCTCATTTTCTTTACCCATAACCGTAATATGATGATATGCCCCATACATAGCCGGACGCATTAAATTTACCGCGCAGGCATCACAGCCGATATACTCCTTATGAGTATGCTTCTCATGAATCGCTGTGGTAACCAGATGTCCGTAAGGACCCATCATAAAGCGTCCAAGTTCGGTGTAAATAGCCACATCACCCATGCCTGCCGGAACGAGTACTTCCTCATATACCTTACGCACACCTTCGCCAATCGCATAAATATCATTCTTTTCCTGGTCAGGGCGATATGGAATACCGATACCACCGGAAAGATTGATGAAGGAAACGGCTACGCCTGTATCCTCTTTTACCTTTACTGCCAATTCAAACAACTGCTTAGCCAGTGTCGGATAGTATTCATTTGTTACCGTATTACTTGCAAGGAAAGCATGAATACCGAATTTCTTAACACCTTTCTCCTTTAACACACGGAATCCTTCAAATAACTGTTCGGTAGTAAAACCGTATTTTGCATCACCGGGGTTGTCCATAATACCATTGCTGATGGTGAATACTCCACCCGGATTATAACGCATGGATAATGTCTCCGGTAGCTTTCCTAATATTTTCTCAAGAAATTCAATATGTGTAAAATCATCCAGATTGATGGTAGCACCAAGTTTTGCTGCATACTCATATTCGCTTGCCGGTGTTTCATTGGAAGAAAACATAATGTCACTTCCGCTTACTCCCATTGCCTCGGACAACATGAGTTCTGTCTTAGAGGAACAGTCCGTTCCGCATCCGTACTCTCTTAAAATATTAATAAGATATGGATTGGGTGTTGCTTTTACCGCAAAATATTCTTTAAATCCTTTATTCCATGAAAAAGCTTCTTTTAATGCCTTTGCATTCTCACGGATTCCTTTTTCATCATAAATATGAAAAGGGGTCGGATATGTCTTTACTATTTCTTCCAACTGCTGCTTTGTTACAAATGGTGTCTTGTTCATGTGTATATCCCTTTCTGCTAAAG
>JAGATU010000068.1 GCA_017621115.1 Lachnospiraceae bacterium
CATGCCAAGAGTATTCTTTTAAACTATGGTTTGGCTGAGAAGTATAACGGTTTGTTTAATATGCGTTTTGATGATACCAATCCTACGAAGGAGAAGGTAGAGTTTGTGAATTCGCAGTTAGAGGATATTAAGTGGCTCGGTGCTAAGTGGGATGACCGCTTATTCTTTGCTTCTGACTACTTTGGTCAGATGTATGAGGCGGCTGTGAAGTTGATTAAAAAGGGCAAGGCGTATGTGTCTGATTTGACCGCAGATGAAATCAGAGAATATCGAGGAACTCTTACAGAACCCGGTAAAGAAGATCCTTATGCAAACAGAAGTGTAGAAGAGAACTTAGAGCTTTTTGAAAATATGAAGAACGGCATGTATAAGGATGGTGAAAAGGTTCTCCGTGCAAGAATTGATATGGCATCGCCCAACATGAACATGAGAGACCCGGTTATTTATCGTGTGGCACACATGACACATCACCGTACAGGAGATACATGGTGTATCTATCCCATGTATGATTTTGCACATCCTATTGAGGATGCGATTGAAGGTATTACACATTCTATCTGTACCTTGGAATTCGAGGACCACAGACCCTTGTATGACTGGGTTGTAAAAGAATTGGAATATCCTCATCCACCCAAGCAGATTGAATTTGCAAAACTTTATTTAAAGAACGTTGTTACCGGTAAAAGATATATTAAGAAGCTGGTAGAAGACGGTATTGCAGACGGTTGGGATGACCCTCGTTTGGTATCCGTAGCTGCGCTTCGAAGAAGAGGTTATACACCTGAGTCAATCAAGAAGTTCGTAGAACTTTGCGGGGTATCTAAGGCACAGTCGACAGCAGACATGGCAATGCTTGAATATTGTATCCGTGAGGATTTGAAGTTAAAACGTCCCCGTATGATGGCGATTTTAGATCCTGTGAAATTAGTAATTGATAACTGGGAAGAAGGTAAAATCGAAATGCTTGATGCACCCAACAACCTGGAGAACGAGTCTTTGGGAAGCAGACAGTTGCCTTTCGGTAAGGAACTTTGGATTGAAAGAGAAGACTTTATGGAAGAACCGCCTAAGAAGTACTTTAGATTGTTCCCCGGTAATGAAGTGCGTTTGATGAATGCATACTTTGTAACCTGCACAGGTTGTGTAAAAGATGAGACCGGTAAGGTAGTTGAAATTCACTGTACTTACGATCCTGAGACTAAGTCAGGTTCAGGTTTCAATGCACGTAAGGTAAAAGGAACCATTCACTGGGTAAATGCGTCTACCGCAGTTCAGGCAGAGGTTCGTTTGTTTGAGAACATCATTGATGAAGAAAAGGGTGTATACAACGAGGAAGACGGAAGTATCAATGTAAATCCGAACTCCAAGACTGTAATCACAGCTTATTTGGAGCCGGCATTAAAAGATGCAAAAGCATACGAGAGCTTCCAGTTTGTCAGAAACGGATTCTTCTGCGTAGATTACAAGGATTCTAAGGAAGGCGAGCCTGTATTTAACAGAATTGTATCACTTAAGAGTTCTTTCGTATTGCCGAAGAATGATTAGTTGTAGTATAATAGTATAAGAAACAGCAGAATGCAGTTTCGGGCAACACCGGAACTGCATTTTTGACAATAATAAAAGAATGGGGTAGCATTGTGGATTTATTTGCAGGATTGGAAAGTTTGGGGATTGAAGGTTTAGGTGATTTGGATATTTATGCCGAAGATAATGCCAAAGCGGATGCGGATAGTGCAACGGCAAATGCTAAGACTGTTAAAGTCAAAACACCGGAGGAATTGGAAGAAGAGTATATTTTTGATAAAACATATACCTGTCCGGTTTGTGACAAGTCTTTTAAAAGTAAGACGATGAAGTCTAACAAGGCAAAGCTTATCAGTACCGATATGGATTTGCGTCCGGTGCATCAGAACGTGGATATTGTAAAATATGACGTGGTGGCATGTCCCTGTTGCGGATATGCGGTTCTGAACAGATATTTTGCACCGCTGACCACGATGCAGATTAAAAAGATTAAAGAGACAATCAGTAAGAATTATAAGATAAAAGATGAAAAAAAGAAAAAAATTTATTCTTATGATGAAGCTATTGAGCGTAGCAAGCTGGCCCTTTTATCTTCTGTAGTCAAAAGCGGCAAAGATAGCGAGAAGGCATATGTATGTTTGAAAACTGCCTGGTTGTTCCGCGGTAAGGCAGAACATTTGCCTGAAACGGAGGAAGAGGAAATCAAAAGATGTCACAAGGAAGAGGAAGCTTTTCTCGCTAAGGCATATGACGGACTGGTTTCTGCAAGGCAGAAGGAATTATTTCCGATTTGCGGTATGGATGAGATGACCTTGGACTACCTGATTGCAGCATTGGCACATCGTTTGGGACATTTAGAAGTGAGTGCGAGATTGGTAGGAGAGATTATGGCGAAGCCTACGGC
>JAGATU010000069.1 GCA_017621115.1 Lachnospiraceae bacterium
AAAAGCCACTACTGACGGCTCTTTGAGCACAACGCCTCTTCCTCTGATGTAAACCAAAATACTGGCTGTTCCCAAGTCAATTCCAATGTCTGTACACTGCATTCTATATACCCCTTTCTCAGATTAATTATTGTAATCCTAATATTTATTTTGAAAAATTCGGATAATCATCGCATGATAAATCAATTTATTATAAATGATTTTTCAGCGTTTTAAAAGGGGTTTCGAAAAACTTAATAAAAGAGTTTTCGCCATTTAAATACAATAAAAAGAAACGCACGAAAAACAACTGGAATCCGTTCACTCCAATCTGCCTCCGTGCGTTGTATAATTATTATCGGCTTCTTTGCCTGATTTCTTAACCCCTGCTTAACATTTTCCCAATGTAGTGACCGGTGTAGGACTTTTTACACTTCGCCACCTCTTCCGGTGTTCCCTGTGCAATCACGGTACCGCCCCTGTCACCGCCTTCCGGTCCCATATCGATAATATAATCCGCCGTCTTAATCACATCCAGATTATGCTCGATAACAACGACCGTATTACCGGCATCTTTAAGCTTATGCAGAATCTCAATCAGTTTCTCCACATCCGCAAAATGAAGTCCCGTCGTCGGCTCATCCAAAATATAAATCGTCTTACCGGTAGAACGCTTACTAAGCTCAGTCGCAAGCTTAATTCGCTGTGCCTCACCACCGGATAACTGTGTGGACGGCTGGCCTAATTTGACATAGCCAAGGCCTACATCATACAGGGTCTGGACCTTCTGACGGATACGCGGCAAATGCTCAAAAAACGTAACTGCTTCTTCCACTGTCATATCGAGTACTTCGTATATATTCTTGCCCTTATAACGAACCTCAAGTGTCTCACGGTTATATCTCTTACCCTTGCAGACTTCACAAGGCACATAAACATCCGGAAGAAAATGCATCTCAATCTTCACAATACCATCGCCTGAGCAAGCCTCACATCGTCCGCCCTTCACATTGAAACTGAAACGGCCCTTCTGGTATCCTCTGGCTTTGGCATCGGGTGTCGATGCAAACAAATCCCTGATCATGTCAAACATACCGGTATACGTAGCCGGGTTGGAGCGCGGTGTACGACCGATTGGCGACTGGTCGATATCAATTACTTTATCCAGCTGTTCCACACCGGTAATACTGTCATGCTTACCGGATAAGGTTCTTGCGCGGTTTAACTGCTTGGCAAGACTCTTATATAAAATCTCATTAATCAGCGAACTCTTACCGGAGCCGGATACACCCGTGACACAGGTCATAACGCCGGTCGGGATATTCACTGTCACATTCTTTAAATTGTTCTCTCTGGCTCCGCTTACCGTCAGCCAGCCGGCAGGCTCTTTTCTCTCTGTAGGAACCGGAATCTTGCGTTTGCCGCTTAAAAACTGTCCCGTAACAGACTCAGGTACCTGCATAATCTCCTGTGCGGTTCCCTGGGCAACAATCTCCCCTCCATGGCTTCCGGCGCCGGGACCGATATCCACAATATGGTCTGCCGCAAGCATCGTGTCTTCATCATGCTCTACGACAATCAATGTATTGCCCAAATCACGAAGATTCTTAAGTGTTGCAAGCAATTTATCATTATCTCTCTGATGCAGTCCGATACTCGGCTCATCCAAAATGTAACATACACCCACAAGTCCGGAGCCAATCTGCGTAGCAAGACGGATACGCTGCGCTTCACCGCCCGAAAGGCTCGCCGTCGCTCTGGAGAGTGACAGATAATCAAGTCCGACATCCATCAAAAATCCGACTCTTGCACGAATCTCTTTTAATACCTGCGCACCAATAAACTGCTGTGTCTCGGTCAGTTCCATATTATTAAGGAATTCCTGAAGCCCCCCTATAGAATAGGACGTAATCTCATGAATATTCTTACCCGCTACCGTCACTGCCAGCGATTCTCTCTTTAAACGCATGCCTTTACAGAGTTTACAAGGTGTAATACTCATAAAGGCTTCGTATTCCTGCTTCATCATCTCAGAAGCAGTCTCGCGGTAACGCCGCTCCATATTTTTAATCAGACCTTCAAATGCAACCGGATATATTCCTTCGCCTCGCTGACCCTTATAATGCACCAAAACCTCTTTGCCGCCGGTACCATGAATTAACATCTCCTGAACCTGCGGTGATAACTCATTAAAAGGTGTATCCAGTGAGAAATTATATTCTTTTGCCATTGCCACAAGTACGGCATTGGTAAAGCTTCCCGACGACTTACTGCTCTGCCATCCCATGCAGGAAATGGCCCCCTCATTCAGGCTGAGGCTTTTATCCGGAATCAAAAGTTCCGGTTCAAATTCCATACGATATCCAAGTCCGAAACAATCCGGGCAGGCCCCGAAAGGATTGTTGAAAGAAAAACTTCTCGGTTCAATCTCATCAATGCTGATACCGCAGTCCGGACAGGCAAAACTGTCACTGAACATAATCGGCTCACCATCAATAACATCCACCAAAAGAAGACCTTCTGAAAGTTCCAGCACATTCTCAATTGAGTCTGTCAGACGCGCTTCAATTCCTTCACGTACTGCAATTCGGTCCACTACCACTTCTATGGAATGCTTGATGTTCTTATCCAGCTGGATATCTTCGGATAAATCATATAAATTACCATCAATGCGTACACGGACATAACCGCTTCTTCTGGCTCGGTCGAGCACTTTAACATGGGTACCTTTTTTACCACGTACTACCGGTGCAAGAAGTTGTAACTTAGTCCCCTCACCAAGATGTACAATCTGATCCACCATCTGGTCTACAGTCTGCTTTGCAATCTCGCGGCCACATTCCGGACAATGCGGAATACCGATACGCGCATACAAAAGACGGAAATAATCATAAATCTCCGTTACGGTACCAACCGTAGAACGCGGATTGCGGTTGGTCGATTTCTGGTCAATCGAAATCGCCGG
>JAGATU010000070.1 GCA_017621115.1 Lachnospiraceae bacterium
CTTAATTCTCCCTTTGTAACAAAATTATTTCCAAAGATATTCCGGATACTCTCCGGCATCTTTTAACTTCTTAATGGACTCTACCACATATGGCTTGTCTTCTTTGTAAGTAACGCCAAACCACTGGTCGGAAGATGTTAATACCTTAACCGTTGCCACATCTTCTTTTAACAATACATCTACCTCTGTCGGTATCAGGCATTCTGCTTTCATCGGATTCTTAGCCACTTCGTTTGCAAAGAAATTATCCAATGCTTTCCCAAATGCCGGCATAACGCTTGCACCAAATCCCCACATATTCATGGATACCGGAGTCTTTACATCAATCGGAATAAAGGTAGCCCCTTCGTCATTGGAATAAGCCGCGCCATCCTCTGTCTTCACAATCATCTTCTGCTCTACAATACCTGTTAAGAAGCTGTCGTCATCACGCTCGCACACACCTCTGGTAACAGAACCTTTATCTGTAAGTGTCTTACCAAGTTCATAACCAACCATTGCATAACGGCATTTCTCATCATCCTCTGTGGTTGTTAAGAAATCATATAAAAGCTTATATCCGTTCTTACCGTAATAATCATCCGCATTGATAACCATAAACGGTCCGTCAAGTACATCCTTGCAACACATAAGTGCATGTGTCGTTCCCCAAGGTTTTACCCTGCCTTCCGGAATCGTAAAGTCTGCCGGAACATTGGTAAGTTCCTGGAAAACATATTTTACTTCCATATGCTTGCTGATAGGGTCTCCCACGCATTCGCGGAAATCCTGTTCCATTTCTTTTTTAATTATAAATACAACCGTCTCAAATCCGGCCTGCTTTGCATCATAGATGGAAAAATCAATAATCTTATGTCCCTGTTCATCTACCGGGTCCATCTGCTTTAATCCACCGTAACGGCTTCCCATTCCTGCTGCCAGTATAACCAAAACCGGTTTCTTCATCTTATTTCCTCCTTAAAACCTCTTATCTTCTGTCCTAAGACTTAATTCTCATTCTGATATTGCTATTTTACTATAGAATTGCAAACCTGTCCAATTTTCAGGTTTGGAACATCTATTTCAAAAATTCATCCAGCACATCCAGCAGGTACTCTTTTGAAGTGATTGTGTATGTCTTCATCCCGAGTTCTTTTGCTGTCTGCGTATTTTCCGGTCTGTCGTCAAAAAATACACTTTCCTCAGGCTTCAGATTATACTTGTCCAACAGATACTGATAAATCTCAGGATACGGCTTAATCTTATGAATCTCATACGAAACCACTTTACCGTCGATATCCTCAAGGAAAGATGCTCCCTGTGTATGCACACGGAAGAAATCCTCATTATAATTGGAAAGCAGGTAAATCTTATATCCTTTTTCTTTAAGTGCATGCACTTTTTCCCAGACATCCGGACGCGGAACCGGCATTAATTCCAAATGCGTCAAAAACCAGCGGATTAATCCGGCATACTGCGGCAACTGCTGTTCATACAAGCAGATAACATCCTCTACCGGCATATTTCCAAGGTCCAGTTCTTTCCATGTCTCATGTTCAAAAAACAGAGGTCCTGCAACTGCTGCTTCTTCTTTTGTCAAACCATAGTCCAAAAGCATCTGGTTCCAACGATACTCTATTAATACATTTCCAACATCAAAGATAAGATTCTTAATCATAATTTTCTCCTTCTAATCCAGATTATGTCTCTTTCTGATATATCTGGATACCAGATAAAGAACTACTACAAGCAATACCGCCAAAACAATAAATACCGGATTCTCAAATGCCTGTACCACACTCTGCCCAAACAGGGATAACAGCAACAGCATCACCACCTTGGCTCCCGCCATAATCTTGATATATGTTTTTGCATCAAAGTCTGATACACCCATTGCAAAATTGACAAAACAGGACGGTGTAAATGGCATGGTAATAATCAGAAACAACGCTTTTTTATTGATAGTATTAACCCAGTTTCTTGCCTTCATAACTTTGGGATGTTTTCCGGCAAACCGCGCAATCCAAGGCTTAAATAATTTCCTGCAAAGCGCAAAGAAAAGAATACTTCCAAAAACCGAACCAATCCAACTGTACACAAATCCAAGTACCGCTCCATGTGCCGCCACATTCAGCGTCACAATGGCAATTAACGGCAGGGCCGGAATAAAAGCCTCCACCATCGCAATTAATATCGGCACAAGCGGTCCCAATATCTGAAACGAACGGAATAACTGATCCCAGAATTCCACCGTTCCCATTTTTTCAAACAACTCTACTATCTGCAAATTCATTACTACACCATTACTATATTTCTATATATATATTATTCTGTTTCTTCTTCGTGCTCCACCTGCGGCATAAATTCACCAAGGTAAGTCTTTGTGCTTTCTTTCTGCACTTTCTGCTCATATTCCTTAGCAAATCCTACAGACGCATTTTGGACCTCTTCTTCAAACTCCCTTGAGGAAATCAATGCACAGCCAGCCCCCCTTATAATTACCTGCTCAAGCCCGTCACTGGTAACAACGGTAATATCATAGCGCTTACTGTTCTCGTGCGCAAAATGTTCAATGTAGTAATCCGCCGTCTCAGCTTCCTTCGTATATACAATGTGAATATTCTGGTAATCCAAAAACTCGGTTCCGTGACCTGCCACCTTATAAGCATCAAAAACAAGAATCACTTCCACCTGCTTAATTGCCTGGTAATTACATAAAATATCCTGCAGTCTGCCTCTTGCACCGTCAATATTAGCCTCCGCCAATTCCCTAAGCTTTGGCCATGCAAAAATGACATTATAGCCATCCACCAAAAGATATTTCGGCGCCTTGGGCTTTGGATTATACACTCTTATCTGCGAACTTATCGTACTGCCGCCATAATCCTGCGGCGCTGTCTTTTTCTTCAGATATCCCGGTTTGTGGGTAAAATCGTCCTTGCGGTTGGAATACAGGGTACGGTTGATAATTTCATCAATTTCATCCGTTCCCATTACCACATCTTCTTTGGGCATACTGCTGCCTGCAATCGGTTTCATGCCTTCATAATACACCGGTGTGTCATACTTAGGTCTGTAACTATCTCCATCCGCCGCAATATGCATATAATCTCCTACCTGATCCCAAGGAATCACCACACCTGCGCCATGGCTGCAGAATACGGAATCCGCCGTATTATACACATCCTCCTCGGGACGGTAGCCAATCTGTTCTACTACCTCCTGCGTATTGTGGCAGGGATAATATCCCTTCAACACACAGGAAAAATGTCCGAGTCCCTTCGTATAAGAGGTAACGCTTACACTATATCCCTTTACCGTACTGACCGGAATAATTCCCGTTAGCACGGCATTGGTCTCTGTTCCGTCAGCATTTACACTGCCGCCGTCCTCCAATGAAAACTTTCCGTGCATCATCTCAAGGTCGGTCATGGCACGGCCAACCATTGCCGTCGGCACTTCCAAACGGAATTCATAGTATGGTTCCAGCAATACACTTTCTGCCTGCATCAGTCCCTGGCGGACAGCCCGGTAAGTTGCCTGTCTGAAATCACCGCCTTCGGTATGTTTCAAATGGGCTTTCCCTGCGATTAACGTGATCTTTACATCCGTAAGAGGAGAACCTGTGAGCACACCCTTGTGCTCTCTTTCCTCCACATGCGTCATAATCAGGCGCTGCCAATTACGCGCCAGTAAATCTTCGCTGCAATCTGCCGCTACCTGCACGCCGCTTCCCGGTTCACCCGGTTCCAGCAAAAGATGCACTTCCGCATAATGGCGCAATGGTTCAAAATGTCCCATTCCTTCTACGGTATCAGCAATCGTTTCTTTATATACAATCGTTCCTTCTTCAAAAGAAACCTTCACTTCAAAGCGCTCTGCTATCTGTTCTTTTAGTATTTCAAGCTGCACCTCTCCCATAAGCTGCACTTTTAATTCTTTGGTCTGTTCTTCCCATAAAATATGCAACTTCGGATCTTCCTCTTCCAGTTGCTTTAACTTTGGAAGCATGGACAATGTATCCACGCCGTCAGGCAATGCTATCTTATATACCAAAACCGGCTCAAGCACCGGCAATTCGCCACCTCTCTCGCTACCGATTCCTTCACCGGGCAAAGTCTGTGTCAAACCGGTAACTGCACATACGCACCCCGGATAGGCTTCGTTTACTGTCTCATAGCGTGCACCCGAGTATACCCGGATCTGGTTCACTTTTTCTTCCCACGAAACCTCATTCTCCGGATTGGAAGACAGAGTCTCCCTAACCTTTAAACTGCCGCCCGTCACCTTCATATATGTAAGGCGGTTCCCCTGTTCATCACGTGCAATTTTAAACACACGGGCTCCAAAATCCGCCCCGTATTTTGGCATATCTATATATTCATACAATAATTCCAGTAATTCTTTTACACCTTCATTTTTAAGCGCAGAACCAAACAAACACGGAAATACTCCGCGTCCTGAAATCGCTCCCGCAATCTGCTCTTTTGACAAAGAACCTTCTTCCAAAAAATGATTCAAAAGGCTCTCATCGCTGACCGCAATCTGTTCTAAGCAGTCCTCTGACGACAAATCCGAAAAGTCCACACAACTATCGCTTAACTGCTTTTTAATCTCTGTAAGAAGCAGTTCTTTATCTGCACCCGGCTGGTCCATTTTGTTAATAAAAATGAAAACCGGCACATTGTGCTTTTGTAATAATTTCCAAACCGTTCTTGTATGTCCCTGCACACCATCGGACGCACTGATAACTAAAATCGCAGCATCCAATACCCACAGTGTCCGCTCCATCTCCGCCGAAAAATCCACATGTCCCGGCGTATCCAGTAAAGTGATCGTTGTATCTGCATTTTGCAAGACAGCCTGTTTGGAAAAAATAGTAATTCCACGCTCTTTTTCCATGGCATGGGTATCCAAAAAAGCGTCCCCGTTGTCTACGCGGCCGGCTTTTCTTATGCTTCCGTTTTCAAACAGAAGACCTTCTGATAAAGTTGTCTTGCCCGCATCAACGTGAGCCAGAATTCCAACAACCAACTGTTTCATTTACATTACTCCTAAAAAAATACCACCTACTAAGTATAATAGGTGGTAAATTTTTGCACAAGTGCCCAAAAACACTATTAATATTAATTTAAGGATTCTTTTAGTAAGTTTTCAGCGCGGTCGATGGCTGCATAAATATTTTTGCAGAAGTTATCCTTACCTACTTTATCATAGAATCCGGATTTCTGCATTACACGCATCGGCTGCTCATTTACATGGGAAAGAATTAAGGTAATACCGTCCTTTTTACATTTGTTATACAGGTTTTCCATGGCATTCATCGCAGTAATATCAATTGCCGGAACACTTCTCATACGAAGAATCAGGTACTTGGTCATATCTTTTACCACGATGGTTCCGATACGGTCTGCAGCTCCAAAGAAAAGAGGACCTGACATCTCGTACACACGGATTGGTTCGGAAATATTCATCAAATGTTCTCTTTCTTCCCTATCCTGTTTTGCAATATCTCTTTCTTCTTCGTGAATATTATTGTATTTCCAACTCTTAACACTTGTCTCATCACTCATACGCTTCATAAAGAGCAGGCAGGCAAGCAACATACCGATTTCGATTGCTACTACAAGGTCAAATGCTACTGTCAGGAAAAATGTAATAACAAGTACTGCAATATCGCTCTTTGGTGCGGTCTTAATAACCTGTACGCAGCTTCTCCAATGACTCATATTATAAGCTACCATAAACAGAATAGCCGCAATTGTCGGCATCGGAATAAGGCCTGCATAAGGCATTAACACTACTAATACCAATAATAGTGTAACCGCATGCACCATACCAGCAATTGGTGTTCTACCGCCATTTTTTACATTGGCAGCCGTTCTTGCAATGGCACCTGTTGCCGGAATACCTCCAAATAATGCAGAAGCAATATTACCGACACCCTGCGCTACCAATTCGGTATTGGAGCGGTGGTGTCCGTTAATCATACCGTCTGCAACCACACAGGATAATAATGATTCAATCGCCGCAAGAATTGCTATCGTAAATGCATCCGGTAATACGGTTTTAATCATCTGGAAATTCACATCCGGGAAACTTATTGTCGGAAGTGAACTGTTAATCGTATACAAATCTCCTATGGTATGTACTTCAAGCGGCAATAATTTCACCATCAAAATACCAACAATAACCGCAATGAGTGATGGCGGAATCTTCTCGGTAAACTTTGGCATAATAATCAAAATCGCAAGACACACAAGTCCCACTATAAATGCATCCACATTAAATGTGCCGATTCCCGCAATAAATGCTTCCAGTTTTTCCATCGTTTCAATCGTCGGCATCCCTTCCGGATAAGTCACACCGCAGAAATCCTTAAACTGTCCGATAACAATTGTCACTGCAATACCACAGGTAAAACCGGTCGTAATCGTATAAGGAATATATTTAATCAGGGTTCCGAAATGGCAAAGTCCCATAACTATCAGAATAATACCTGCAAGGATGGTTGCCACAACAAGTCCTTCAAATCCGTTTGTAGCCACAATTCCCGCTACAATCGTTGCAAATGCAGCTGTTGGTCCGGAAACCTGCACTTCACTACCACCCAGGAACGAAATAACAAAACCGGCGATGATTGCCGTATAAATACCCTGTTCAGGACCAACTCCCGAAGCCAATGCCAAAGCAATTGATAAAGGCAGGGCAATAATCGCTACAATAATACCTGCAATCACATCCTTGATAAACTGTTCCTTTGAGTAATTCTTCAATGTCGTAAACAACATTGGTCTTATCTTTTCCATTGTACTCCTCTTTTCTGTGTTTGCTTCTAAAAGCAACCGCGTAAGTTTATATAAAGTTTATAATATATCTCAAAACACCCTCATTTTACTCCTATTTTTTTTACATTCAATAGTAAATTCCTCATGTTCCGTTTTTTATACAAAAAAGGCATGACTTGCGTCATGCCCCTTCTCTTTTTTTAATATCTGCCTGAATTAACTTATACACTGCTGCCGCAATCGGAACTGCAAGAAGCATACCGAACACGCCCATTAACCCGCCGCCAACCGTAATGGCTGCCAGCACCCAGATGCCCGGAAGACCGATGGAACTGCCGACCACTTTGGGGTAAATCAAATTGCCTTCCAACTGCTGTAACACAACAATAAATACAATGAACAAAAGGGCCGTTAAAGGGGATTCCGTAAGCATCATAAATGCTCCGACACCCGCTCCGATATACGCTCCGGCAATTGGAATCAGCGCTGTAAACCCAATCAACACACCAATCATCATCGCATACGGGAATCGGAAAATCCACATGCCAACCATACATAACACACCGAGTACAACTGCTTCCGTGCACTGGCCGACAATAAAATGATGAAAACTGTCATTCAATGCATCCACAACATAAAATATCTTGTCCGCTCTTTTTTTGAAATATGTGGTAATCAATTTCTTGGCCTGTGCACCAAGTTTTTCTTTTCCAAGCAATATATAAATAGAAAAAATAACAGCCACCAAAAAAGTAACAACCGAAGAAAATGCACTGCCTACTACCGATACAACCGAACTCATTACGCCGCCCACACCATTCAGTACGCTCTGTGCACCACTCATCAATTTATCTTCCATGCCACTGAAATTGTTTACAAGATAATCCTCCAGCATGACAACATACTGTTCTATCATCTCATTTTGTTCCAGATAGGCAAGCAGATTCATTACAGCCCCCGGAACCTCGGCAAACAAATGCTTGCCGCAATTAATTAGCTCCGGTACTACAATTCCGATTATCAACGCAACAATTCCAATCAAACTCAGGAAAGCAAGCAATACACAGACAATACGTCTGGAGCCCGTCACCCATTTTGACTTGGATTTCGGGAAGTAATACTTTTCAAAGAAAGACATTAATATATTCAAAATATAGGCAATGACTGCACCGATAATCAGCGGACCGGCTGCCCCGAGTGCCATGGAAAGCAAATTAATTGCACCATCCCAGTAGCGTATTGCCAAATAAAGAATAAATAAACCGATTAATAACGAAGCATGTTTTTTAATATCTGTTTTCATAAGACCCCTTTTTTACTTACTTTATACGGTATTATAGCGCATCTTTTCCACTTTCTCCAGAACTTCATATAAATTTAATAAACGTTTTTCTTTCCAAATAAAAAAGGGAGTATAAACTCCCCTTTTCATTGTGATTAATCATTATAACCAAACTCATTTCCGCAATCGGCCAACGAATAACTATTTGTGTCTGTACCGCAATCATTCTGTGATTCACCGCATCCGCAATCCGTTGTATTTGATACACTTAAATCCAATGGCCGGATTGCCAGTTCAAGAAGATTTCCCTCAACAAAATCAAGGCAATCGCTTCCTTCACTCGTTGCAAGATTACCCTTTGGAATATTTACCCTTCCACTTGTTTCAACTGTATAACCGGCAAAATAAAGAGCCTGTAACACCAATGTAATTCCCACGGTAATTGTACTGTCATCCGTATCCAGATTAATAATCTTTGGAAGCGCGTACATATTAATTCCCTGGTTTACAAAGTTGTTGGTTTCCGTAAATCCTATTACATTAATAATAGGAGTGGCTGTAGCTCCGGTTCCCGTAACAGCTGTACCATATGGCGCAAATACTTCCAATTCCACAACCGAAGGATTGGTATCCGCATCGTATGTCGGTGCCGTTGTATCAGAAGGAAGATACACTGCTGTCGGATAAACCGTAGTAATTAACCGGCATGCCGCATCATACAGATTAACTGCAAAAGAAACTGTAAGATTTGACAATGTTACCAAATAACAATTTGGTCTTCCCGTAATAGGTGCTACCGCTACATCCGTGTCACCATATGTAAACGTGATATCTGTCACCCGTACGGATGCCCATGTTACCGTCGGATATTCTGTAGGAAGATCAATTCCCAAATCAAATGTCGTACACAGATTTATTCCCACTTCATCATAAATAACAGGAGCAAACAAGCCGAGTACATTTGGTGTTCCCATCACAGGATTTACACATACATCAGAGCAACCGCAATTCATCATCCCGTTTATACCATTATTATTCTGACACATGTTCTGGACCACATTACTGATAATTCTCGCTGTATTTTTGCATTTACATCTTGCCATAAAAAAGATCCTTTCTTTTTTCCTTTCCTTACATTATATGTTCTAAAATCACTTCTGCTACCATATGCTTAGTAATGAAAAAATTTTTTAGGGATTATTCTATGGAAACCATTTATACCGGCAACTTGGGGCAAAAACTTTTTTTATATACAAATAAAGACCGCATCTATCTGCGTTCTGCCATTGATACGGATATCTCCCGTCCCATCCTTTTAGGAACGGATTATAAGGACTCTCTTGCAAGCATTGTTTTTCGTGACTCGATTCACTTTTCATATATAAATACCAAGGGAGACTTACTTGTACGCAATATTTTGGATTCCCGGATTATATTCCGTCTCCCCTGCGAATCTTCCCCCGACTACATCTCTACCTATCTCTGTATGTTTCAGGACAATCTGTTACTATTCTATTTTATTAAAAATCCTTTGAATGATTCCTTTTTACTACATGCCGCTTTTCCATACAAAGGTCATTTTACAGATTGGACTCCCATTCCCTTTTTAGAACTTCCGCGTTTAGGTTTTATCACTTCCGGCAACTGTTTACTCCTTTCCTGTACCGTAAACCGGGAAACTTCTTTTTTCCGGATAAGTGAAAACGGTTCCCATGAACCGGCAGAATTAATGACTGCATCCGACATTCATCACAAATGTGAGGAATTATCACTCCCTAAAGACAAACTGATTGAGAGTATGAAGTCACAATATGAAGAACTTCGAAATACTGCCATCGCCTACCGCAATGAAGCAAACAAATGGTATCGTAAATATTACTCCAAAAAAGAATCTGTATAAAATCGCCAAAAAAAAATGGATTTTTGCAGAAAATTTTTTTAACTCAAACAGGAATTTCTCCTTGTGCTTTTTTTGTTTTCCTATATAATTATGTAAGATAGAGTGCACAACTAGGGCTTGCGCACAAAAAGGAGGAGTTTCCTATGCCAAAAAGAACAGATATACACAAAGTTTTGATTATTGGTTCCGGTCCAATTGTCATCGGTCAGGCCTGTGAATTTGACTATTCAGGTACGCAGGCATGTAAAGCGTTGCGTAACTTAGGTTACGAGATCGTATTGGTGAATTCCAATCCCGCTACCATCATGACTGACCCGGAAACAGCTGATGTAACTTACATCGAACCACTGAATGTGGAACGCTTAGAACAAATTATTGCAAAAGAAAGACCCGACGCATTGCTTCCTAACTTGGGCGGCCAGTCAGGACTTAACCTTTGTTCTGAATTACATCAGGCAGGTGTTTTAGAAAAATATAATGTAAAGGTTATCGGCGTTCAGGTAGATGCTATCGAACGTGGCGAAGACCGAATCGAATTTAAAAAGACCATGGATGAGCTCGGTATTGAGATGGCACGAAGCGAAGTTGCCTACTCCATTGAGCAGGGACTTGAGATTGCTGACAAACTCGGTTATCCGGTAGTTCTTCGTCCTGCATACACCATGGGTGGTGCCGGCGGTGGTCTGGTATATAATAAAGAAGAATTAAAGACCGTTATGGCACGTGGCTTACAGGCTTCCCTTGTTGGACAGGTTCTTGTAGAAGAATCCATCTTAGGTTGGGAAGAACTGGAACTTGAAGTTGTTCGTGACAAAGACGGCAATATGATTACGGTATGTTTCATCGAAAATATTGATCCTCTCGGTGTTCATACAGGTGACTCTTTCTGTTCGGCTCCTATGCTTACTATTTCTGAAGAATGCCAGAAGCGTCTTCAGGAACAGGCATATAAGATTGTTGATTCCGTTCAGGTAATCGGTGGTACAAACGTACAGTTTGCACACGACCCGGTATCCGACCGAATCATCGTAATTGAAATCAATCCTCGTACATCCCGTTCTTCCGCACTTGCATCCAAAGCAACCGGATTCCCAA
>JAGATU010000071.1 GCA_017621115.1 Lachnospiraceae bacterium
GAATGCTGCAATTCTGTCTTCTTCAAAGAACATATGCTCTGTACGGCAAAGACCGATACCTTCTGCACCAAGTTCACGTGCCTTACGTGCATCAGCAGGTGTATCTGCGTTTGTACGAACTTTGAGAGTACGATATTTATCTGCCCAAGCCATGATTCTTCCGAATTCACCTGCAATAACAGCGTCTACTGTAGGAATAATTCCACCATAGATATTACCTGTTGTACCGTCGATAGAGATTTCAGAACCTTCTGTAAATGTCTGGCCGGCTAATGTAAATTTCTTGTTTTCTTCATCCATGTTGATGTCACCGCAACCGGAAACACAACATGTACCCATACCACGTGCAACTACGGCTGCGTGGGATGTCATACCACCACGAACTGTTAAGATACCCTGAGCAGCTTTCATACCGGTGATATCTTCAGGAGAAGTTTCAAGACGTACTAATACGACTTTTTCTCCTCTTTCAGCCCATGCAACAGCGTCATCTGCTGTAAATACGACTTTACCGCAGGCAGCACCCGGAGATGCGCCAAGACCTCTTCCGAGTGGTGTAGCCGCCTTAAGAGCAGCTGCATCGAACTGTGGATGTAATAATGTATCTAAGTTACGAGGATCAATCATTGCAACAGCTTCTTCTTCTGTTCTCATTCCCTCATCAACCAAATCACAAGCAATCTTAAGAGCTGCCTGAGCTGTTCTCTTACCGTTACGTGTCTGAAGCATATAGAGTTTCTGGTTTTCTACAGTAAATTCCATATCCTGCATATCTCTGTAATGGTTTTCAAGTCTTGCACAAATTTCTGAGAATTTAGCAAAAGCTTCAGGGAATTTTTCTTCCATCTGAGCAATTGGCATCGGAGTACGAACACCTGCTACTACGTCTTCACCCTGGGCATTTGTTAAGAATTCACCCATGAGTTTCTTCTCGCCTGTAGACGGGTCACGTGTAAATGCAACACCTGTACCGCAGTCATCACCCATATTACCAAAAGCCATGGACTGTACGTTTACAGCTGTTCCCCATGAATAAGGGATATCATTGTCACGACGGTATACGTTTGCACGAGGGTTGTCCCATGAACGGAATACAGCCTGGATAGCGCCCATTAACTGCACCTTAGGATCTGTAGGGAAGTCCTCACCGATTTTTGCTTTGTATTCAGCCTTAAACTGATTAGCTAATTCTTTTAAATCTTCTGCTGTAAGGTCTACGTCCTGTGTAACACCTTTCTTTTCTTTCATTTCATCGATGAGTTCTTCGAAGTATTTCTTACCAACTTCCATAACTACATCAGAATACATCTGAATGAAACGTCTGTAGCAGTCCCAAGCCCAACGAGGGTTGCCTGATTTTGCTGCCATTGTATTAACTACTTCTTCGTTAAGACCTAAATTAAGGATAGTATCCATCATACCCGGCATGGAAGCTCTGGCACCGGAACGAACTGATACAAGTAACGGATTCTCCAAATCACCGAATTTTTTACCCGTGATTTCTTCCATTTTCACGATATATTCATTGATCTGTGCCTGAATTTCATCGTTGATTCTGCGACCGTCTTCGTAATACTGTGTACAAGCTTCAGTTGTGATTGTAAAGCCCTGTGGTACTACATCCGCACCGATAATTTTTGTCATTTCAGCAAGGTTTGCACCTTTTCCACCGAGAAGATTACGCATAGAAGCATCGCCTTCTTCAAACAAATAAACCCATTTTGCCATTTACTATCTCTCCTTTGTCAATTTATCTTAAAATGAAAACTTATCTGCAAAGTATGCATCCAAATCTTCAATTTTAATTCTTTCCTGTTCCATGGAATCACGGAAACGTACAGTTACAGACTGGTCTTCTTCAGACTCAAAGTCATATGTAATACAGAACGGAGTACCGATTTCATCCTGGCGGCGGTATCTCTTACCGATATTACCTCTGTCATCAAATTCACAATTATACTTCTTGCTTAACTGGGCAAAAATCTTCTCTGCGCCTTCATTAAGTTTCTTAGACAACGGAAGCACACCAATCTTAACAGGTGCAAGTGCCGGATGGAAATGTAATACGGTACGTACATCGCCTTCTCCGATTTCTTCTTCGTCGTAAGCAGCACATAAGAATGCCAAAACAACACGGTCTGCACCAAGTGAAGGTTCTACAACGTATGGAACATATTTGATGTTCTTCTGGTCATCGAAATAACTCATATCCTGACCGGAAACATTCTGATGCTGTGTTAAGTCATAGTCTGTTCTGTCTGCAATACCCCATAATTCGCCCCAACCGAATGGGAATAAGAACTCAATATCGGTTGTCGCTTTGGAGTAGAATGATAATTCTTCCTTGTCATGGTCTCTTACACGCATTTCATCCGGCTTAATACCAAGTGTCTGCAACCAGTCAATACAGAACTGCTTCCAGTATGCGAACCATTCAAGGTCTGTATCAGGCTCACAGAAGAATTCCAATTCCATCTGTTCAAATTCTCTTGTACGGAATGTAAAGTTACCCGGTGTAATTTCGTTACGGAATGATTTACCAATCTGTCCGATACCGAAAGGAATTTTCTTACGGGAAGTTCTCTGAACATTCTTAAAGTTAACAAAAATACCCTGTGCTGTTTCAGGACGAAGGTATACCGTATTCTTAGCATCCTCAGTAACACCCTGGAATGTCTTGAACATTAAGTTAAACTGACGGATATCCGTAAAGTTATGCTTACCGCATGAAGGACATGGAACATTATTATCTTCGATAAATGCCTTCATCTGTTCCTGGCTCCATCCATCAATGCTTCCGTCCAAAGTCATATTATTCTCAGCCGCATAATCTTCGATAATCTTATCTGCACGGAAACGCTCATGGCATTCTTTACAATCCATCAAAGGATCCGAAAATCCGCCAAGATGTCCGGAAGCCACCCATGTCTGAGGGTTCATTAAAATCGCACAGTCTACACCAACATTGTATGGATTCTCCATTACAAATTTCTGCCACCATGCTTTTTTAACATTGTTCTTTAATTCCACACCGAGATTACCGTAATCCCATGTATTGGCAAGTCCGCCGTAAATCTCAGAACCCGGATATACAAATCCTCTTGCTTTTGCAAGTGCAACAATTTTTTCCATTGTCTTTTCCATAATTTCCTCATTTCCGCTATTAAGCTATATATTATTTGAACACGATAACTGCCTGTTCCCCGCCCGTTACCGTTGCCACTTTCCTGTCTTCGGATACTTTAACATTATCCGTTACCATCTCTATCTTGTTGTATGGATACAAAGTAACTTCTTCGCTAATAACAACAACATGTTTATTTGCCAAATCATCCCAGTTAATATCCGCAAGCAATTCACCTGTCTTGGCATCC
Source organism: Lachnospiraceae bacterium (assembly GCA_017621115.1). The sequence continues at coordinate 3,375 of JAGATU010000071.1, forward strand.
GTAAAATTACGGTGTAAATCATATCCCATCGCCTGCGCCTGTGAAACGGTACCGCTGTATACCGGAAGCCCGTTCATATCGCCATAATCTTCCATATCGGCAAAATGCATCGCAAGTGTAATCTTGCTTCCGTCCGTAGTCGTGGATATCACGGTTACTGCTTCTTCTCCTGCCTCAGCATTATATTCTGCCACTTCCTCAGCATTCATTGCTTCAAGTTCTGTCACATCATAGTAGTCGGATGGGAACTCCTCTATGTAGGTAACCGTCACGCCGCCTTCTTTATCAAGCTGCAGATTGGTTCCGTCACGCAACACAATTTCTTCGTTGCATCCGGTCAGAAAAATAAAAAGAAGGCATGATACCAATACACCTTCTATTCTCTTCCAAACCCCTATATTTCTTTTCATACTTCTTCTACTCCTATTTATACCACCATATTATACAAAATTTTGTATATCATTTCAACTCTTACATTGTTTTTTTCAAGATACTTTAGGGGAAAATTTTGTACAGATTATATATTGTTTCGCAAAGAGGGATATCAACCACGACTCGCTTTCGCTCCCTTTAAACGTAACGGCACCTAAGGCTGTAAAAAACACAGCCTAAGTGCCGACGTTTGCAGAGGGTCGTGTTATGATATCCCTCTTCGCAAAACCTAATATTTAATCTGCACAAAATTTTTATTCCAATGTATCTAAAATATCCAAAGAATGAAAATGAGCTGATAAACATAATTTAGATATTTTGGATGCAATTCCCTTTAATTCATTCAAAACTTCTTCTGTAACTATAAAAGTATATAGTTTTTCGATTGAACTATTCACTATGTAATCTACTGTATACTCCGTTGCCAGCAGGTAAGATTTCCCTTCAGGAAGCCCCGGGAATTCGCCGTTAACAATAACAGACTTCAGTTCGTATATACAACGTACCAATTGATGGGACAAGGACGGAACCGACAATGCCCGCAGGGATTGATACAATAATTTTAACATTTCACGTTCGTCATTATTCTCACGGGTATAATAATCCGCAATTTCGAGGAAATACATACCATAATATGCGCCCTCAAAATCCATGCGAAGGTCCTCGAAATAATTGGATATTTCAGCCTCGGCAAGGGTATAGGAATCCCTTCCCTGATACAGTTTGAAGGTACCAAAACAAAACAGATTGGTCGCCGCCACAAATCTGCTGCTTGGTTTTCTGGCACCTCTTGCAAAGGCAGAGATTTTACCACGTTCTTTAGTTAATAAAACAAGGCGCCTATCGTATTCACCGATAGGCACTGCCTTGATAATCATCCCTGTGACGACTGCTAAATCCTGCACTTACTGTTTCTCCTTCGGCACTTTTGTATCCGTTTGTCTGTTCCTTATATTTCAAATAGTCTTCCACTTTTCCCGAACCGGCAAATTGATCCCAGTAACTCATTTCATTCATCCGTCCTGTACCCCCATATCCGTTTTTTTCTACACAGATAGGGTCTGCAAATCAGTCGGATTCTATTCGGTTTCTTTGGCATCATAGCCAAAATTTTTCAAAAGGAAATCGCTGTCCCTCCAATCTTTTTTGACCTTAACCCAAAGTTGTAAAAAGACTTTTGTTTCAAGCATATCTTCAATCTCGGGACGTGCCTGGGAACCGATTTTTTTAAGCATGGCTCCCTGTTTTCCGATAATCATTCCCTTATGGGAATCACGTTCACAAATAATGGTAGCATCAATACGGCAGAGTTTCTTTTCAAACTTCATGCTGTCAATGGCAACCGCTACTCCGTGCGGAATTTCATCACTCATAAGGCGCAAAACCTTTTCACGGATAAGTTCTGCCACGATCTGGCGTTCCGGCTGGTCCGTAATCGTATCTTCATCATAGAACGGAATTCCTTCCGGAAGATATTTGAAAATACACCCAAGAAGTGTATCTACATTATTGCCTTCCTTAGCTGAAACCGGAATAATCTCATCAAACTCCATCTCTTTACTGTAAGTATCGATAACCGCAAGAATATCATCCTGTTTAATTGTATCCACCTTATTGATTACCAAAATAACAGGTAACCCGGATTTTTTCAAATCTTCGATAATACTCTTCTCGCCGGCTCCGATAAATGTTGTCGGCTCTACCAAAAACAAAACAACATCTACATCATCTATCGAGCGTCTGGCAACACCTACCATATATTCACCAAGCTTGTTCTTGGATTTGTGAATCCCCGGTGTATCCAGAAAAACAATCTGTCCTTCCTCACCCGTATACACTGTCTGGATACGGTTTCTTGTTGTCTGCGGTTTGCTGGATGTAATGGCAATCTTCTGCCCGATAATCCGGTTCATAAGTGTGGATTTTCCCACATTCGGTCTACCGATGATGGAGGCAAAACCTGCCTTTTTCATTTCACTCATAGATGCTCCTATTCTGTCTTATTTTCGGTCGTTTCATTCACATTTTTTGCATTCGGACGCTGTACGTACAGAGATTTTACCACACCGTTCTTCTGGCGTTCTTCCCATTTGCGTGCAGAACGTTTGTCAATTACCTTAACAACCTTATATCCTACAAATGCAACAATTGCAATAATAACTGCCCATACAACAATATATGGTAAATTGATAACAAATCCGATAAAGAACTCTTTAAATCCTTCGCCGATATCACGGATACTCTCTGCAAATCCTTCCGCAATTCTTTCACCTGCCGTCTGTTCCACAACCGGTGTCAATTCTTTTACTTCGTCAATATAAATATGTACCGTACTGTATGTAACCTTGTTATCAAAAGTTCTAAGTTGGGACTTCATGCTCTCAAGCTGATACTTAACTTCTGATAAACGTCCTTCAATCGTAATAATATCTTCGATGGTCTCTGCATTTTCCAAAAGTTCAAGAAGTCTCTCCTGCTCTTCCTCCAGCATTCTGGCATGGCTGTCCAAATCCACATACTGGAGAGTCACATCCTCAACGGATTCATTACGGTCCACAATATTAGCTTCTTCGCCCATCTGTTTTACGAATCCGTCCAATTTGTCTGCCGGAATTCTCGCTGTAATGCTGGCGGAACGATTGATTCGCCCGCTGTAATAACTACCGTTATAAGCATTCAGCGACTCAACATATCCGCCGAGATCTTCAATCTGCTTTTCAAGTGAAACCATCAGATTGTCATATTCTTTAGTTTCTACAGACAGTTCCACTGTCTTAATCAATTTACGCTGCGATGTCGCAGACTCATTTACTTCCGGAGCCTCTGCGCCATTACCCGCATCCCCCATCTCTGTCTCAACGGCCTCTTCCTCATAATACGAATCGTAAGCAATCTCTGCAGCCGCTTCTTCCGCTGCCGGATATTCATATTTTCCCTCCGGCGCAGAATAATCTGCTTCACTCGAGCTGGTACCGCAGGCTGCCAGAGAAACAGATAAAACAAGTGCAAAACCAACTGTTAACAACCTTTTCTTCATAAAAATTCCTCCTTTGTACTCTAATATAAATCCGCTACTGTATCAAACATTCCCGAAGCTTCTTTAATTTTTTCGTCATTTCCGACTACACAAAAATAATTCTGCCCCACAAAACTGCGTACATGTGCTGCCAAACCACGGATCGTGTCCTGTGTTGCTGTAAGCAATTCATCCCTTTCTTTCTGGAAATCATCTTCCGTCTGGTTAGTCATATAGGCAGTTAAGGAACGTAAAGCCTTAGACGCCGGTGTGAGTGGCGTATCTACTTCACTGATGGCTCCGATAATATACTGGGTCATACTTCTGTCATCCTGCGAAAATGCCGCAATATATTCCGCCGCCTGTTCGTATACATCCACTGTCTTAGAAAGGTTCGGGTCACGGTAAGACACAAAATAACTGTCCCCGCTCTTGGAAAAACTGCACATACAACCGTATGCACCGCCTTTTACACGTACCTGATTCCAAAGATAGTCATAACCCATAATCACTTTCAGTACCCTTAATGCACCGGTATAAGAAAGTCCGTCTTTTCTGTAATTTCCGGCACGGCACACATACTGTACCTGGGATGAAGACAAAAGTCCCTCATTCTTCTTTTCCGGGGTAACAGGTATGGTCTCTGCAGACATCCCTGCTTTCGGAAGTTTCTTTTCGAAAGCATCCGCCAGTGAAACAAATTCATTATACTCAGACTCTTCACCCGTAAAATCAAACATCAGATTCTCCTGCGTGAACAGATATTTGCAAATACCTGTTAATCCGGCGATTAATTCATCCGCATATGCATCCATATCCCCTTCAATACGGTCTACCAGACGATATGCAGGAAGCCCCGTAAGTGTATCCTGGATTGCCGCCGACTTCGAAAAATAAGAAGCCGCACGTCCTGCTGCCACATGATGTCCCGCAGAAATCATATTGGACTGCATGCGTGATTTAAGTTCCCCTAAAATCTCCTGCAAACGCTTTATATCCGTCAGACAGGAAGTAAACAAAATCTCATCCAGTAACTCAAAGGCATTCGGCAATTTACCCTTAAGGGTCTTGATTTTCATTTCAAAACTAATCGTAATATCATCCAAATCCTTAGAATTGGTATATACATTCACTACCGGAACCATTCCGCCCGTATTCAAGTGAATCAGATTAAATAATTCGGCATAGGAATAATGTTCTGTCGCCACATAACCCAATACTGATTTCAACAATCCAAGATATGGGAAATATTCCTTCGGAACTGCTTTGACCTTGAAAATTATACGCGCATAATCAATTCCGTTTGTAAATATCGGATGATACAAACATGTTCTTTCCCCAATACTTCTAACCTCGTTGTAAAGACGTTCCGTCTCTTTCTTAATATCTTCCCTTTCAAGGACCGGAATACAAGCCAGTTTCTCAGGCTCATCCTCTCTTTCCTGATATTCGGTAAGAAGCGCTGTATCCTCTACAATCTTTGCAATCTGCTCATCGCTTAAGGAATCCTTGTAGGCTGCTAATTTCTCTTTTAACTGTTTTTCTTCCTGTTCCACAAGATTCTTCTTCGGCTCTACCATAACAACCGATTTATGGTTGTTTTCAAGGATTGCTGTTTTTACCAATTCTTCGAAATATCCTGTTTCGATATCTTCGCGAAGCTGTTTAAACGTGTCATCTGCCTCAATATGGATGAATGGCTTAGTATCGTCGTATAACCAGCTGTCAAACATCTGCAAACCGTACATAAGCCCCGGAGGATACGAACCGAAGTCCGCCTCCCTATACTTGAATTCATAATAATTCAGACCAGCACGAAGGGTATCCTTATCAAAACCTTTCCCAATAACATCTGTAAGAACTTCTTCAATCAAACGAATGAATTCTTCTTTTTTGCAGGCATCGGAATTCTTTGCAACCACGCTAAAATATGGCTGTTTAATACCGTTATCATAAAAACTGTAAATATCTTTACCGATTCCGGCATCCAGTAAAGTCTGTTTTAACACAGCTCCCGGCGCCGAACAAAGTGCATAATCAATTACCTGGAATGCAATATAGGCTTTGCGGTCCAAACAGTCATTGGTTACACAGTTATAGCTAAGATAGGTATTCTCTTTTTCCGGCTCATTCTCAGTGATTGAAAAGTAATTATGCACCTCATGCACATCGGCAAACGCTTCCTGTGTCGGAATAGCCGAATCCACGGTAATGGCATCAAAAGAAGACAGATACTGCTCATCGATAAACATGAGTTTTTCTGCCATATCCATATTGCCGTACAAATAAATATAGGAATTGGACGGATGGTAATACTGTCTGTGAATATCCAGATAATGCTCATAAGTCAATTCAGGAATCACCTTCGGGTCACCACCGGACTCTTCACTGTACGGAGTATCCGGGAATAAAGAATTGAAAATTTCCCTCTCAAGTACATCATCCGGAGAAGAAAACGCTCCCTTCATCTCGTTATACACAACCCCGTTAATTGTCAGTTCGTCATCCGCACTGTCCATCTCATAATGCCAGCCCTCCTGACGGAAGGTCATATCGGTATTGTAAATATTCGGATAAAATACCGCATCCAAATACACATGCATCAGATTCTGAAAATCCTTGTCATTGCAGCTGGCAACCGGATACACAGTCTTGTCCGGATAGGTCATTGCATTTAAAAAAGTATTCAATGAGCCCTTGGCAAGTTCGATAAAAGGATCCTTTACCGGAAATGCCTTAGAACCGCACAAAACCGAATGTTCAAGAATATGCATAACACCGGTACTTTCCTTTGGCGGAGTACGGAATCCGATATAGAACACCTTATTCTCGTCCTGATTCTCCATCAGGGCAACTCTTGCCCCTGTCTTCTTATGTCGAAGCAGATACGCACGGGTATTTAACTCCGCAATCTGCTTTTCTTCCAATATTTCATATGCTTTTACTTCTTCAATCCGCATCAAATTCTCTCTCCTTATATACTTACCGCTAAAAGTCCCAGCGAAGTAATATGCAGTTCTTCCACAAAAATCTGATTCATATTTTCATGCAAAAAGGCAGACTCCGGACCTTCTACAATCTCCTGCACCTTATACTCTTTGTGTACATAGCCCGGTTTCCCCTTGCCATGACCGTCTTCACGGAACACATTCAGTTTAAACTTTGCCTTCATCTGTTTGAAAATCATATAGGATTCATCGGTTGGTTTTAAAAAAAACAAATGGTTCTCCAAAGTAGTATTGCCGGCAATCTCTTTTAACATGTAATGTGAAAGAATTACCTTAAATTTAAACGGAACCTCATCGTTGTCCATAAGTTCATCGTATGTATATTTTGCTCCGATATAGATATTCGTCAAATCATGCATGACGTACTTATAATCATTATTCATCTGCACCCTCAAAATATGTTATCTTATTTCCGCTCATGCGGATGGCATCTTTTATCTTCTTTTCGGAAAAACCGGTTTCTTCCATTAATTCTTCCACTGTTATCTTACGACTTAAAGATTCGGCCAGTCTCTGCGCTTCTGCAGATACTTCATTCACTTTATCCGCAATTTTACGGTCACTCTTGTGGTCATCCTCTGTCTCACGGATTAACTCTTCCATTGCATCCATTGCCATTTTGGCAAGCATTCCCGGTACTTCATCCGGCTTCTCAAGTGCGCCCAGCATCTCAACACCCATCGCCAGTGCTACATTGCCTTCGCCGATTAAATCCTCCAAAAGGACTTCCTGTCCGGTATATAATTTGGCAATATCCACAATATCGGGAAGCAGTATCTCGATAGTCTTGGCCTTACCGATACCATCACCTGCCATGGCTGAAATAAAATACGCTTCTTTCTCTCCCTCTGACAAAACAGGCAGTTCCCCTATTTGCTCCAAATAATCGGCAAGAAAATCTTTATCATCACCGGTTAAATACTCATCCAAATCAACCGGCTGGCCGATACCGATTTTCTTTTGCTTTAAATAGTCATATATCAACGTCAACTGCTCATCCTTCATTCCGATTGCATCGAATGCTTCTTCCACTTGTTCTTTGGAAATTACATTCCCCTGGGATACTGCAAGCTTTCTGACTTCTTCCAAAGTTTTGGCAAATTCTAATTCCTGATTCATGATAATACCTTTCTGTATCACTATTCCACATGTTTATGGGTAAATAAATGGTCCTGACAATACTCATAATTGCCGTTACACTTTGAGCAGAAACGGAACTCCAACTCCGGGTTAGTTTCTTCCGTACGTCCGCAGATAGCGCATTTGTGCCGTGTAACTCTCGCAGTATGATGCACTTCCTTTCTAAACTGCTGCCGCTGTTTCATCTGCTTCGGACTCATGCGGATGCGGTTCCTTGATGTAAAGAAAAATACAAGGAAATTCAGCAGGGAAGAGCCGATTACCACCCAATTAATAATACCGCCCATCAGACACTGCAATACAAGATAGACACCGTAAATAATACCCATATACTTTACTTTTACCGGAATAATAAACATGAGCAGAACCTGCATCTCCGGAAAAGTAGCTGCAAACGCCAGGAAAATAGACATATTTACATAATAGGTACTGAAAAGCGCTCCAAAGGACACATTGCCCATACCAAGTACCGCATAAATTGCATACAGAACGAAACTTCCTATAATGGTAAACAACATTCCCGAAAACAGATAACAGTTATAGCGGTAAGTCCCCCATACTCTCTCCAGGGTCGTACCGATACTGTAATAAAAATACAATGTCAGCAATGTAAAAAAGATGTTATCCGTAAACGGCGGAATAACCAGCCATGTTACAAGTCTCCATACCTGTCCCTGTAAAATCATCACCGGATCCAGTGTCAGATAACTTAAAAAATTGACATTTACAGTCTGAATCAAATATCCAAATGCATAACACAGCACCAGATACAAAGACAAATTTGGGATTGCATATTTGGAAAATTTCTTTTCAAAGTTCTTTCCAAAATCATTTTTCATATATATAGACCAAGCCTTTCTGCATGATATGTATTGTGAAATAAATTGCTAGGGACATTATAGCAATCCGACGCCCAAAAGTAAACAAAGCCCGCCTTAATTAATTCTTATGTTTTTCTGTATCTGCCAAACAAAAGATAAATTTATTTTAAACAAAATAACGATTTTATAAAAATTTATTTTCTTTATTTTGTTTCCGTTGAACTTTGAAAAAACGGGGCGTATAATACAAAAGATTGCGATAAATAAACTACTTATTTATATATATTTCGATAAGGACAGGTATTATTTATGAACAATAATAAGTACACGCTCGGCATTGATATCGGTTCCACTACCGTTAAGATTGCCATTTTAGATGATGCTCATACCCTTTTGTTTGCAGATTATGAGCGTCACTTTGCAAATATTAAAGAAACTTTACATTCATTACTGATCAAAGCATCCCGGGAAGTGGGAAATATTACTTTACATCCGATGATTACCGGTTCGGGCGGACTCACGCTTGCCAACCACCTGAATGTTCCTTTTGTTCAGGAAGTAATTGCCGTATCCACTTCCCTTCAGGAATTTGCACCCAAAACAGATGTTGCCATCGAACTTGGTGGTGAAGATGCCAAAATCATTTATTTTGAAGGCGGTAATGTGGAGCAGCGTATGAACGGTATCTGTGCCGGCGGTACAGGGTCTTTTATCGACCAGATGGCCTCCCTCTTACAGACAGATGCTACCGGTCTTAATGAATACGCTAAGAACTACAATTCTTTATATACCATTGCGGCAAGATGCGGTGTTTTTGCCAAAACCGATATCCAGCCGCTTATCAATGACGGTGCCACAAAGGAAGATTTATCGGCTTCCATTTTCCAAGCGGTTGTTAACCAGACTATCAGCGGTCTTGCCTGCGGTAAACCAATACGTGGTCATGTTGCCTTCCTTGGCGGTCCGCTTCACTTTTTATCTGAATTAAAGGCTTCTTTTATCCGTACGCTTAAGTTGGATGAGGAGCATACCATAGAACTTAATAATTCCCATTTGTTTGCGGCAATGGGCTCTGCTTTGAATGCCAGAGATGACTGTTTTTACTCCATGGAGGATATGGTTGACAAACTATCTTCCGACATCCATATGGAATTTGAAGTGGAACGTATGGAACCTCTTTTTGAAGATGAAGTTTCCTACGACGCATTCCGCAAACGTCATGAACAGCATTGTATCCGTACAGCGGATTTAGCTACATACTCCGGCAACTGCTATTTAGGTATTGATGCCGGTTCCACAACCACCAAGATTGCCCTTGTAGCAGAAGACGGTGCCCTCTTACACTCCTTCTACAGCAATAACAACGGCAGTCCTCTTAATACTGCCATTGAAGCAATCAAGGATATTTATAATATGCTTCCGCCATCCGCACATATCGTACGTTCCTGCTCTACAGGTTATGGTGAAGCATTGATGAAGGCTGCACTTTTATTAGATGACGGCGAAGTGGAAACCGTAGCACATTACTATGCTGCCGCATTTTTCAATCCGGAAGTCGACTGCATCTTAGATATCGGCGGTCAGGATATGAAATGTATTAAGATTAAAAACAAGACGGTTGACAGCGTTTTATTAAACGAAGCCTGTTCCTCCGGCTGCGGTTCCTTTATTGAGACCTTTGCCAAGTCCTTAAATTACAGTGTACAGGATTTTGCAAAAGCGGCTTTGTTTGCTGCTCATCCAATTGATCTTGGTACGCGTTGTACCGTTTTTATGAACTCAAAAGTAAAACAAGCCCAGAAAGAAGGCGCAAGTGTTGCCGATATTTCTGCCGGACTTGCTTATTCCGTCATTAAAAATGCCTTATTTAAGGTTATCAAAGTTTCCGATGCATCGGAACTTGGCAACAATATCGTTGTACAGGGCGGTACTTTCTACAATGATGCCGTACTGCGTTCTTTTGAAAAGATTGCAAACTGCGAAGCCATCCGTCCGGATATTGCCGGAATCATGGGCGCTTTCGGTGCCGCGCTGATTGCCCGCGAACGATATACTCCGGGTTATTCCACTTCAATGCTTTCCGTTAAGCAGATTGATGAACTGGAATTTGAAACCAGCATGGCAAAATGCAAAGGCTGTACCAACAACTGCCGTCTGACCATTAACCGTTTTACCGGAGGCCGTCAGTACATCTCCGGTAACCGTTGTGAAAGAGGTCTCGGCAAAGCTAAAAGTGAGTCCAATGTGCCGAATTTATTTGCTTATAAATTAAAGCGCCTGTTCTCATACGAACCGCTGTCAGCAGATGTTGCCACAAGGGGAAAAGTCGGCATCCCACGAGTCCTTAACATGTATGAAAATTACCCGTTCTGGTTTACTTTCTTTACCGGACTGGGATATCAGGTAGTGCTCTCACCGAGTTCTACCCATAAACTGTACGAGCTTGGTATTGAATCCATTCCGAGTGAATCGGAATGTTATCCCGCAAAGCTCGCCCACGGTCATGTAAAATGGTTAATTGAACACAATGTGGATTTTGTCTTCTACCCTGCTCTTTTCTATGAGCGTAAGGAATTTGACGAAGCCAATGACCATTACAACTGCCCGATTGTAACTTCCTATTGTGAAAACATCAAAAACAATATGGAAGAAATCACATCCGGCCAGGCTGTACTTCGTAATCCGTTTTTATCTTTCCGGGATGAAGCAGTTATTGCACAGGAATTAATCAAAGAGTTTTCCGAAATCCCTGCTTCTGAAATAACAGAGGCCGTTCATGCTGCATGGCTTGAACTTGCTGCAGTCCGTGAAGATATGAAAAAGAAAGGGGAAGAAACCATTGCCTGGCTTCAGGAGAATAATAAGCGCGGTATCGTTCTTGCCGGCCGTCCTTACCATCTGGACGCTGAAATCAACCACGGTATTCCGGAGCTGATTACCGGCTATGATATTGCCGTATTAACTGAGGATTCCGTATCCCATCTGGCAAAACCGGAGCGTCCGTTAATTGTCTCCGACCAGTGGATGTACCATTCCCGTTTATACGCGGCTGCAAGTTATGTAAAAACTACTGACTTCCTGGATTTGGTACAACTTAACTCTTTCGGTTGCGGTTTGGATGCCGTAACAACCGATCAGGTAAATGATATTTTATCCGGTTCCGGCAAAATATACACCTGTTTAAAGATTGACGAAGTCAACAATTTAGGTGCCGCAAGAATCCGTATCCGTTCGTTAATTGCTGCCATTAAAGTCCGTGAAAAGAAAAACGAAACAAGAAAAATCCGCTCTTCTGCAATTAATAAAGTATTGTTTACGGAAGAAATGCGCAAGGACTACACTATTTTATGTCCGCAGATGTCTCCGATTCATTTTGATTTACTGGGACCTGCCTTCCGTGCCTGCGGCTATAATCTGGAAGTATTACAGAATGACAACCGACACTGTGTTGATACGGGTCTGAAATACGTAAATAACGACGCCTGCTATCCGTCACTTTTGGTAGTCGGCCAGTTAATGGATGCCCTGCACTCCGGCAAATATGACTTACATAAAACAGCACTGGTTATCACACAGACAGGCGGTGGCTGCCGTGCAACTAACTATATCGGTTTTATCCGCCGCGCACTCAAAAAAGCCGGCATGGATTATATTCCTGTTATTTCGCTTAACCTTTCAGGCCTTGAGAAAAATCCGGGCTTTAAGATGGATGCCAACCTATTGACACGTGTTCTGTTTGGAGCGGCAATCGGTGACGTATTTATGAAATGCGTTTACCGTATGCGTCCTTATGAGCTTGTTCCGGGAAGTGTGAATGAAGTTCATGAAAAATGGAAAAAAGAAGCGGCTGCTTTCGTTTCCGGCAAACGCCCCACTCTTGGCGGTCTAAGCCGATTGATGAAAGCCATTATCAAAGATTTCGATACTATTCCGATAGATGAAAACATGGTAAAACCTAGAGTCGGTGTTGTAGGTGAAATACTTGTCAAATTCTCACCTGCCGGCAATAATCATCTGGTAGAACTTCTGGAATCAGAAGGAGCCGAAGCTGTTGTTCCTGATTTGCTTGACTTTTTACTCTACTGCTTCTACAACCAGATTTATAAGGCAGAACATTTCGGTACCAGCAAAAAAACCGCCCGTATTTCCGCTCTTGGAATTAAAGCAATTGAATTTATAAGAAACCCGGCCACAAAGGCATTTAAGAGAAGCCGTCATTTTGAACCACCGACAAAGATTGAAAAACTTGCCCGATATGCAGCACCAATCGTATCCATCGGTAACCAAACCGGTGAGGGTTGGTTCTTAACGGGTGAAATGTTAGAATTAATTCATAGTGGCGCCTCAAACATAGTTTGTACACAGCCATTCGGCTGTCTTCCAAACCATGTAGTCGGCAAAGGGGTTATCAAGGAAATCCGCAAGCGCTACCCACAGTCCAACATCGTAGCCATCGACTACGATCCGGGTGCCAGCGAAGTAAACCAATTAAACCGCATCAAGCTTATGCTCTCCACGGCGCATAAAAATGTAAAGAAATAAAGGACCGGTGCCAAAAGCACCGGTTCTTTTTCCTACTGTACTGTCCAAGCGGTATGGAGGGCTAAGTCCCAGAGCTGCTTCTGTTGCTCATACTGCTCATTCAACCACTCTACTGCTTCGTTCCGTCCATCAACGGTAAGTGGAAACTGTTTGGATTGTTTCTTTTCATCCGGTGTATGCATGAAATTATATGGCTCGGGCCAGATGGTAACTTCCATGCCCTCACTGTTTTTTATGAGGCGGTAGCGCATACCCTTATAACCGCCTGTGAAGGGTTCTTTTTTTATGTAATTAATGGATATTGTATTAGGGTCGATTTTCATGGTATTCACTTCCATTTTCTTCTTTTATTTCTGATTTTCCCTTTTCTATTTTGCATAATATTGTATAATAATCTTAATGGGGAATATGTATTGCTATCTTTAAGTATAGACGCATTTTGGTGATAGCGCCAGTATATATTTTTAAGGAGAAGGTATATGAAGACAAAATATGACAAACATGGGGCTTTGTACTTTAACAAAGAAGGTAAATTGGTTGATTGTGACGGTAAGGTTGTTCAGCTTCGCGGCTATTCTACACATGGATTATCCTGGTATCCTGAGTATGTGAACAGGGATTTCTTTGAATTTATGCGTGACAAATGGCATGTGGATGTGGTACGTCTTGCGATGTACACAGATGAAGATGATGGTTACTGCGTAGGTAGCGAAGATAATAAGAAGACTTTACTTGAAGTTATTGACAGGGGTGTACGTTTTGCAACCGAACTGGGGCTTTATGTGATCATTGACTGGCATATTTTAAGGGATTCCAATCCTCTTATGTATATGGACCAAGCTGCTGATTTCTTTGAGAAAGTTGCTAAGAAATATCATTCCTACGGCAATGTATTCTATGAACTTTGTAATGAACCAAATGTAGATTGTACATGGGCTGATATTAAAAAGTACGCAGAGACTATTATTCCGATTATCCGTAAATACGACGAATATGCGCCGATTATTGTAGGTACTCCTACCTGGTCACAGGATGTGGATGAAGCGGTTGCCGACCCGATTACAGGTGACAATAATCTTGGCTATGTATTGCATTTCTATGCCGATACACATCGCGACGGACTCCGCAAGAAATTATCGGATGCTGCCGATGCCAAACTCCCGTTATTTGTCAGCGAATTCAGTATCTGTGCCGCTGACGGCAATGGTGACGGCAATAAAGAAGAAGGTACTCTTTGGTTGGACCTTATGGACGAATATCAAATCAGTTACTGTATGTGGAATCTTGGAAATCGCGATGAATCCAGTGCTTCCTTTGTTCCTACCTGTACCAAACTGACTGATTTTACGGACGAAGATTTGAATCCGATTTGCAAATGGTATATTGAGGAACTTGCTAAACGAAATGTATAACCTTCCTCTAACCATTACTACGAATCTATAAACAAAAACTCCTTATTCCCGGTATACTTCCGGAATAAGGAGTTTTTCTTATCAATATTATTTTAATAATTTGAACAGACCGTTTAAAAGGCCTCCTGCTACGCTATTGTCTTCTTTCTTCTTAGCAGATTTCTTTTTGGTACTTTTTTTCTTGCCGGAATCGTTTGAGGATGTTCCGGTTAAAAGTTCCACCAAATCCACATTCTCAAGAAGTGCCCCGATTAATGCTTCTACACCGGCACTCTTGTTATCGTCTTCATCTGCCTGCTGTCCCAAAAGACTCATAAGCAACGGCGCTGCAGCTGCTAAAATCATAGCCGTCTTATCATCGGATACACCTGTTTTCTTAGCAACTTTTTTGGTAACGTCGGATTTCTCGGTTCCCAAAAGATGTCCGATAATTTTTGCACCGTCTTCCAAGTCAATATTACCGAAAAATCCTTCCACATCCTTTGTATCCGCTTTTGCATGATCTGCAAGCGCTTCCGCAAAACTTTCTGTGGTATCTTTTCCCTTTGCCTGATTGTTAGCACCGAGTAACAAAGCAGGGAGTGCTTCTGCCAAAACGCTGTTAACATCCTTATCAGCCACTTTGGTAAGGCTGCTTAATCCACTAATACTGTCTGAGCCGAGTAATACGCCCGCAAGTTTGTTTATATCCATACTGTCCTCCATATGTAAAATATACTTTTTTTGCGTCTTTATTATGGAACATGCTTAGAAATATGTCAAGAAATATGACGGTTTGGTAAAGAACTTGCCGAGCCTTACCGATATATAGTATAATGTTGCAGTAAATTATTACATATGAAGAGGGAGAAATATTCATGGCAGAATCAAAAAAGAAAAAAATCGTGTCTGCAGATACCGGTAAAGAAGTTGAAGCAGGCTCATTAAAGGGAAAAGGTAATTACAAACAGGCCGCTCCTGTAGGTAATGCAACCGGTCTTCGTATCGGTGCCGTAGCATTATGGCTTGTTGCTATTGCGCTTGAAATAGTTGCATACTTAATGCTTATCGGTAAAGTCAATTTAAGCTTTATGTCCACACTTACACAGATGATTATTGCACTTGTACTTGATCTTATCTTTGTTATCATCGGTGCCCAGTTATGGAAAAAAGCAAACCGTATCAAACCGGCCAGTGAGAAGAACAAATTTTTATTCTGGCTTTGGAACAACATGGGCGTTATCGCTTGTGCCGTAGCATTTATTCCGTTTGTTATCCTTACATTAATTAACAAAGAAGCGGACAAGAAAACGAAAGCCATCGCAACCGTTGTTGCAGTTATCGCACTCCTTATCGGAGGTGTTGCAAGTTATGACTTTGACCCGGTTTCCGTTGAAGAACAGCAGGCCGCTATCGAAGCAATTGCTAACGATGTATACTGGAGCCCATTCGGTAAAGTTTACCACACACATGACGATTGCCAGTCACTTAACCAGAGTGATGAATTAACCTACGGTACCGTAGAACAGGCTATCGCAGCTAACCGTACACGTCTCTGTGCTTTCTGTGCTAAGAAAGATGATATTTCCGGTGTTAAGACAGACCAGAACGTAGATGAAATTGAATTAGAAACAACGGAATAATTCATTTCGTCACATATTTCATACAGCAAAAAGAGCAGATGTATCGCATCTGCTCATTTTATTATCCTACCTATCTACGTATTTCTGTTCTGACTACAAATTCAGTTTCGCAAACAAATCGCCAAGACTCGTACCGACACTTTCATCAGAACTGTATTCCTGTGCTTCCAGGCTTTCCATCTCTTCTACTTCTCTTTCTTCTTCCACAGCTTTAATACTTAATGAAATCTTTCCGTCACCTGTATTTAATACTTTCACCTTCACGACATCACCAACAGACAGCACTTCGGATGGCTTACGGATTCGTTTCTGGCAAATCTGTGAAATGTGTACCAGACCGTTTAATCCATCACTCAAATCCACAAATGCACCGTATTGCTGTAAACTCTCTACTTTACCTTCCAAAACCGTTCCCGGAACAATCATGGCAACCTTGTGGTCATGTTCTTCTTTTGCTTCTTCACGTAAAACTGCTTTTGCAGACAAAATCAGTTTTTCTTTTTCCTTGTCTGCTTCTGTTACTTTCACTGAAAGGCTCTTGCCTACATAAGGTGTTACATCTTCCACATATCCCATATCAAGCTGGGATGCCGGGATAAAGCCTCTGATTCCCTCTAAGTATGCAACCACACCTGCATTTACGGCTTCATTTACCTTAACAGTAAGATTCTTTCCTTCTTCTTTATACTGCGCAAGAACATCCCACGCCAGCACATCATTCGCTTCTTTTCTGGATAATAAAATATTACCCTGGCCGTCATCCATGGAAATGACGGTTGCCTCCAACACATCATCCAAATGTATCTCTTCCTGCATCACAAAACCCGGATCATTGCTGATATCCTCTGCTTTAATGATTCCCTGCGTATAGTATCGCAAATCCAGAATTACTTCTTCTTCATTTACGGCAATAACGGTTCCTTTGATAATATCGCCAACATGAATCTTACGAAAAGATGCTTCCAGTTCACGTTCAAAATCTTTCATGGTTTCCATTATGGTATCCCCCTTTATCATGCTGTATTTCATTATAAACCGCTTCTTTTAGATTGGCTAGTTGTATTTATTGTTATTTATACTGCGGATTATCCTTTTCCCAGACAACCTTACCGTCTACAATTGTGAATATAGCAGTACCTTTTATTTCCAAAGGATTCCCTTCATAAATCACAATATCTGCATCCTTTCCTTCTTTCAAACTGCCAAGTCGCTTATCTACACCGCTGATTTTTGCAGCATCAATAGTGATTGCCCGCAGGGCACCCGGTTCGCCAAGTCCTTCCTTTGCCGCAATTCCTGCGCAAAGAGGAAGATACTGAATTCGGGTAACCGGATGGTCACAGGTAACCGCTACCGTTACACCGGCCTTCTTTAGCACTCCCGGTGTTTTAAAATCCAATTCCCTTACTTCATACTTACTTCTGGATGAAAGTGACGGACCTACAATCGCAGGAAAACCACTTTCTGCAATTTTCTTCGCTACCAAATGTCCTTCCGTACAATGATCCAATGTCAGTTTCAATCCAAACTCTTTGGCAATACGGATAGCCGTAAAAATATCATCTGCGCGGTGTGCATGAGCTTTAAGCGGAATCTTTCCTTCAAAAAGTTCCCGATAACATTCCATAGTATATTCCGTATCCTGTAAATTCTTATCCGGGTTTTCGAAATACTGTTTTGCCTTATGCAATTCTTCACGAATCAATGATGCAATTGCCATTCTTGTAGCCGGCATATTTCCATTTGTCCCGTAATTGGTAATCGGATTTTCGCCAAATGCAATCTTAATTGCGGCAGGTGCAAGCACAATCATATCATCCATACATCTGCCGTATGTTTTAATGAATGCAAATTGACCGCCAATGGCATTGGCACTTCCAGGACCTACCATTACACCTGTAATACCGACCGCCAGTGCATTATGGAATGCGCTGTCCATCGGATTAATTGCGTCGATTGCACGCATGGTAGGCGTTACCGGATTCGTACCCTCATTGCAACTGTCCCCCAGCACCGATACCTTTTCCTCCGAAATACCGATATGGCTGTGTGCATCTATAAAGCCCGGAAATACATTCAGTCCTTTTGCGTCAATCACTTCCATATTGTCGCTTGCCGAAATTTTATCTGCAATCCGTTCTATCTTTCCGTCTTTTATCAGAATATCCCCATAAAACGGCTCCTCTTTTTCCATTGTATACAGTAAACCATTTTGAATCAACAACATAAAAAAATCTCCTTACTTTGGGCTTATTATTGCCCAAAGTAAGGAGATCTATCCTCATTATACTCTATATATTGCCGTTCGGATTCCTCCGGCAGTTCTTCAATATAATTTACATTTTTGAGTGTCAGGATGCTTATAATCACGCATACAATTGATGGCAACGCACAAAGCACAGTTATTAGCATTTCATCCAATTGCGACACAAAGGCCTTCATACTTTCTGGTGACGGCATTGTAAACAGACACATTATTACAAATACTGCATTTATTACCAACTTAATAATGCTGTCATTTTTGACCATACGTTTAAAGTCAGACGTATCTCTCTTTTTATATGTCCGGATTCCGTATATTAATACTATTATCCCGGCAATTATCGGCCCTATTAAGAGGATTATAGCAACGATAAGTACTATTCCGACAAATGCGCCAAACAAACCGCCCACGGAACCAAACAAAACCTGCCAACCGGCAGTAACATCATCAGGATTGAGATTCTTTGTTGATTCGAAACTGTCTCCGATAAAGCCGGTCAAATAACACATCAGTACCACCATCGTAATCAGTAGTCCCACAACTAAAAGAAGCGTAATCCCCTGTATGACGGTTGATAGTAGACTATACCGCGCAACCTTTTTTCTAACATCCATCTTTTCTATTTCCATCACTTTCACACAGCGGATACTTTTTTCTTAGTTGCAATCTGAATAACAACTACAAATCCTGCTAATGCAAGACCGATAGCATCTGTTACAACACCCGGATAGATTAATAATAATCCACCAATTACACAAAGTACTCTCTCATACCACGCCATATGATGAAGGAAATAACCCTCAAGCGCCGCAGAAACCGCAAAAATACCTACCAGCGAGGTAATACAGATTAATATAATTTCTCCTGCTGTTGTATCGATAAACAACATCGCCGGATTCAATGCAAATACATAAGGAACGATAAATGCACCGATTGCCAGCTTCGTAGATGTTAACGCTGTCTTCATCGGATTAGCCTGTGCAATTGCTGCACCTGCATAAGCTGCCAATGCTACCGGAGGAGTTAAGTCAGCCACAATACCAAAGTAGAACACAAAGAAATGTGCTGCTAACATAGGAACGCCCATACGGATTAAGATTGGAGCACATGTCGCTGCCATAATACAATAGTTGGCTGTTGTCGGAACACCCATACCAAGAACGATACAGCAAAGCATGGTTAATACAAGCGCAATAATAACCTGATTACCTGCCAGTGCAACAATACCGTTAATTAACATATTTGCAAGTCCTGTCATCGTAATAGTACCTGCAATCATACCTGCAACACCGCATGCTGCCGCAACGGTAATCATACCCTGACCGCCTGCGGCCAGTGCTTCCCAGATACGCTTAGGTGTAATACGGTTTTCTTTATTAAACAAACTAACTACAATTGTCGCAATAATAGCAAGTGCAGCCGCATACTGGATAGAACGCTGGCTGGTACCAACCAAATAAATCAGTAAAACCAATGGGAACAACAGATAAAGTTGTTTTAATAAAGGTTTCATCTTTGGTAATTCATCTTTGGTTAATCCTCGAAGACCTTCTTTCTTAGCCTCCAAATGAACAGTAATGAAAACACCTGCAAAATAAAGTACAGCCGGCAAAATAGCACGGACTACAATATTACTGTATGGAACACCTACATAGTCTGCCATAAGAAATGCTGCAGCACCCATAATCGGAGGCATAATCTGACCACCTGTCGAAGCAGACGCTTCTGCCGCTGCTGCAAATTCAGGCTTATAGCCTGTTCTCTTCATAAGCGGAATCGTAACCGACCCGGAACCTACGGTATTTGCAACGGATGAACCGGAAACCGTACCTTCCAATGCGCTGGCTACAACGGCCACCTTAGCCGGACCGCCTGAGAAACCGCCTACAACTGCATTTGAAATATTAATAAAAAAGTCTGCAATACCGGTACGCTCAAGGAATGCACCAAAGATAATAAATACTACAATAAATTTAGAGCAAACATTAATTGGCGTGGACATAACACCTTCTTTACTATAGAAAAGGTAACGGACTGCATAATTCAATTTACCGCCAAATGATGGATTGGATAATCCAAAAGTCATTGCATAAAGAATCAGACATCCGGCCACCACCAAAATCGGGATACCTACACTTCGGCGGCATACTTCTGCCAAAGAAAGAATTCCGACAATACCGATAAGAATCTGATACCATTCAAAATTACTGCCCTGCTGGATAATAGTCATGGCATTAGCTGTATAATACAGGAATGCCCCCGTACCGCAAACCATCAGCACAATATCATACCAAGGCATATAATTTACCTTCTGCTGGCCTTTTTTAGCAGGGTATACCAAATATCCGATAAAAATAATGAATGCCACAAAGGAAGTTAAACGGATTTCTTCCAACCAGCTGGTGAACAATGTTACATAGATACAGAATAACGAAAAAACAGCCAATACACTGCTAACCAAAATCTTTGGTTTACCTTCCCAAATACGTGTATTGGATTCCCTGTCAAATTTCTTCATTACTGCATCCAGATCCATTGGTTCATTAACTTCCGGAGCTTCTTTTTTTCCAAATAATCCCATGAAAACCTCCTTGATTATTTTACAACTGAAAATGTATAAAAAGGCTACGGCGAAAACTCGTCGTAGCCCAAATATTTTTAATAACTACTCTTAGTTAACTGATACTCCTTTTTCAGCAAAGTATTTTGCTGCACCGGCGTGGAACGGAACTGGCATACCACTTGTCGCATTTTCGAGGCTTAATTCAGCACCCTTTGCATTTTCTGCTGTGATTGCGTCAATGTTATCAAAGATAGCTGCTGTTAATTTGTATACATCTTCTTCAGAAGCAGATGCGCTAACGATTAATGTAGCCTTAACAGTAACAGTCTGAACATCCTCTGTCTGACCATTATATGTACCTGCAGGAATTGTATGTACAGTGTAGAATGGACATGAAGCCATTAATGCATCTGCAACTGCTCCGTCGATAGGAACTAAGTATGCATCATTTGTTGTACATAATTCTGTGATTGCAGGTGTTGGAGGTCCTGCTACGATAAATGCAGCATCAATCTTACCATCCTTTAATGCATCCGCACTGTCAGCAAATGACTGATACTGTGCGTTAATATCCTGTTCTGTTAAACCGGCTGCTGTTAATACGTCAACCGCATTGAAATATACACCTGAACCGGGAGCACCGATAGAAACGGACTTTCCTGCTAAATCTGCAACAGACTTAATCTCAGGATCCATAGTAACTAACTGAACAGCTTCTGCATATAAACCTGCTACTGTACGGAAAGAATCAACCTTACCTTCTGTTTCGAAAGAACGTGTACCTTCCCAAGCATAAGCCATAACGTCTGACTGAACAGTACCCAACTGGTAGTCGCCTGCAGCGATACCCTGGATGTTAGCCTTAGAACCGTCTGTAGAAACAACTGTTACATCAATACCTGCATTGTTCTTAATATACTGACCAAGAACTCCGCCGTAACCATAATATGTACCTGCTGTTCCGCCTGTACCCATTGTCATCTTGGATGCTCCGGAACCACCGCAAGCTACTAATGTAAGTGCCATTACTGAAATAAGCACCATAGAAATAATCTTTTTCATTATTAATCCTCCTTATTTTTTACCCATTCATAAACATATCTATATAAATATACAATTACATCTGCATAATTTCAAGAACTAAATTGCATTTTCACCAAAAAAATGCAAAAAAATCCACACATTTCCTCCGATAATATGTAACTCCTACTCCACCTTATCCAAATCATAAGGAGTGAGCTGATAAACGTAATAATTGAGCCAATTGGAATATAAGGTATTACCATGCGCTCTCCACTGAAGCATCGGCTTTTCATTCGGATTATCGTCCGGATAATAGTTCACCGGAACATCAATCGGAAGTCCTTTGGCAATATCTCTCTGGTACTCCGCTTCCAATGTCAGTCTGTCATATTCAAAATGTCCCTGTACAAACACCTGCCGTCCGCCGTTTGCTATCGCAAGAAGAACCCCTGCCTCGTCGGACTCCGCAAGTACCGTCAAAGCCTCACAATCATGAATCTTCTTAGCATCGATTGCGGTATAGCGGCTGTGCGGCACGTAAAACTCATCATCAAAACCTCTTACAAGCGGAATGCGACGGTTTAATACACGCTGCTTATAAATACCAAACAATTTCTTAGGCAGTTCTGACTTGTTCAAGCCATAATGATAATACAATCCTGCCTGCGCCCCCCAACAGATGTGGAAAGTAGATGTTACATGAGTCTTGGTCCACTCCATAATCTCACAGAGTTCCTGCCAGTAATCCACTTCTTCAAACGGCATCTGCTCAAGCGGTGCCCCCGTGATCATAAATCCATCAAACTTCTGGTTCTTAATCTCATCGAATGTTACATAAAACTTGTTCAGATGTGTCGCGGATGTATGCATGGACACATGACTGTTTAATTTGATAAATGTAATATCCACCTGCAATGGTGTATTGGACATGGAACGCAATAAATGAAGTTCCGTATCCTGCTTCACCGGCATCAGATTTAAAATACCCACCTGCAAAGGACGGATGTCCTGGTGCATCGCACGGGATTCATCCATCACGAATATATTTTCATTTTCCAAGATTTCCTTTACGGGCAAATCATTCTGAATTCTAATCGGCATATTTCTTATCTCCTGCTAAATAATCGTGCATATTATATCTGCGAAGGCTCAACACCCAAATATTCCCTGATAAATGTTTCTTCCGTAATAACCGGTACATTTAACTGAGCTGCTTTCTTATTCTTGGAAGAAGTCGAAGTGCTGTCATTATTTATCAACGCATCTGTTTTGCCGGTAACACTACCTGTTACCTTTCCTCCAAGACTTTCTATTTTAGTCTTTAAGGTATCACGATTTTCAAAATATTGCAAACTTCCCGTTACAACAAATACTTTTCCGTTCACGGCATCATTACTTCTGTCGATTGTTTCTTTCTCTAAATCCAGTTCCAAAAGAAGATTCCTAAACTGTTCCACATTCTCTGTTTGTGCAAAGTACGCACAGAATGCCCCCGCCAGAACTTCTCCTACGCCATCGATACTGCCAAGGCGCTCTTTATCTGCCGAAATCATCTCTTCCACATCAAAGGCAAATTCACGGCATATTACTTTTGCATTCGCAAGGCCGATTCCGTTAATTCCGAGTGCAAAAATAACTCTCGGCAAAGAAGTATGACGTGCTTTATCCACGGACTCTATCAGATTGGTATATGATTTCTCTCCAAATCCCTCCATAGCGGTAATCTCATCACGATAGCGGTCCAGATGAAACAAATCCGTAAAGGTATGCAAAAATCCCATTCCCAAAAACTTTTCCAGAGTTGCTTCGGAAAGACCTTCGATATTCAAAGCATCACGGTTTACAAAATGAGAAAATGCCTTTACTTTTTTGGCATCACAATCCGGATTCATACAATACAAAGACTGCGTATCATTCACCTGCTGTACTTTGGTTACACCACCGCAGACCGGACAACATTCAGGCAATTCAACCGTATCACTGCCCGTCAGATTCTGTGCAATCTGCGGAATAATCATATTGGCTTTATACACGGTAATCGTATCACCGATACCCAGTTTTAATCCGCGAAGTACACTTACATTGTGCACACTCGCACGGCTGACTGTAGTTCCTTCGAGCTCAACCGGTTCAAAAATGGCAACCGGATTAATCAATCCCGTACGGCTGGGACTCCACTCAATCTCAAGAAGTGTCGTCTCCCTAAGCTCATCCTGCCATTTAAATGCAATGGAATCCCTTGGTGATTTGGCAGTTCTGCCAAGCGATTTGCCATAAGCAATATCTTCAAAGGTCAATACCAGACCGTCCGAAGGAATGTCAAAATCCTGCACCTTTTTTGCAAAATCATCAATCGCAGAAATGACGGTATCCTTATCAACCCTACAATAATCCACTACTTCAAATCCCTGCTGTTTTAAAAACAAAAACTGTGCTTCCTTGGAATTATTAAAATCCACATCACCGTTTTCGTCCGTTGCCGACACAAATGAAAATGCATAGAATCGTACATTTCTTTTGGCTGTAATCTCATTGTTAAGCTGACGGATGGAACCGGAACACAAATTACGCGGATTCTTATACTTCTCATCCGCATCATCTATGGAAGCATTGATTTTCTCGAAATCAGAATACTTAATAACCGCCTCTCCGCGCAGTACCAATTTACCCTTAAAAGCGATTCTGTGCGGAAGATTCTTAAATACTCTGGCATTATTCGTAATCACGTCGCCAATCTCACCGTTTCCGCGGGTAACGGCTTTAAGCAGTTCACCGTTTTCGTATGTGAGAACGACTGTCAGTCCGTCTAATTTCCATGACAATAAGCCCTCCTTATCTGAAAGCCACTCACGGATTTCTTCACGTTCCTTGGTCTTACTAAGTGATAGCATTGGTGTCTCATGACGTTCCTTTGGAAGCTCACTAAGTGCCTCGTAGCCGACATTAACAGTCGGGGAATCGGAAAGAACCGTTCCGAGTTCTTCTTCCAATGCCACGAGTTCATCATATAACGCATCGTATTCATAATTACTCATAATTTCTTTATCTTCTGCGTAATATGCCTTTGATGCTTCATTTAAAAGAGCAATCAGCTCCTTCATACGTTCCATTTTATTCATTACTCTATCTTCCTATCATCCGATACAACTCTTGCAACTCCTCTCCGTTTACACGGCGGAAGGTTCCCGGTCTTAATTTACCGAGTGTAATATTCGCCACCCTTACTCTCTGCAGGGCATTCACTTTAAGTCCCAGTTCCTGACACATACGACGGATCTGTCTGTTAAGTCCCTGTGTCAGAATAATGCGGAATGTATACTTACCGAGAATTTCCACCTGGCAAGGCTTGGTCCTGCGGTTCAATTCACTTAAAAATACACCGCTTTCCATCTTTTCTTTAAAGTCAGCAGGCAGTTCCTTGGTAACCTTTACAATATACTCCTTCTCCTGATGCTCCGTTCCGCGCATCAGACGCTGAATCAGGTCCCCGTCATTGGTCATTAAAAGAAGTCCTTCGGTCTCCTTATCAAGCCGTCCCGCATAGGTTACACGGATGGGATAGGAAAAAGCATCCTTAAGCGTCTTATCCGCAAATCTGTCTTTTTCCGTGCAGGTAACACCCAACGGCTTATAATAGGCTAAAACCACTTTTTCATTACGGTTTTGCAGTTTCTTGCCCTGGCAGATAACCTCGTCCGATTCACTGACACGCATGCCCGGTTGTGCCATCTTACCGTTAACCGTGACTTTTCCCTGTTCTATCAGAATATCGGCTTCCCTTCGGGAACAAACACCGCATTCTGCCAAATATTTATTTAAACGTACAGCTGCTGTTTCCATACGCATATACCACCTTATATCATTACTATTGTACTCTGCATTTCCCTTGCCATGCACAAAAAATATTATATCAAAATCTTTCCCCTCTGACTACGCAATTCTTTACGAATTATTGCTGCCCTTTTTTGCGCCAGATATACCGTATCCCCGTTTTTCATGATTAATTCCTGCCTGCCAATGCCGGCTATCGCATATAAATTCACAACAAAACTCTGATGACACATACAAAAGCCGTAGGGCTTCATCCTTCCCGCAATATCTCCAATCTGTTCGTTAATACAGATATAATCCCGCTCCTGTGTTACAATCCGGATTTTACGGTCAAAATACTCAAAATACAAAATGTCCCCACACTTAAGCCGTATCAATGAATAATCCTTTGACAAAAAAGTTACCGTACACCGCATTGCAAACGTTTCATCATCCACCGTAATCGTAATCATGACCGTTCCCCCCGAAATATAGTCTGTATCTTAAATATGGAGAACCTATATTACTAATAAAATTAAATTTACAAACTAATTATTAATACGAAAATGTTAATTCCTGTTTGCCATGTGCCCGTTAATAATTCCGTTAAAAAATACGCTTCCTACAATAACGTAGAAAGCGTAGCATCTTGCTTTATATATTACAAATATCTTTAATTACTTCACCGGCAATAATCAGTCCGGCAACGGAAGGAACAAAAGAAATACTGCCCGGAGCCACTTTGATTCTTCCTGTGCTCTCTTCACTATTCTGCCTACTACAAGTTGATGCGGCACCTTCTTCTAATGGCGTCATCGCTTCTTCCTTGGAATACACCACCTTCACATGGGAAATGCCTCGTTTTTTCAGTTCCCGTCGCATCACTTTTGCAAGCGGACAAACACTGGTCTTACTGATATCCGCCACTTCAAACTTCGTCGGGTCCAGTTTATTGCCCGTACCCATGCTACTAATAACCGGCACTCCGGCTTTCTTTGCCTCTTCTATAATTGTAAGTTTGGCATTAACCGTATCTACCGCATCCACAACGTAAGTGAATTTAGAAAAATCAAACTCATCCTTATTCTCGGGAAGGAAAAAACATTTATGCACAACAACTTCCGCATCCGGATTAATGGAAAGAATCCGTTCTTTCATAACTTCTACTTTGTCTCTGCCAATCGTATCACGCGTAGCAATAATCTGACGGTTCAGATTACTGAGAGCCACCGTATCATGGTCAATTAACTCAATATGACCGATACCGCTTCGCGCCAGTGCTTCCACGGTAAATCCGCCAACTCCACCGATTCCGAATACCGCCACACGCGCAGATGCTAATCGTTCGATATTCTCTTTTCCGATTAATTTTGCGGTTCTGCTTAACTGCTCTGTCATATACTTTCCACTCAAAACTATTCCATATTATCTAACAATTCCTGATAAAACCGGGAGTAATCCACTCTCTTATCCTTCATAAAACGAATCGCTGATGACGGATGGGAGTTCATAACTCCCGTTAAGAGAAAAGGGATGTCGTAACCCCAGATATTCCCTTTTTCAATTTCTGCTCTTATGTGCTTCTGCACAAAATCCATAATCGGCACCAGATTGTATCTCGGATTACGAAGGAATGCAAGCAGGGATTCCATATAACAATTACCTGCTCCACGTCCCATGCCGCTTACGGTAGCATCTAACATACTCGCACCATTCGCTAATGCTTCTATCGTATTGGCAAATGCAAGCTGCTGGTTATTGTGTGCATGAATACCGATTCTCTTGCCATGTGCCTCTGCAATATTCATGTATTTATCAGTCAGTCTGCGGATCTGCTCCGGATAAAAGGCCCCGAAACTGTCTACAAGGTAAATATAATCAACATCACTCTCTGCTAAAATCTCAAGACCGCTGTCCAGTTCCTCTTCCCGGACCTTTGAGATTGCCATAATATTAACCGTTGTCTCATAGCCTTTATCATGTGCATCCTGAATCATCTCAATTGCTGCCGGAATCTGATGGATATATGCTGCGGTACGAACCATATCAATAACACTGTCTTTCTTAGGCAAAATGTCATTTCTGAAATCAGTTCTTCCCACATCGGTCATAACCGAAATCTTTAAATCAAAATCATTCTCTCCGACAACCGCACGGATATCTTCTTCCTCACAGAATTTCCATTTGCCGTAATCTTCTTTACTGAAAATATCCTTGGAAGCCTTATAACCGAATTCCATATAATCCACGCCGGCCTTGATATTGGTGCGATACAAATCTTTTACAAATTCATCACTGAATTCAAAATTATTCACCAATCCACCGTCACGGAGTGTACAGTCTACAACCTTAATATCGGGTCTGAATGAAATTAAGTTACCGTTATCTCTTTTCATAATAGCCTCCAGTATATTTGTCGTCTTTTTGATTGCCGCTTTAAAGCGTTACACTTTAAAGTGTTAAAGTCAGAATATACCTAATCTACAAAATTGTCAATAATTTATTTTGAAAATTATTTGTCATCTAATTTCCGATACAAAGTAAACCACATTGTGACAAAACATGCAAGCCCTCCGATTGCATTTGATATCGGTTCTGCCAAAAAGACACCGATTACACCAAAGCCCATCTGCGGAAGAATCAGCGTTAACGGCACCACGATAACTACTTTTCTGAAAAGCGAAAAGAATATCGCACGCTTTGCTTTACCAAGCGCCTGAAACACGGACTGTCCCGCAAACTGGAATGCCATAAAACAAAAACCGAAGAAATAAATATGTAAGGCTTCCACTCCCGGCACAAGTACAGAATGATCTCCCGAAAAAATGGAAATCAAAAACTTCGGACATATCATTACCAGAATCCATGCTAGCGTTGTATAGGTAAAACCTACCAATGCCGAAAAACGGATGCCCGCTTTTACACGTCCATATTCTTTTGCTCCGTAATTGTATCCAAGCACAGGTTGGGCACCGTTTGCAATTCCTCCAACCGGCAAAGACAGAATCTCTCTTACCGAATTCAAAATCGTCATAATTCCGACGTACAAATCGCCGCCCCATGTCTGCAATGTGGCGTTGCAAACAATCTGTACCACGCAGTTGGTTCCCTGCATGATAAAGCCGGGCGTACCAAGCATGATGATGTCTTTTACCAACGATAATTTTAAGATGAGATTCTTCTTTTTTATGTGAAGGATAGCCTTCTTTCCCGTAAGGAACCGTATCACCCAAACTGCCGATACAACCTGACTGATAATGGTCGCAAGCGCTGCTCCGCGCACTCCCATATCAAATCCAAAAATAAATATCGGGTCAAGAACCAGATTCAACACCGCTCCGATGACCGTTGTTAACATACCAACCTTTGGGAAGCCCTGTCCGTTAATAAATCCGTTCAACCCCGATGTCAGCATTGAAAATACCGTGCCAAGCAAATAAATCATCAGATACTCATCCGCATATGGATAGGACACATCGCTTGCACCAAAAAGATACAGAATCGGCTTGCGGAATATATAGCAAACCACCATAAGAACTGCAGAAAACAAGACTAACAGGGATACTGCGTTTCCCATAATCTGCTCTGCTTTGTCTTCTTCTTTTGCCCCTCTGGCAATCGCAAATAAAGTGGAGCCACCCATTCCGACCAGACTGGTAAATGCCATAATCAGTGTAATAATCGGAAATGTCAACCCCACACCCGTTAGTGCTATATTATTTTCTCCCGGCAGATGTCCGATGTATACCCTATCTACCACATTGTACAGAATCTGCACCATCTGCGCCATTATTAAGGGGATTGCCTGTGCGACAATATTTCGCCAGACTTTCCCCTGTGAAAAATCAGTAGCCATATAAAGCCTTCTTTCAATTTAATAAGATATTCCAATATTGTTGCATTCGCTGTAAAACGGATTCACTTTCCTTCCAGACATAATCTGCAAAACCCAAGTCATCACTTTTATCAGTTGCATAATCAATATATTGCTTCTTTACCTGCTCCCATACTTTATCGGAGTCCATATCCTCCTGACCTAATGCAGCAAACAACACACGTAATTCACTTCTGAATCGTTCCTGTTGCATTGCATTGTGGGAGATACCTCCCAGCATAATCGTATAATTATACTCGTCTACCACACCATCCTTTGGTATTTTCTCCAATACATCGGCACCCGGATATTTATTTGCATGAATACTATAGACCATTTTATTGAAACTTTCCATCGGATTTTGGTATTCATCAATAATTTGTAAATTATGAGAATGATACTGTTCAATAAAACTATTAAAACTGCTTCTCTTATCCCCTGCCAGATACTTGTCTGCAAAATGAGCAAGCGCCGCAGTTGATGCCTCCAATTCCATTAAACACTCACTTTTTGTCATAAAATACTTAGAACCCTGTCCATAATAATCACTGAAATCCATTCCGGTAAGATATTGTGAACGGCTTAAATGATCCATACCTGCTGTTATCCGGGCAAGAGTATTTTCCATCTCTTTTACTTCTTCATCCGATATATCTGAATAGAAATCATTATTATACAAATACTCACTAAACAAAAGCCATTGATTCCCTGTATTTGTCCAGAAAATATCCTTTTCTTCGCGTCCGGCCGCAATTGTTTTCTGCCTCTCCGCATTTTTCAGATACAGATCTGCTACATCCTGCTTCATTTTTTGGAAGCCTTCTTCGCTACACAAAAAATCCCTATCTTCTTGTGAAATAGAAACCGTAGCACCGGCTGAATGTTTTTTATCCCATCCGATTTCTTTAATGGCTTCTTCTATTTTTGCCTTTATTTCGGCCTGCTTATCTTCACTAATTATAAGCATATCCCGATTAATCGGATTATTCTGCTGTCTTCGTTCTTCATAAGCACCCATGAAAATATTGGTTCCGTTAATTATCATCTTCCATTCCCTCCAAACAATACTTTCATTGCCTCATAAAACTCTTTATCTTCTCTCAGAATACGGCTTGCAATTGCTTTGGCGTCCGTTATCATCTGTGCTTCTGACACATCGGAAATGTCGCTGTATTTGTTTGTAAATTCCTCGGCTGCCTTACCAAACATTTCTTCAATGCGGCTCCGGTAATCATCCGGCAATTCAATCGGAAGTTCCGGTTCTCCGTGGAATAAATGTCTTATTTGCCACCGCTGTTCCTGCACACTTGCAAACATCGATACACTTCTTGCAGAACGTTCAAATGCCTGTCGCAAATATTGCAAATCTTCCTCTGACTCTACTTTGTGGTATTCCTCTAAGGAATCCATTACATAGATATCCCTGCTGCCGTCCTCATGTCCAAGAATGGTATTACGATACTGCTTTACAAATCCTTCCATCTTCACGGCAAACAATTCTTCCAAACCATAGTTTTTATTATACTCCTTGATTTTGGCAAGGGCATCATTGCTGTACGCATTCATCTCCTGATAATGCGTTCCAACCGGGTCCATCTGTAATTTCGGTAATATCTCCCGAAGTTTCTTCTGCTTTTCAAAATCAATATGTCCCGGCATAGCCTGCACTTCTTTGCGCAGTGCTTCCATGCCTTCTTTTGAAATATCTATTTTAACACTTATTTCTTTATCCTGTAACTGCGGTGTGACATCTTTTACCCGCATAGGGTCATTCAACACTTTTAAATTACCTTCAAAGGAAAAACCATTAACATTCGTTACATTCATAGGTATGCCTCCATGCAATAAAAACAAAAATCCGTTTCATCTTTTATATCGGCATTCTAAAGACAAACATTGAGTTAATTCTTGTGTTCACTTGTATTTTTTGAGTATAATTCAAATAAATACGAGATCAACTTCTTACGGAGGGGTTATGAGTAAAATTGTTGCTTTTTTAGGAAGTCCGAGAAAAAACGGATATACAGCCCAGTTGATAAATTGTGCACTGGACGGTGCTAAATCCGAGGGTGCCGAAGTAATTGTTTATGATTTAAATGCAGAAGGAATTAAAGGATGCCATGGTTGCTTCTACTGCCGCGACCATGAAGACTGCGCTACAAAAGATACCCTGTATCCTATGTATAAAGATATCAAATCTGCTGACGGAATCGTATTTGGTTCCCCTATTTATTTTGGAACCATTACCGGACAGGCAAAAATATGGTTGGACCGTATGTATCCAATGTATGCGCTTGATTTTTCACCACGCTTTCCGGGCAAAAAAGCAGTAACAGTGTATGCCCAGGCAAATGGGGACCAGACCTGTTTCCTTGATGCTATTGAATCCAATAACAAATCGTTACAGGCTTTTGGATGGGATTTGATTGACAGTCTCCATATCTACGGAAATACTGCTCCTGACTATTCAATTCCGCAAGAAATACTTGAGAGGGCTTATGAAGCAGGAAAAGCATTAGCAAAGGCATCCGATTAATCGGATGCCTTTTTTATTACATAACCTTATTACACTAATTCTTCTGACTTCTTTATTTCTCAGCTCTCTTCTTCAGTTCCGCAAATCGTCTATCGGTCTCCTGTTGCAATCTTTCGACTACATCACGGTACTCTTCCTTCTGCAAATGTTTGGTTCTACCCATCATGGAAAGCCAATCAAGAATCGGAATCTTTTTGCCTGTTTTTTCCGGGTCATATGACAATGTGGTTACGCCCTGTTCCACTTCGTACAATGGAAAATAACAGGAATTAACTGCTGCCTCTATAACCTTTCGTTCCGTTGCCGGTTTATCATTCCAGTTAAGCGGGCAGGCTGATATTGCCTTTACATATGCGGTTCCCGTAGTCTTAGCATAATGCGCTGCTTTTGCTGCCTTTCTCATAAAATCCACCGGATTGGATTCCGCAACAGTTGCCACATAAGGAATTCCCGTTGCTTCCA
The DNA here is from genome assembly GCA_017621115.1 of Lachnospiraceae bacterium. The sequence continues at coordinate 35,899 of JAGATU010000071.1, forward strand.
TAATACGGGGCATATCCTTGTGGAAAAATGTCTTACCATACTGCTTACTACCGATATGAGAGGTTGAACTCCGGGCTCCTAAAGGTGTCGAATACGAAAGCTGATAACCGGTATTCATATAACCACCATTGTCATATTCAAAAATCAAAAGTCTGTGCCCTCTAAGAGCCGTGCCGAGTGCGGAACCCATACCGATATCCATTCCGCCATCGCCACTAACCATAACAAAGATAATATCTCCCGGCGGAATTTCACCTTTTGCCTGCTTACGGTAACACACCTCTGCTACACCACTTAATGTCGCGGCACCGTTCTGGAATAGGTTGTGAAGATACGGCACTCTGAAACTCGTTCTCGGATAGGCCGTTGTTACAATCATTGCACATCCTGTCTGGAATAAAAATACTACCGGGTCCTCAATTCCTCTAAGCAAAAGATTCAGATTGACAGGAATGCCACATCCCGGACATGCACCGTGTCCCGGTGCAATTCGCCCCGGCATAGCCGTAACCGCATTCAGATTTGCCTTCGCTCCGATAGCCGTATCTTCTCTTTTGATTGGAGCAAAAAGCGGTTCATCCACCATTGTCTGTTTATCTGCAGAAGTCTTCACACCAGTGCCCTGTGTAACTCCATAATACGCAAAATCAGGCTTTGCAGGGTTTTCTACCCAGGCTATCATATCCTTTGCATCTTCTTTAAAAAAGTCCTTACCGCCAAGACCATACACAAGACTTTTTATCCTTGCATAACTGCCTGCTTTTTGCATAGCCGCACGTACTTCCAGCGACAGATTACCACCTCCGGCGCCATAACTGTCCTGTCTGTCTGCCACCAAAATATTATCTGCATGACGAAGCATCTTAAATAATTCTTTTCCCGGAAACGGACGAAGTACATGCAGGGTCGTTGCTCCTGCTTTTTTACCATCTGCCCTCATCTCTTCAACAGCCTCTATCGAAGTATCGTAAGATGAACCAAGCAATACCAGAATGCTTTCGGCATCTTCGCAATGAATGCCTTCCACTTTTCCGTATTTTCTACCTGACAATTCTTCAAATGACTTAAAAATCTGTGGCAGAATACGGTCTGCCTCTTCCATTGCCAGATGCAACTGATATCGGTTATTAATCAAATCCGGTTCGTTCATATAGGAACCGACTGTAATCGGATGCTCCAAATCCAGAAACGGATATGTTTCCATCTTCGGCCCAATATACTCACGGATATCTTCGTCATTTTCAAAACGGTAGCAACGGCCCTTCTGGTGGCTGGAAAAGAAACCGTCGTACGCAACCACTACAGGGAGTCTTACCTGCTCTGCCAGCTTCAGTGCCATAATATTAAAATCGTAAACCTGCTGTACCGTACTCGCAAAAAGTATCGGCCAGCCTGCATTTAACAGATACATAATATCACTGTGGTCGCCTTTAATAGAAAGCGGTCCCGAAACTGTTCGGCATACCACATTCATAACCATCGGATATCGGGTCCCTGACTGTACCGGAAACTGTTCCAACGCATACAAAAGACCATTGGCGCTGGTTGCATTGACTACACGGCCTCCTGCAACGGATGCACCGTAACAGATGCCAGCTGCACTGTGTTCACCTTCTGCTGCTACCATCACAAGGTCTGTTTCCCCATTCGCACGCATAATATCCAGATTTTCCGCAATCTGGGTCGAAGGAGTAATCGGATAATAGCCCATCAAATCATAACCGATTTGTTTGATGGCAATTGCAGCCATTTCATTACCGGAGGCATATTCCATAACCTGATTTTTCATTATATTTCTCCTCCTTCCATTCTCTGTTCGGTTAAATAGGATTCCGATGTTATATATCCATCCGGTCCGGACTCTTCATAATAATCCGGCTTACGGATCAATTCCTGATTCGGGATGAAATAATCCTTATCCGGATGCTCTGCTTCCAGCCCTCTTACCAGCGCATTTACCGGGCATACATCCACACATCTAAGACAGCCTTTACAATGATAGTAATCCAAGCCCTTATTGACCATCATCTTCCTGCCTTTGTACTCGCCTTTTTCAAACTGGAATACCATATCCGGACAGGCTGAAAAACAAAGACCGCAATTGATACATCTTTCCTTGATAAAAAGAGGAATATAACCCTGTCTGGAGGGCGATAAGTCAGCAATTACCGTACTTCCAAAGCGTGGATTCACTCCACCGATTGGCATATTATCATAGCCCCATTCCTGTGACTTTGAGGAGGCACATTTTGACTTCTTTGCATTTTCTGTCTCACCATCAACTGACCTATCTGCCTCTGCCTTGCAACCACAGCAATCTGCCAGTTTTCTTACTTCCTCAAATCCTCTTCTCATACCTTCCAGATTGCTTTGCAAAGCATCGGGGTATTTTTTCCCAAGCGTATCTGTAACAATCTGCTCACCGGCCTTTATATCTTCCAATCCCATAATCCGAAGCGTTGCTCCAAGCATCACCACATTGATTCTGGAATGCGTTTCCATAGCAATACGCTGTGCTTCCAGGCCATAGCAAATACCTGTTTTGCAACTGCTCACATTCTCCTGTCCGGGTTCTAAGGTAATAATAATTGCCGTATCTTCTTTGCATCCTTTATAGACAGATTCATCCTTTAATAATGCCTGATGAAATACCACCAATACATCCGGCTCCACTACCGGAAAATGCACACGGATCTCTTTTTCCTTATTGCAATAACGTATAAATCCCTTTACCGGTGTTCCTGTTTTCTCCGAACCATAACTGGAAAAATTACTGCTGTTCACATCCAGATACTTTACTCCCAGTTCGCCAAGCATTTTTCCGCATAAATTAGCACCAAGTCCTCCGATGCTTTCTAAACGTATTTCATAATATTCTTTTCCGGAAGCAAGTGTTTCTTTTAAACCCATTCCTGATTCCAACATATCTTCCTTTCATTCCTTCCGGTTATTCTTCTACTTTACTGAAAAAATCTTTTCCTACCGAACATAACGGACATAAAAAATCCTCCGGAACATCTTCCCATTTTGTTCCCGGTGCAATACCTTCTTCCGGTGCACCCTCTTCTTCATCGTAAGTCCATCCACATACATCACAAACATATTTCATTAATATAGCCTCCTTATTCTTTCTACTTCACTACTACATTATTTCGCATTCTCTTTTACATAATTCATCCGCAAGCATTTCAATCTGTAAAATATTTTCCCCACTTAAAGCCGAGAGAATCTTCACGTTATTTTCTACAAATGTAATTCCTCTGCTGTCCTTAAATTTCTCCTGCATCAACTGCGCCGCCACCGGCATCCAACTTCCGTTTTCAATAAAAGCAATCGTTCTGTTTGCAAAATTACGTTCTGTCAACCAACTGATAAACTCTCTCATAAACGGAAATATGCCTACATTGTAAGTTGTTGTTGCAAGAACCAATTTGCTGTATTTAAATGCTTCAGCAACCACTTGCGTTATATCACACCTTGCCAAATCTCTTACAATTACATTTTTACAACCTCTTTCAGCCAGCGCATCCGCAAGAAGCATTACTGCTTTCTTTGTATTTCCGTAGATGGATGTATAAGCAATTAATATCCCCTCTTCTTCAGGTTGATACAAAGACCAGGTATTATATTTTTCAATATAGTATTGCAGATTCTCTTTCAGAACCGGCCCGTGCAAAGGACAAATTGTCTGTATATCCCAAGCCGACAATTTAGCAAGCAGTTTCTGTACCGGAACGCCGTACTTTCCTACAATTCCGATATAATACCGCCTTGCCTCATCAAGCCATTCCTCATCCGTATCCGGTGTGCCAAATTTACCAAATGCATCCGCCGAAAAAAGCACCTTATCCGTACTGTCATAAGTCACAATCACCTCCGGCCAGTGAACCATCAGTGCCTCTGCAAAATGCAGTTTATGCTTTCCCAGCGAAATCATGTCACCGTCTCCTACCTCAATCCGATTTTCCGTCAAATCCCTTCCAAAGAAATTCTTCATCATAACAAATGCTTTCTTCGAAGCAACCAATGTCGTATTCGGATACTTTTCCAGAAAATTTTTAATATTCGCTGAATGATCCGGTTCCATATGCTGGACTATCAGATAATCCGGTTTTCGTTTTCCTAAAATCTCCTGCATATTCTGCATCCACTGAAGTGTGAATCCTGCATCCACAGTATCAAATACCGCTATCCTCTCATCCATAATCAGATACGAATTGTATGACATACCATTTTTTACCGGATACATTCCCTCAAACAAATCAATCATGTAATCGTTCACGCCAATGTAACTAATGTCACTTGTAATCATCATGGATTATTACCCCTATAAATTCTTTTTTTATAGTCTGTTCCGTTTTTGGAAAATATATGCAACAAAGCCCCGAAACAATATTGTTTCGAGGCTTTCGCTTCTATAATCCCTATTTATTTACCATATCGAGAAGAAATAACCGGCTAGCGGCGAAAGTACAATCATAATAACCGAAAATGTGAATGAGCCCATGGAAATCAAAGTTGCTCTCTGCTCAGACGGAAACATATCCTGCAACTTAGCATCTGTCCTAATCTGTAAAGCATCATCCGCCATAGCGGAGATAAATCCTCCAAGTACCATAATCGGAATCCATCCTGTATGTTCCAGACAGATACCTGACGCCACACCAATGGAACAAGTAATAAGTATGCTTACATACCGCGCTTTTTTTGCTTTCAGGATTAATTTGGAACCTACGATACCGCCCATTTCCATAATAAACAAAGCAATTCCGAGCGCGCGGTTATCAATTCCGGCACTTGTAAGTTTTGCCTGCAAGAAGAACAATAGCAAAATATCCATTGCTCCAACAAATGAATTGGCAAACATTAATTTCGTGGCTTTCACATTATTCTTTAAGAACCGCAGACTATCTGCAAAATACTTTATAAGTTCTCGGATAATTCTTTTTACATCCGGATATTCCTTAACCGGAGTATCCACCCTCACTTCTACCAATGCCCATGTAAGAATCAAAATCGGTACATGCCAAAGAGCACTGATTACATACGCTAACCGGTATCCCATAAACAGCGCTACACCGGCACATAATGTAGATATCGCCGTTCCGACACGATATATGATCATCTGATTGGAAAAATACTTCTCATACCGCGTTTCCTGATTCACACTTTTTAACGAATCATATGCCAAAGCATCTCCGGAACCGGACGCAAAATTGTACATCAACGCATGGAATACGAAAGAAAGACATACCATTCCGATTCCATTTGAAAATACCATTATGGTATTTCCGATAATTGCCATCATCTGGCTTACCAGAAGCATTTTCTTCCGTCCATAGATATCTGCCAGAATTCCTGACGGTATTTCACATATCAGACTCGTAATGTGAAATACGGTTTCCGCAAAGCCAATCTCCACCAAAGAGAATCCTCTTGCAGCCAGAATGGCTACCCATGCACCTGTCACAGACAGATTACCAAGCATAGATGTTATGTATAATAAATTGATTTGTTTCTTAATTTTAAGCATAAAAAAATCTCCTTTATCGAATTTTATTACGACTGCTATACGCCATATCGCACACAAAAATGATAAGGAGATAGTACAAACCTACCGAAAAATGGGCGCACTATCCCCCTAAGGGAGATAAATGTATCCTTTTTTCAGTTGAAGATTTGTCATTTTCCAGAACATAATCTATTCTCTTTTCTTACTTATTTCTGTTTTATATTGTAAACAGCTATACAGAATCTGTCAACTCTGACCGTTATCCCGCAACCGCCGCTTCCATCGTATCCGCTACATCCACAATCTCAGGACCTGCCGCAAATGCTTCGGTATTATCCGCAACTTCCATAGGATCTGCAGGCTCGCCTTCTTCTGCTTCCTCTTCCCACAAAGTATCGTACTCTTCACGCTCTTTGGCAAGGGCTCCCATATTCTTAGCCGCCTGATAGAGTTCCATACTGTATTCCATCAACCTCTTTTCATCGTCTGCAGGAACAATACCGCCCTTCATGATACGTCTGGCAACTTCCATTATCTTGCCCATATCTTCGTAGTACTCTTCCATGGCTTCACCCTGCTGCTTGGAAGACTCCATGTTGGCAACCGCAGCCCACTGCTCTAGGAGTTTATCCATGTACTCCCTATACTCATCCTGCTTCTCATTCACAGCATTTATCTGCAGCTCCAGAGTTGCCGCTTCATTTGCAAATAATGTTACTCCGTCGGGAGTCGTACGGATTTTCTGTTCCAATTCCTTTTTCCGGTTAGCTAAAAGGACCTGCTGTTCGCGGTAGGATTTAATCTGCTGATTGTACTGAATTCTTACTTCCGATATTTTCATATTCTCACATCCTTATGATTGAAAGAAAGACATCCTTGTCTTCCGGTTTCGGGCACAATGCACCCTTGTCTCTATACTACTATTATCGGATATTTTTTATAAAACTTTATCCTATTCTTCCGCTCTGACATACTTAAGGAAATAATTTACATACGGTTCATTTTCAGAATGCGTTACATTATCACAAATGGATAATAATTTATGTTTATATTCTTCTGCCTTATCGGTATATTCTTCAAACCCATTTTCTACAGCCCCGGAATAGATACGATAGAGGAATGTGTATTGATCCATCACACACCTCTCCCACATATACTCAAAAGGTTCTTCGTAGCATTCATAATGCATCAATGAGGAGGCTAATTCCGTAAATTCATTATGCTCTACTTCCCAATCCACATTATTCATACGCTCCTCGGTCGACTCTCCGCGGGCATTCCAAATCGTAACAAAAACCCACACGGAGCATACAATAAACATAACTGCCGTAATAACAAGCTCTGTTGTAACAGCAGATAATAACATTTTGTATTTCTTATCATCCTTGGCTCCTGCATACCTAAGAAAGAAGACCAATAATGCAATACCTACAGGAATACTTACCGCAAGCAAAACAAAAATAATTACTCCCATTCTGCCACCTCCTGTATCTTTGCTAAAATGGCATCAATAGCCATACTCTTTTTTTCTAAATCAGGAAACAACGATTCATACTCACTGCCGTTATCCGGCTCCAAAAATGCCAGTTCCTCCTCAGAAAGCCCCCAGTATCCTACATAATACGCTTTCTGAATCTCATACATTTCTTCGCGTTCTTCTCCCGTATTTTCAGCCAAAGCACGGTATCCGAAATCCACCATTAAATCAATGGTTCCTTCGTCCATTTTTTCATATTCTTCCTTTTCCATATAACGCATACAGGAAGTAGCCTGTTCCATAAAGTTCTTGAAACTGTAGTCTTCCATATACGGGAATTCCTCAGCATATAGCCCGGAAATCATTCTTCCTTTCGGGCTGTTTTTATCTCCTTCTTCGGCCCACCATGTTACACCCAGTGCAAATGTTAAAAACATCATATTTACAAATACCAGAATAAAAACCATCCTAAGCATTACCAGTTTTAATACTTCCGGTTTTTTCTTATTAATCAAAAACGGTCTGAGTAACCGATTTCTCTCAATACGGTCATAGACTTCTTTCTGAAATGCAACGCCTTCTTTATTTGCTCTTCCGCAATACGGACAGACAATGTCCTGATAGGTAAGCAAACTACCACAATACGGACAGTTCATATGTATATCCCCCTACATGATCTCTTCCCAATAATAGTCTACCAGTTTTTGATATAAATCGTCCCAGATTGGGCTTTTTTCTCCGAGTGACAATTCCTGTATATCCTCTTCCGTAAATCCGGCAAGGTTGAATACGGTTGTGGAAAAATCATACATTTCTTTCAGACGCTCTTCATTTCCAAGAAATACATCATCCAATCCGTATCTATTATAATCCCGTACAACCGCTGATCCATCATATAAAATTCTTGTCAGAGCAACTTCAACGTTAAATGTCCAGCGTTCCCTATTATCCGCCTGATGCTCTTCATCTCCCTGCTTCATATGTCCCGCATACATATAAAGATCCTCTTCATGTGAACGGACACTGTTGTAATTTCTATAGATATTAATTACCTGCTGATGTTTCTCATAATAAGCAAGATTAAGATCATATTTTTCTGCATAATCAATCATTCCCTCATAATCACGGTTTTCCATCAGCTCATCCAAGGTATTCTCATGCTTCACAACTACACCATAAGCCTTTTCATCCATTTTGCGGATAAACAGGAAATACAACACCGTAATTAATACACAAAGAACAGCCACCACTCCGATTATTGCAAAAATATTTCTTGTTATCTGACCGGTTCTTTTCTTGGTATATTGGCCGGCTTCTGCCTCAATAGCCTTAGCCTCTTCATCATATTTCTTCAATATTTCCTTTTTCTGTTTCTCGGCAACTTTCTTGTTCTGATAACCGCAATACGGACAACGCAATAACGAACCGTCAAATTCTCCGCCACAGTTTTTACAAATCATTTTTTCTCCTCCTACACGTATCTTCTAACTAAATTCCCCAAATATCTTTACAACAAGGATTTTATCTTCTTTCCAACATATTCTACCGATGGTCCGAGCAAAAATGCCATCATAAGTGTTGCAATCGCAAACGGAACGCCTGCTATATATCCCAATACAATTACCGTCAAATCATACGTCATACGCACTGTACGGAATGAAAATTTACCAAGACGTTTATGTATAATAAATGGCAATGCATCATATGGAGATGTCCCCAGTTCCATAACCATATACAGAGCCGCACCAAGCACGAAAATAAGTAATGCCGGAATCGCTACCACTATACGTATCCACATGGGTTCAAAGAAATTAGCCGGCAAAAGCATCCCCCATATCCAACTGCAAAAATCACAAGAATAACCAACGAGAATCATATTCGCCAATGTACCGATTCCTATCAGTTTTCTATCCAGCCATAAAACAATGATAAACATCACTACATTCTCAGCCGCCTGCCAATTACCGAAAGTCCATCCCAATTTATCCGCAATAGCCAGATTCAGTGCTGTAAAACCATCCGTACCAAAGTTACATGGTACAAGCCATGAAATTCCGAATCCCATAAATAGCACACCGGCTAATACACCGATAAGCCGCTTACGTAAGTCTTTTTTATCCATATGCTATAACATAATCTTCCCTTTTTCTTTATATTTTTCAATATATTATAACAGACTTTCTATTTCATTGCGAATAAAATAGAAAGTCTGTTATTTATACACCCTATTGTGCCACCATATATAAAGAATAGAAATATTCCTTCTTTTTCATTAACTCTTCAAAAGTACCTTTTTCCGCCACTTCGCCGGCCTTTAATACTATTATCTCATCAAACCTGTTTAAGAGGTTCTCTTCCAGTGAATGTGTGATAACCACCTTCATCACATCCTGAATATCCAGAATGGCGTTCGATACCTGATACGCCGTCTGCTTATCCA
>JAGATU010000072.1 GCA_017621115.1 Lachnospiraceae bacterium
AAAGGGGTATATAGAATGCAGTGTACAGACATTGGAATTGACTTGGGAACAGCCAGTATTTTGGTTTACATCAGAGGAAGAGGCGTTGTGCTCAAAGAGCCGTCAGTAGTGGCTTTTGACCGCGATACAAATAAGATTAAGGCAATTGGTGAAGAAGCAAGATTAATGCTTGGTAGAACACCGGGGAATATCGTAGCGGTAAGACCGCTTCGCCAGGGTGTTATCTCTGACTACACCGTTACAGAAAAGATGATGAAATATTTCATCCAGAAGGCAATCGGCCGCAGAAGCTTACGTAAGCCTAAGATTGCGGTTTGTGTACCGAGTGGTGTTACGGAAGTTGAGAAGAAAGCGGTAGAAGATGCTACTTACCAGGCAGGAGCCAGAGAAGTAGTAATTATCGAAGAACCGATTGCAGCAGCTATCGGAGCCGGAATCGATATCTCTAAGCCATGCGGCAACATGATCGTAGATATCGGTGGCGGTACAACGGATATTGCCGTTATTTCGCTCGGTGGTACCGTAGTAAGTGCATCTGTTAAAGTGGCAGGCGATGATTTTGACGAAGCAATTGTCCGTTACATGAGAAAGAAACATAACCTTCTGATTGGTGAAAGAACCGCAGAAGATATTAAGATTAAGATTGGTTCCGCATATAAGAGACCGGAACCGGATTATATGGACGTTAGAGGACGTAACCTGGTAACAGGTCTTCCGCGTACCGTAAAGGTTTCTTCCGAAGATACGGAAGAAGCATTGAGAGATATTACCTCACAGATTGTGGAAGCCATCCACAGCGTACTTGAGAAAACTCCGCCTGAACTTGCGGCAGATATCGCAGACAGAGGTATTGTCCTTACCGGTGGCGGCAGTCTTCTTCGCGGATTGGAAGACTTAATCTGTGCCAAGACGGGAATTAACATTATGACAGCAGAAGAACCGATGACAGCCGTTGCTATTGGAACCGGTAAATATGTAGAATTCTCCGCAGGTTACAGAGACGAGAACATTTAATTTTTTGAGGTACGAGTATGGTAAAAGGACTGTATGCGGCTTACACCGGCATGATCAACGAGCAGAACAGAATGGACGTATTGACCAACAACCTTGCGAATGCAGCCACAACGGGCTACAAGAAGGAAGGTGCTACCAGTCAGGCATTTAATGATGTTCTTGCGTATAAGATTAAGGATACATCCGAATATGTCAATCTTGCCAAGAGAATCGGCACAATGAATCTTGGTGTAAAGATTGGTGAGAATTATACGGATTATTCCCAGGGTGCTTTCCGTGTAACGGAGAACACATTTGATCTTGCGATTTCCGGTTCCGGCTTTTTTACGGTTGAATTTACCAACAAAGCAGGAGTGACAAGTACCAAATATACAAGAGACGGTAGTTTTACCTTAACAAGGGAAGGATACCTTGTTACAAAAGACGGAGATTACGTGCTTAGTAATACCGGCAACCGGATACGATTGGATCCGACACAGGAAGCGGATATCGATTCTTCCGGAAGAATTTCCCAAAATGGAGTTGCAGTTGCTACAGTCGGTCTGACCGACTTTGAAGATTATAATTATCTGGAGCATTATGGTGAGAATTATTATCAGCCTGTAGAAGGATTTGAGACCAAGCCGGCGGATGCACTTATCCGTTCCGGTTATCTGGAAGCATCCAATGTGCAGGCAGTATCGGAGATGGTGGAGATGATTTCTGTTTCCAGACAGTATGAATCCAACCAGAAAATGATTCAGACCATTGATTCTACATTGGAAATTGCAGCAAACAGATTAGGAAAGGTATAAGGTGATTTTGTATGGTAAGATCTCTTTGGACAGCAGCAACCGGTATGATTGCACAGCAGACTAATGTTGATACGATTGCCAACAACCTGGCAAATGTTAATACAAACGGTTACAAAGCAGAGACGGCAGAATTTAAATCCCTGCTTTACCAGAATATGCAGACCAAGACAACCACTGCCAATGGTGCGCAGAAGCCAATCAGTGCACAGGTAGGACTTGGTGTACGTAATGCAGCCATTACTTCTGTTTTCAAACAGGGTCCGTTACTTGCTTCCGACAGCGATACGGCATTTGCAATTGAAGGTAAAGGTTTCTTTGCGGTGCGTGGGGAGGATGGAGCGACATATTATACACGTAACGGTAATTTCGGATTCAGCCTCGGAACGAACGGTGGTCTGGTTCTTTCTAATACAGACGGTCTTCCGGTATTGTCTTCTACGGGAGCACCGATTGTACTCGGTTCCGAATATGTGGCAAGTAAGATTACCGTAACGGCAGACGGACAGCTTTGCTATCCGGATGAGACCAATAATCCGCAGCCGATTGGTATTACGGTAGGTGTTTACCAGTTCTCTAACCCGGCAGGGCTTGAGAAGCAGGGAGATACTTTATACGGTGTTACGGCAGCCAGCGGCGCCGCGCTTAACGAGGCAACCAATAATAATTTGGACAAGAGCCGCGTAGTGCAGGGATATCTGGAAGGATCCGGCGTTCAGGTGGCAACCGAAATGGTTAATATGATTGTGGCACAGAGAGCATACGAAATGAACTCCAAGGCCATTACTACATCCGATGAAATGATGCAGATTGCAAACAACTTGAAGAGATAAGTTGTTCACAATCTCAAGAGATAATGAGGAATACGAATGAGTAATATTGATTTAGCAGGACTAAGTTCCTATTATACTGACATAATGGCAACGCAGGCCCAGACGGCACAGTCCCAGAAACTGCAACAGTCGGTTTCCGGCGACTACAGCAACGCAACCGCAGAAGAACTGATGGAGGCGTGTAAGGAGTTTGAGGCGTATTTCTTAGAGCAGATGTTTAAAGAAATGGCAAAAACAATCCCTGATAATGACAATGAAGATGCCACTACGCAGAGGCTGGTAGATTACTTTAAAGATAACGCGATTCAGGAGATAGCGGCTGAATCTACAGAGAGTAACAGCCTTGGACTGGCGCAGATGCTTTATGAACAGATGAAGCGTAATTATGGGATTGAATAAGCTGTATAACAGATTGTAATATAGTGAATGAGGGTGTTGCAAATGGTTAACTGTTGTAACACTCTTTTTTTATTTGTAAAGGATGACAGGATGGAGAAAATTCAGGGCTATATCGATCATTTTATCTATTTTAACGAGTCGAATGGTTATGGAGTAATTGAATTATATACCGAGGATGAAGATATTATCTGCGTCGGTTCTTTTGGCGGAATCGGACAGGGAGAAAATGTTGAGATTACCGGGCAGTATGTGGAACATGCGGTGTACGGCAGACAGTTAAAAGCAGAAAGTATTAGAGTGCTTACACCGGAGGATGCTTACGCAATGGAGAGGTATCTGGCAGGCGGTTCCATAAAGGGAGTAGGTCCGGCACTTGCCAAGCGCATTGTTGCCAAATTCGGCAACGATACATTCCGAATTATGGAAGAAGAACCGGAGCGTCTGGCAGAGATAAAGGGTATCAGTGAACGTAAGGCCATGGAAATTGCAGAGCAGATGGAAGAGAGGAAAGAACTCAGGGAAGCCATGCTGTTTTTGCAAAAATATGGTATTACCAATAATCTAGCCATGAAAATATACGACACCTACGGCATGCAGTTATACCATGTTTTGCAGGAAAATCCTTACCGCATGGCCGAGGAGATTGACGGAGTCGGATTTAAGAGGGCGGATGAGATTGCGCAGAAAATCGGTATCCGTACGGATTCACGTTTCCGTATCCATTGCGGTATTTGTTATGTGCTTGGGCAGTCTGCGGCAGAAGGGCATACTTATCTGCCAAAAGAAGAATTGGTGCAAAGAGCCTGTCTGCTTTTGGATGTGGAGCGCGAACAGATAGAAGACGAACTGCCGAATCTCGCCATGGACAAAAAAATGGTGATAAAACAGTCAGAAGATATGGTAGCCTGTTATCTTGCAAGAACTTATTACGAGGAACTTGCCTGTGCCAAGATGCTTAATGATTTATGTGAGAGAACGGACGATGACAGGAATGCGATAATAAAAAGGATTACCGCAATTGAGAAAGAACTGTCCATAGAACTTGATGATTTGCAAAAAGAAGCGGTTTTACAGGCGGCGCAAAACGGAATTTCTATTTTGTCCGGAGGGCCGGGAACCGGTAAAACCACGACGATTAATGCCATTATCCGCTACTTTGAAAGAGAGGGTATGGATATTGTACTTGCAGCACCGACAGGGAGAGCGACCAAGAGAATGACGGAAGCAACGGGATTTGAAGCCAAGACCATCCACCGTTTATTAGAACTAAACGGCTCTTTTGCCGAGGATGGGAAGCGGGCGCGTTTTGAGCGTAATGAGGATATGCCGCTTGAAACAGATGTCATTATTATTGATGAGATGTCCATGGTGGATATTCACTTGTTTTATGCATTGTTAAAGGCGGTTCCGCTGGGATGCAGACTGGTTCTGGTGGGGGATGTCAATCAGCTTCCGAGTGTCGGACCGGGGCAGGTATTGCGTGACTTAATTGAATCCGAAGGATATCCGGTGGTAATGCTTAGGAAGATTTTTAGGCAGGCAACAACAAGTGACATTGTTGTCAATGCGCACCGTATCAACGAAGGAAGACAGATTGAACTTGGAAATAAAAGTGAGGATTTCTTTTTCCTTTCCAGAAATAACGTGGATGTCATTTATAAACATATGATTCTGCTGATTTTAGAAAAACTACCGAAATACGTGGAGGCTAAGCCGCACCAGATACAGGTCCTGACACCGATGCGTAAAGGAAGCCTCGGTGTTGAGGTGCTGAACGGTATTTTACAAAAATATATCAATCCGCCGGATAAAAACAAGGCGGAGTATGAGTGTGGGGATGTGATTTTCCGTGAAGGCGATAAGGTTATGCAGGTAAAGAACAATTACCAGTTGGAGTGGGAAATTGTGAATTATTTTAATCTGCCGATAGATAAGGGAACCGGCGTTTTTAATGGGGATATGGGGATTATTCTGTCCATCAATACATTTGCGCAGACCCTGACGGTAGAGTATGAGGATAATAAGCGGGTTGAGTATCATTTCAGCCAGCTGGATGAGCTGGAACTGGCCTATGCGGTAACTATCCATAAGGCACAGGGGAGCGAATATCCTGCAGTTGTAATGCCTCTTTTGGGAGGGCCGAGACAATTGCTAAACCGCAATCTTTTATATACGGGAATTACAAGGGCAAAACGTTGTGTCACCATTCTTGGAAGCGAGGACACCGTTAATGCGATGATTCAAAACAAAGATGCCCGCAAGCGGTATACGGGACTGCTTGCAAGGATAAGAGAAGCGAAAGCGGGGGTATGATTCTTAAGAGAATTTTAAGTAAAATAGCAGATTTATTTTTCCCAAGAAGATGTACAATCTGTGACAGGGTTATTGCTACGGATGAAGGGATTTGTGACACTTGCAGGAAGAAGGTACATCCCCTGCGGGGAGACACCTGCATGAAATGCGGCAAAAAAATAACGGGAAACAATGCGTATTGTTATGACTGTATGCGTAGGGAGCATTATTTTGAACGGAATTTCTCCGTGTTTGAATATCCGGTTATCAGGGAAAGCCTGTATCGTTTTAAATATCGCGGAAGAGCTGAATATGCTGCTTATTATGCGAGGGAAGCATATAAGCTTCATGGTAAGAGAATTATGGAATTGCATGCGGATGCCATAGTGCCGGTGCCGCTGCATAAATCAAGGCTGCGCAAGAGAGGATATAACCAGGCAAAGGAACTGGCAGGAGAATTATCCTTACTTACCGGCGTACCGGTTTGCGATGACTTAATTAAGCGCGTAAAACCGACAAAAGCCTTGAAGACACTGGATGTCCGTGATAGGCAAAATAATTTGAAAAAGGCTTTTCTAATCATACAAAATGATGTAAAATTAAAGACGATTATAGTGGTGGATGATATCTATACGACTGGCGCCACTTTGGACGCTGTGGCAGAGGTTTGTAAGGCTGCCGGTGTAGAATATGTATATTCATTGACGGTTGCTGTAGGTAACGGATTATAAACAAGAAGCGAGGTTTATGGTATGAATGTTCGTAATTGTAGAAAATGCAGAAGACTTTTTAATTATGTAGTGGGACCGGTTCTTTGTAACAACTGCAAGAAGGAGATGGAAGAAGTATTCCAGACGGTTAAGAAGTATGTAAGAGAGAATCCGGGATCCGATATCCGTATGGTATCGGAAGCCTGTGAAGTGGATCCGATGCAGATTCGTCAGTGGGTTAAGGAAGAGAGGCTTTGCTTCTCAGAGGATTCACCGGTTGGTATTCCATGCGAACGTTGCGGTAAGACCATTAAGAGCGGACGTTTCTGTGAAGCCTGCAAGGCAGACATCAAGACTGATTTAAGAAGTGTTATGCCAAAGGCAACTGTGGCTCAGCCGACCAGAAGCAGCATAGACCATAAGATGCGTTTTCTTGAACAATAAATGACAGGGGAGTCATTATGATTAACGAAGAGAAAGTAAAATTAATGACCAAGATGGCTTCATATGAGGCCGGCGAAGGCAGGAAATATTTGTCCGTTTGCAAATATTTCAGGAGCGATTACATCAGCTTACAGATTCTCAAAGCAATCATCAGCGGAACACTTGCATTTTGTATTGTGGTGGGAATGGCTCTGCTGTATGACTTTGATACGCTTTTAAAAGATTTATACAAAATAGATTTGATTCAGACAGGCAAAGATTTGGCTGTGGTATATCTGGTTTCGGTCGGATTTTATGTGGTGATTGTATATTTTGTGTCTGTATACAGATACAACCGTGCACGGCAGAGTCTTAGGACCTATTACGGGAATCTGAAGAAATTATCTAAGTACTACGAATAAAAAGTTAGGAATAAAGGGTAATCCAAATGTCTAGTTTATTGGTAACAAAAGAGTATATTAAGCAGATTTACGCAAAGAATCAGGCATATATCGATCCGGTTTTGAAATTTATGCTGGCGATGATTGTTTTTATGCTCATCAATGCAAAAATAGGGTACATGGAGAGAATTGACAGTATGACGATAGTATTGGTTGCTGCGTTGTTCTGTTCTTTCATGCCTCTTAAGACCATTGCATTCATCGGTGCGGCATTTATGCTTTTGCATTATTATGCGTTGTCGCTGGAGTGTGCGATTGTAGTTCTGGCAATGTATCTGGTTATGTTTTTGCTGTTCCTCCGATTTGCACCGAAGGAAACATTGGTGGTGCTTTTGACACCGATTCTTTTTGCACTTAAGGTTCCTTATGTGGTTCCGGTAGCAATGGGATTGTTTGGCGGACCGGCATCTATTGTATCGGTTACATTTGGTGTCATTATTTCGTATCTTGTTGAATATACTGAAATGAATGCCTCAACGATTACGTCCATGGGTTCGGAGACGATGATGAGTAAATTGCGCTTCGTTTTGGACGGATTAATTGCCAATAAGGCGATGATAGTTACCATTGCAGCATTTGCAATTACATTGCTTTTGGTATATACCATCCGCAGGATGCCCATGGATTACAGCTGGACGGTGGCAATGATTGTCGGTATTCTGGCAGATGTGGTAATCCTTTTGATGGGCGACCTGATAATGGATTTGAATTATAATATTTTGGGTATTATTCTTGGTTCCGTTGTAGCAGGATGTATCTGTTTTATCCTGCAGTTCCTATTCTTCAATTTGGATTACCGGCGTACGGAGAATGTACAGTTTGAAGATGACGAATATTACTACTATGTAAAAGCAGTACCAAAGATTACGGTATCAACACCGGATAAAAAGGTCAAAAAGATTAATTCAAAAAAAGGAACCCCTGTAAGAAGCAGCCACAATCAGGTTCCTACAAGTATCAAAACAGCCCATGGAGTTGCAAGATCTTCTTCGGGCACAGTGCGTACGGCAGGTACGGACAAAGGAGTAAAAAAGACAGCTAAGGATTAAGGAATATGGAACAATTGAGACTCTTTGCAGATACGTATTTATCAACTCTGCACATTCCTAAGGTGGAAACAATTCAATATTCCGACATACTGGAGATTTTAATTCTTTCATTTTTAATTTATCATATCCTGATATGGATAAAGAATACGAAAGCGTGGAATCTTCTTAAAGGACTTGTTGTAATTCTGGTATTTATTTTAATCGCAGCGATTATGGAGATGAATACCATTATTTGGATTGTCCAAAATGTGTTCTCAATTGCAGTAATTGCCATTATTATCGTATTGCAACCGGAACTTAGACGTGCACTTGAAGAACTTGGTAAGAAGAATATCATGAACGGACTTCTTCCGATTGACGTAAAGAGCAGTGAGGGCGGTCTTTTTTCTGACAAGACCATTCAGGAGATTAGTAAAGCATGTGTGGAAATGTCACGCGTGCGCACGGGTGCGTTAATTGTCGTGGCGCAGAACGAATCCCTTGCTGATTATGAGAGTACGGGAATTGCAGTGGACGGACTGGTAAGCAGTCAGTTACTGATTAATATATTTGAGAAGAATACACCTTTGCACGATGGTGCAGTGATTATCAGGGGAGACAGGGTGACTTCGGCAACCTGTTATCTTCCTCTTTCAGAGAATACCGGATTAAGTAAGGCACTGGGTACAAGACACCGTGCCGGTATCGGTATATCCGAAGCAACGGATTCCGTAACTTTGATTGTGTCCGAAGAAAACGGCATGATTAGTGCGGCATACCAGGGAGAACTCAAACGCGGACTGAATCAGGAAGGAATCGAGGAAGTTCTTTCTAAGATTCAGAACAAGACAACAGAAGACAGAAAGTTAAGATTATGGAAAGGAAGGGCTAAGAATGAAAAAAAGGCTGACTCATAATCTTGGACTGAAGCTGGCGGCAGTGTTTGTTGCCTGCTGTTTATGGTTGATATCCGTGAATATCAACGATCCGGTAACACAGAGAGTATATACGGTTGCAGTGCAGCTTCTGAATATGAATGCATTAACTAATGCCGGCAAATATGTGGAAGTATTGGACGATACGGATACAATCCGTGTAACCGTGCGTGCCAGCCGCAGTGTATTTTCGGATTTTTCAGAGAAAAACATTGTAGCAACAGCGGATGTCAGTGAGATGACGGATGGCAACCGCCTCCCGATTGCGCTTACGACAACCAAATCAGACAGTAAGATTGAAAGTATTGTTGCAGATAAAGAATACGTAGAAGTGGATATTGAAAATATCATGAAACTTCAGAAGCGTATCAGTGTAAAAGTGGCTAATGAACCGGCGGAAGGATATCTGCTTGGTAATATCAGTACGGACCAGAATGCGGTTATTATTTCCGGACCGGAATCAATCGTAAGCAGAATTGCATCTACGGCAGTAGAGATTAATGTAGACGGAGCCATGAGTGATGTTAATATTACGCTTCCTGTCCATTTGTATGATGCGGACGGACGTGAGGTGGACGATACTAAGTTGACCAAGAGTATCAGTGAAGTGTTCACAACGGCATCCATTCTCCAGACCAAGGAGGTTCCGCTTGAATACACGGCAACAGGAACTCCGCAGGAAGGATATGTTTTCAGTAATCAGTTTATTGCAGATCCTTCTATGGTGACGATTGCTGCCAAAGCCTCCGTATTAAAGAATATCAGTAGTATTATGATAGAAGATGCTCTTGATTTGGATGGGGCGACCGATAGTGTGACAGCAGAAGTAGAATTGAAAAAATATCTTCCTGACAATACTGTTTTGGCAGATACCGGATTTGACGGTGTGGCAAATATTACGGCAGTTGTTGAGGAAGAAAGTATACGGACATTAAATGTTCCGCTTGAAAATGTTACTCTTACAAATATTCCGGAAGGCTATAGTGCCAAACTCCGTGGTATAGAAGATTCAGTACAGGTGAAGTTTGCCGGACTGGCTGTTTCGGTAAATGAACTTAACGAGAATGCCATAACAGGAACAATTGATGTCGGAAGACATTTGGAGTTGCTGGAAGAAACAACGGAGATTAAGGGCGGAAGCTACTATCCGAGGGCTTCTTTTGAGTTGCCGGAATATGTATATGTGAAAGACGGTGGAACCGTACACATTGTGCTCGAGGAGGAGTAATAAAAATGGCTAGATTATTTGGTACAGATGGTGTAAGAGGCGTTGCAAATGAAGAGTTAACACCGCTTTTGGCGATGCAGTTGGGTCAGGCAGGCGCGTATGTTTTAACAAAGGAAAAAGAACACAAGCCAACCATTATGGTGGGTTGCGATACCCGTATTTCGGGTGATATGCTTGCCAATGCATTGATGGCGGGAGTGTGCAGTGTCGGAGCGAACGCGGTATATGTAGGCGTTATTCCAACACCGGCAGTTGCTTATCTTACAAGAAAATATAAAGTGGATGCCGGAGTTGTTATTTCGGCTTCCCACAATCCGGTTGAGTTTAACGGAATTAAGTTTTTTGACGGCGATGGTTACAAATTACCGGATGAAATGGAAGATGAAATCGAAGCACTCATTAAGAGTGATATGAAGGATGTTCCGTTCCCTACCGGTTCGCGCGTAGGTAAGATCAAATATCGTACCGATGCAAGGGAAGAATATATTAACCATGCTATCCAGTCCGTGCCGGTTGATTTAACAGGTATGAAGGTAGTTGTGGATACGGCAGAAGGAGCTTCCTTTTATACATCCGTAGAAGCGATTAAAGAACTTGGTGCAGAAGTAATTGCCATCCATAATAATCCTGACGGAACGAATATTAATGCGAACTGTGGTTCTACCCATATGGAAGAATTACAGGCACGTGTTGTTTTTGAGAAGGCCAATATCGGTCTTGCATTTGATGGTGATGCCGACAGACTTCTTGCGGTTGATGAAAACGGTAATCTGGTAGATGGTGACCAGATTATGGCAATTGTCGGTAATCATATGAGAAGTCAGGGCAAATTAAAGAGAGACACGATTGTTGTAACTGTTATGAGTAATCTTGGTTTTACTTTGATGGCTAAGGAGCAGAACCTTAACATTGAGACAACCAAGGTTGGTGACAGATATGTGCTTGAACGCATGAAAGAAATTGGCGCAAGCCTTGGCGGAGAGCAGTCCGGACACGTTATTTTCCTGGATGAGAATACAACGGGTGACGGCCTTTTAAGTGCACTTCATTTGTTGCAGGTACTTGTGGACACCGGTAAGCCTTTATCGGAACTCAGTCAGATTATGACAGTGTTGCCACAGGCTCTTGTAAATGCCAAAGTGCCGAATCATAAGAAAGACCATTACATGGACTATCCGGAGATTGCATCTGCAATAGCCAAATTGGAAGAAATGTTTGCCGGAGAAGGAAGAGTGTTAATTCGTCCTTCCGGAACAGAGCCTAAGGTTCGTGTTATGATTGAAGGAAAAGATCAGGCTTTGATTGATGCGGAAGCTAAGAAGCTGGCAGACTTAATCCAGAATACAATGTTATAAATTTTGTGGTTGAGATAATCCGATAAAAATGGTATCATTAATATCTGGGTTGATAAGACTAATTTGGGAGGTAATACACTATGGTAAGCCAGAAGGTAGTTATTAAGAATCCTACCGGACTACACCTAAGACCTGCAGGAATCCTATGTAAAGAGGCTATGCAGTATAAATCATTAATAACGTTTTCTTTTAATGATACAACAGCGAATGCAAAGAGTGTCCTGAGTGTTCTTGGTGCGTGTGTAAAAAGTGGTGACGAGATTGAATTGTCATGCGACGGTGAAGATGAAGCAGAAGCCCTAAAGGCTTTGGTTGCCGCTGTCGAGAACGGACTTGGAGAATAGAATTGTACCCGCCTGTGTTATTAATACGGGCGGGATTTTTTTATATTTTGCAGGAAATTGTAAAGGATATTTACCGGTTTGATAAAAGGAGGAGAATATTATGGTAAATTATAAGCGTTATAAGCGCAATCCGGTATTGGATTATCCACAGAGAGAGTGGCCTAACAAAGAAATTGAAAAAGCACCAATTTGGTGTAGTGTTGACTTACGCGACGGTAATCAGGCATTGATTGACCCGATGCAGGTAGATGAAAAAATAGAGATGTTTTTATACCTGATTAAATTAGGATTCCGTGATATCGAAATCGGTTTCCCGGCAGCCAGCCAGATTGAATTTGATTTTCTTCGCCAGTTGGTAGACCGTAAATTAATTCCGGATGATGTGCGTGTACAGGTATTGACACAGTGCCGTGAAGAATTGATTGACCGAACATTCGAATCCATTGAAGGAATTAAGAATGTTATCGTACATATTTACAATTCCACATCCACATTACAGAGAGACGTAGTGTTTGGCATGGAACGTGATGAGATTATTGATATTGCGGTAAAAGGCACACGCATGGTAAAAGAACGTGCAGCCAAGTTCCTGGGCAATATTATTTTGGAATACTCACCGGAGAGTTTTACCGGAACCGAGATGGATTTTGCGCTTGAGATTTGTACCGCGGTACAGAAGGAATGGGGACCAACCAAAGAGAACCCGATTATCATTAATCTTCCTTCTACTGTAGAAATGACAACTCCGAATGTTTATGCAGACCAGATTGAATGGATGAATAAGCATTTTGAAGACAGAGAAAGTATTGTATTAAGCGTGCATCCGCACAATGACAGAGGAACGGGTGTTGCCAGTACAGAACTTGCTATGCTTGCAGGGGCAGACCGCGTAGAAGGTACTTTGTTTGGTAACGGTGAGCGTACCGGTAATGTGGACATCCTGAATGTGGCCTACAACATGTTCTCTCAGGGTATCAATCCGGAACTTGAGATTGAGCATATTAATGAGATTATCGAAATCTATGAGAGATGCTGTAAGATTCCGATTCATCCGAGACATCCGTACGCAGGTAAGCTTGTATTTACGGCATTCTCCGGTTCTCACCAGGATGCGATTAATAAGGGTGTTAAGGCGCTTAAAGAGCGCAACGGACAGTATTGGGAAGTTCCGTACCTTCCAATCGATCCTTCCGATATCGGAAGAGAATACGAACCGATTGTGCGTATCAACTCCCAGTCCGGTAAGGGCGGTGTTGCCTTTATTATGGATATTTACTTTGGATTCAAACTTCCGAAGGCTATGCACAAGGAATTTGCAAATGTAATCCAGAAAGTTTCCGAAGTGCAGGGTGAAGTATCTCCTGATGAAATCATGAACAAATTCTCAGAAGAATACTTGAATCAGAAAGAACCTCTTCACTTCCGTAAGTTAAGAGTGGACGATTTGAGTGATGAAATTGAGAGCGAGTTTGACACAAGGGTAACCCTTACCTTTACAGACAAGGGTGTTGAAAAGACCTTTACAAGCATCGGTAACGGACCGATTGACGCT
Organism: Lachnospiraceae bacterium; assembly: GCA_017621115.1. The sequence continues at coordinate 13,366 of JAGATU010000072.1, forward strand.
GTTAAACGCGGTATTGAAGAGAATCTTGGCTTCTCCATTAAGATTCTTGACTATAGCGAGCATGCGCTTCAGAGCGGTTCCAACTCACAGGCGGCAGCTTATATCCACTTGCTGGATGCAGAGACCGGTCACGTAACCTATGGTGTAGGCGTAAGCTCAAATATTACAAGAGCTTCCGTAAGAGCTATTTTCTCAGCGATGAATCGTTTGGGGTTGGGCGAATAAGAATAGGATTAGAGTGAATAAAGAAAACCTCCGATTGTGAATCGGAGGTTTCTTGTTTATATAAATTTAATTCGAATAACTGAATGTATCTCCGTCCTGAACAATACAAATCATAGTCTTTCCTGTATTGAGTTGGACTTCTTTGCCGTTATCGTCGTAATAACGGGTCGCACCGTAATCGGATGTCTTTTTCCAGTTGACGTGAATACCTTTTCCGTTTGTAAATAACCAGCCATCTTTGGAAGTGTCAATACACTGGAAAGCAAGGTAACCGTTTTCATCACGTTGTTCATGGTATGTAAACTGGATTAATACATTTTCAAATGCCAATTGACTCTCGGTTGCCGCATCCATATGGGCTCCGCCTGACGGTGCCTGATAACGGTAATACAGCCCGTCTTCTGCATTATATTCAAACCATGTCTGGGTAACCGGATAAGCAGCAGCCAAATCAATCTTTGTTGCGGTTACAGCGGAAGAACCGTATTCTTCCATGTTATTAGGCTTTGCCTTGGTAGCAAACTGGAAGTGAACATTGTCTGAATAACCGTTACGAGGAGATAAATCATATCCAAGACGGCTTGCTTCTTTGACAATGTCCTGTCCGTCCAAATATAAATTCTGTGGAGCAGAGCGGTCAGAAGTACGGTAAAACACACCCTGAGGAGCAACTAAAGCGTTGATATTCTGTGTGTCTGAACGTCCGATAACCTCGTCAATATAGAAAGGTCCGCCGGCGTGACAATAAATAGCATCCCATTCAAATGCCCAATATACAAAGTAGTCACGGCAGCTTCTGACATTGCCGACTCTTTCCAAATTGGTCCAATCGCCGTAGATTGCCATTAATCGGGTAATCTCACCTTCAACCAGACATTCATAGACGATGTCGGCATTGGAAAGGTTATATTGCGGTAACGCGGATTTATCATTTGGAATCATTACTGCCAGAGGACGGAGGGAACCGACATCAGCAGATACCCATTCGTTTGTCAGGCGGCTTCTTACCATTCCTTCTTCCGGTGGAACATCTTCTACAACGGTTTCTTCCACAACTTCCGGTTCTGTATCTTCGTTCACGGGAGTATATTCCTGTGTCTCAAGAGTTACTTCTTCAATTGCCGGGTCTTCCTTTTTGTCTCCGCATCCGAATAAAAAGATGGAAACAGACAAAGTAAGTGCGGCAAGCAAGGTCACTTTTTTCATAGTTATGTTCCTTTCTTTCAAAACATGATGCCATTATAACATAAAAACATAGAGCCGTCATCGTTGTTTTCATTTTAAGAAAAAAGATAGATGCAAGTAAAGTTCACAAAAAGAAAAAATAATGGTATACTATATATAATTATGCGCAAATGCAAATTTAGAGCATAAACAGAAAGGCATGGGAAAGAGCATGAAGAGAATCATTGTTACCGGATGTTACGGTCAGTTGGGAAAAGAAATTAATCGTTTATACGAAGGAAACAGAGATATTGAGTTAATCAATACAGATGTGGATGAGTTAGATATTTCCGATGTAAACGCAGTTATAAACCTTGCAAAAAGAGCGGAGCCGTATGCCATTATCAATTGTGCGGCATATACGGCAGTGGATGCCTGCGAGACAGACAAGGATTTGGCATTTAGGGTAAATGCACTTGGCCCGCGTAATCTTGCAATTGCAGCAAGAGAGACCGGTGCAAAACTGGTTCATGTGTCTACAGACTATGTGTTTGATGGCGAAAAGAAAACTCCATATTATGAATCCGATCCGCTTTGCCCACAGACTGTATACGGATTTACAAAGGCAGAAGGTGAGAAGATGATTCAGCAGATGATGCATCGTTTCTTTATTCTTCGTACAGCATGGCTTTACGGTGATGGTAAGAATTTTGTTAAGACTATGCTCCGCCTTTCTGAGACAAATGATACGATAAGAGTGGTAAGCGACCAGTACGGTACACCTACCAGTGCTTATGAATTGGCAAGAGCCATTGATTCGCTTTTGTTTACGAGCAATTATGGCGTTTTCCATGCAACTTGTGAAGGCAGTTGTAACTGGGCTGAGTTTGCGCAGGAGATTTTCCGTCTTGCAGGTAAGAACACTAAGGTAGAACCGATTACGACTGCAGAATATGCAGCACCTGCAAAACGTCCGGCCAATTCCATTCTTGAGAATTATATGCTAAAAGTTACAAACGGATATCAGTTTGCAGACTGGCACGATGCGATTGAGAGATATATGAAAGAATTAGAACTGTAGGAGAAAGGTGGACATACAAATGAAAAACTTCATGAACGAATTTAAGAAATTTATCTGCCGTGGCAATGTAATGGATATGGCAGTCGGCGTAATTATTGGTGGCGCTTTTACAGCAATAGTGACTTCGCTTGTAAATGATGTGATTAATCCATTGCTGGGTATATTTGGTGGTATGAATTTTGACCAGTTGGTATGGAATGTAAACGGTGCAGAGATTGCCTATGGTAAGTTTATCACAGCAGTAATCAATTTCCTGATTATGGCATTGATTATTTTTGGCATTGTACGTACCATGAATAAGCTTTCGGACAAGTATAGCAAAAAAGAAGAACCGGCAGCACCTACAACCAAGAAGTGCCCATATTGTAAGTCAGATATTGCATTGGATGCGACAAGATGTCCTCATTGTACATCACAGTTGGATTAGTAAGAAAAATTTAGATATAGAATGATTGGAGACAAAACATGAAAAATGTAGCATTGATTACCGGTGTAACCGGACAGGATGGCTCTTATTTAGCCGAGTTTTTATTGGAAAAAGGATATGAAGTACATGGTTTGGTGCGTCGCCACAGTATTGAGGCAACGGATCGTATCGATCATATTATTGCATCTCCTTACAACAATACCAAATTCTTTTTGCATTATGCGGATACAACGGATTCCAGCAATATGATTCGTCTGGTAGCAGAAGTAAAACCGACAGAGGTTTATAACCTGGCGGCACAGTCCCATGTTGGTATTTCGTTTGAAGTGCCTGAATATACAGCGGACGCGACAGGTGTTTCTACACTCAAATTATTGGAAGCTATCCGTTTATTCGGTGGTCCTTGCCGTTTTTATCAGGCATCTACTTCCGAATTGTTTGGTGGACTTCCTGAGACAGCTCCTCAGAGTGAAAAGACTCCATTCTATCCAAAGAGTCCATACGGTGTAGCCAAATTGTACTCTTACTGGATTACGGTAAACTATAGAGAATCCTACAATATGTTTGCGTGCAACGGTATTCTGTTTAACCATGAATCACCAAGACGAGGTGAGAATTTTGTTACCAGAAAGATTACGCTTGCAATTGCCAATATTATGGCAGGCAAGCAGGAGAAACTTTCTCTCGGTAATATGAATGCAAAGCGTGACTGGGGATTTGCAGGTGATTATGTAGAGGGTATGTGGTTAATGCTTCAGCAGGACAAGCCGGGTGATTACGTACTTGCTACCAATGAGACACACACCGTTCGTGAATTTGTGGAAGCAGCATTTAAAGAACTTGGTATTACCATCCGCTGGGAAGGCACAGGCGTAGATGAGAAGGGTTATGATTCTGAAACAGGCAGATTGCTTGTAGATGTTAATCCGATGTTCTATCGTCCGGCAGAAGTAGAATTCCTTTGGGGCGATTGCACAAAGGCAGAAACCGAACTTGGCTGGGAACGCCGTGTTGGATTTGAAGGTTTGGTAGCCATGATGATGGATGCGGATATGAAGGCAATCTGCGGCTACGGTTGTGAAGAGTACAAGAACAGAAAATAAGGAAGTAAAACCATGGCAAACATGACAAAAACAGATAAAATATATGTGGCGGGACACAGGGGACTTGTAGGAAGTGCGATTGTCCGCTCCCTTAAGAGACAGGGATATACGAATATTATCGGAAGAACCCATAAGGAATTGGATTTGACCAATCAGGCAGCAGTGGTAAAGTTTTTTGAAGAAGAACGCCCTGATATCGTGGTATTGGCAGCAGCAAAGGTTGGTGGTATTAATGCAAACCAGACCATGCCGGCAGAATTTGCCTATGAAAATATGCAGATTCAGTGTAATGTCATCAAATGCTGCCACGACTTCAAAGTAAAGAAATTATTATTCCTCGGAAGTACCTGTATATATCCGAAAATGGCTCCGCAGCCGATTCCGGAAGATGCTCTTTTGACAGGACTTTTGGAGCCTACTAATGAAGCATATGCTATTGCAAAGATTTCCGGACTTTTGATGTGTAAATATTTTAAGCAGCAGTACGGAGATGATTTTATCAGTTGCATGCCGACCAATTTATATGGCCCATATGACAACTATGACTTGGAAAATTCCCATGTTATGCCGGCAATGATCCGTAAATTCCATGATGCCAAAGTAAATGGTAAAGAAAGTGTGGAATTATGGGGAACAGGTTCTCCGCTTCGTGAATTCCTGTATTCCGATGATATGGCGGATGCCTGTGTATATCTGCTTGAGAATTACAGCGGTTGGCAGCATGTAAATATCGGTACCGGTAAGGAAGTAACCATCAAGGAACTTGCAGAGACTGTTAAGAAGTGCGTCGGCTTTGAAGGCGATATTGTGTGGAATACCGATATGCCTGACGGAACGCCTAGAAAACTTACCAACGTGGACAAGCTCCATGAACTGGGATGGACACATAAAGTCGAGTTGGAAGAAGGCGTACAGTTAGCTTACGACTGGTTCAAAGAAAATGTTGAAGAAGCAAGATTATAATATTAATCCGATTATAAGCCACATTGTGGCTTATAGTCATATTATGGGAGAAAAATATGAAAACATATGGTGTAATTATGGCAGGTGGTGGCGGAACCAGATTCTGGCCGCTTAGCCGCAGAGCCAATCCGAAACAGTTTTTGAATTTATCCGGTAAAGATACGATGGTAATGGATACGGCAAACAGGCTTTGCCGTATTGCCGAAAAAGAAGATATTTTTATTGTTACCGGAGCAGACTTTGTAGAATCAACTGTTAAGAGCACGGAAAAACTTCTTCGCGCTGACCATATCCTTGGAGAACCTGCAGCTCGTAATACAGCAGCCTGCATCGGATATGCAGCAATGGAAATTGTCAAAAAATACGAAGACGGCGTTATGTGTGTAGCGGCTTCCGATCATTTTATCAAAGATGAAGACGAATATGAACGCGTAATGAAAACCGCTATTTCCCTGGCGGAAGAGAAAGATGCCCTTGTAACCATTGGCATTAAGCCGACTTTTCCGTCAACCGGATACGGATATATTAAAAGCAATCGCGAGACAGAAGCAGAATACTACGCGGTAGAAGAATTTGTGGAAAAACCGGATTTGGATACTGCGAAAGAATATCTTGCAAGCGGTGAATATGCATGGAACAGCGGTATGTTTGTATGGAAAGCATCCGTAATCCTTAATTATTTTGAAAAACTGCTTCCTGATATTTACGAATGTCTCGTAACCATCGGTGATGCAATGGGAACCGAGCGTGAACAGGAAGTAATTCACGAAATCTACCCAACCATCCCTAAGATTTCCGTGGACTACGGAATTATGGAACGCGCTAAAGGTGTCCTTATGGTAGAAGGTGACTTCGGCTGGAATGACGTCGGAAGTTTCGACGCCCTCGAAGTTATCTACGATAAAGACGAAAACGGTAATGTAGTCCTTGCAAACAGCTGTCTTATCGATACTAAAGGCTGTATCCTCTATGGAGATGGAGACAAACTCATTGCTACACTTGGCGTACAGGACATTGTTATTGCCCAGACAAAGGACATTGTTCTCGTCTGCGACAAAAAACGTGCCCAGGACATCAAACTTATACCGGAGACTCTGGCAGCTTCCGGAAAAGATTCCTACTGCTAAAATCGACAGTTCTTACCGGGCCGCAGGCAGGGGCTTCGCAGGGGGAGGGGCACGCAGGGATTTTGAATCTTCGGGATGCTGTGTAGAAACTCTTTCCATTTCCGGGTCTTGTGCCAATGCACCGTGAAATTGTCTGAGGGCTTCCCGTGTCGGGGGATTTCTCTTCCCGATATACAATCACGGAACATCTAACTTGGAACAGCAGAAAAACTACGCCGCTTTCAAGAACTCGCGCCACGGTAACGGATTCAGAAAAGTCAAAAGATATGCTGCATAGCAGCATATCTTTTGACTTTTCTGAATCCGTTGTGGCGCTCAAACATGCTTTTCGCGGCTGCTTTTCCGCCGTACCTGCGAAAATGTTCTCGCAATTGTCTAGAAGGGAAAAGAAATCCCCCGACACGGGTAGTCCGAGTTTATTTCAAAACGGTGCATTGTTTGGCACAGAGACCGGAAATGGATTAGTGTTTCTTGCAGTATCCCGTCTATGAAAAATCCCTGCGTGCCCCTCCCCCTGCGAAGCCCCTGCCTGCGGCCGGTAAGAACTGTCGATTTTTGCGTTCAGAAACCTTTTACGGAAGCCCCCAGAGTCTGGTATGCTTGTTAAGTAATCGCGAGAATATACAAGGGATGGTGGACTATGGTGAGCGAAGAACAATATATTACGGATATTATGTTGAATTTGGGGGTACCGGCGCATTTGCGCGGATACCGTTATCTGCGGGAGGCGGTACTGATGTCTGCGGAGGATATGGAACTTGTAGGCAGTGTAACGAAACTTTTGTATCCGGAAGTGGCAAAAAAGTATAAGGTGACGGACCAGAAGGTGGAAAGAGGTATCCGGAATGCGATTGAGGTGTCATGGGAACGTGGCAATGCAGAGCTGTTTGATGAAATTTTCGGATATAGTGCGCAGGAAGGGAAGAGTCGTCCGACAAACAGTGAATATATAGCAAGGCTGGCAGATAAAGTTCGTTTGGACTTTCGTATGTAATTGTGGTAAAATATATACCGATTATAGTGCAGAATTATTGCTTGTGAATAATGTGGATTGCGATTTGGAAGAATAGTAATTCATATGGGAGATAAAACATGTATATAATTGGTATCCTTTTATTGTTTATATTGCCTTTTGCAGCAGGACATGCCTGCAAAGGAATTTTAAGATGGAAAGAGACGAGTCAAATTGAAACATATTTGATTGGTTTCTTTTTTCTTTTTTTTCTGCAGGGAGTGGTTTTGGTGCCCTGCGTGCTCCTGAATTTGGATCTTACAACAGCTTCCATGGCACTGATGGCGGTTATGGGTGTTGTGTTTGTTTTTGGCCTGATTATGTTTGTAATTGCCTGCAAAGCAATTAAGAAGTCAGAAGAAGGTGAGGAGAAAAGAAAATCTCCGTGGCGTAAAAGGGATAAGTTTTTATTAGCCGGTATGATTTTGGCGTTTGCGCTTTTGATTGTCAGAATGATTCCGGGCCTGAATATCTTGAGGGATGATATTGTATTGGAAACGGTGAATACAACCGTAAGTACGGGAACTATGTTTACCCATCATCCTTTAACAGGGATGATTATGGACGGTGGAATGATTACTTCCAAAAAAATCGTGACACTTCCGTTGTTTTATGCGGCCTTTGTACAGTTTTTCGGGATAGACGCCAAATATTACTTATATCTGGCAGTTAATGTATTGGTACTCGGATGTTCGTATTATGCCTGTGTACTATTGCTTAATAAAGTAACGGTATTAACCCGCAGTAAATTATATGTCTACGGGCTTGTATACGGATTGCTTTTGCTGGCAGGGGATTATCATAAAAGTACACTCACATACCGCTTGCTTTTTGCGGGATATGAAGGGACTACCATATGTTTTGGTGTGATGATGCCGTATCTGCTTTATCTTATCCTTTCATGGTACCGCAGTGAGGGCGCGGAAGAGAAGATATCCATATATTCCAGAGTTACGTATGTGCTTAAGATAGCATTGGTATTTGCCTGCTCCATGGTAATTACAGGTCTTGGTACTGGATTCCTTTTCCTGTTTATGACGGGAATTATCGCGGCAGTATGCTGCCTTATCAAATCCATTAAGGAGGTAAGGGCATGCAAGGAATAATTATGGTAATGGCACAGGTTTGTAATGGCATAAAGGCGGAAGGTTCGTATTTTATCCTGATGCTTGCGGCGTTGTATATTCTGTACCGCGTCAATGAAAAGAAAAACCAGTGGTATATTTATTATATTTTGCTGACACAGGTATTGGTGGTTATGAATCCGGTGGTGGTGATGATTTTGTCAAAAGCATTCCCGGTACTGGCATCGTATACCACATTCATGTTACTTACTCCGGTATTAATGGTAATTCCGTTCGCGATGGCAGAGCTGCTTGAAAAATCCAAGGACGATAAACAGGGCTATGTATGGCTTTTAGTTGCGGCAATTGTGATTGGGCTTTCCGGTAATTTGTTTGGACTGTACACCTCCGATGCAAGAGGAGTGAGTTCTACACCGGAGCAGAGAGAAGTAATCCGTCAACTGGAGGAATTACAGCAGGAACAGCCATTGCTTGTGGTTGCGGATGAATCTGTTTTACCGTTTATCAGAACGGATGCACCGTCGGTTACCGTGCTTTACGGAAGGGATTTGTACCAGCCGGGAATGGATTTGGGAATTGTGGACATGTACAGCGAGGAATTGCTCGGTCTGTATGAAGCAGTAAAAAATCCGGAAGATACAATAGAAGATATCCTCGCAATGGCGGATTTGTATGGCTGCAACGCAGTTGTTGTCAAACAGTTTGAGGATGCGCCTAAGCAGATAGGGCATTTTAAACAATATTTTGATTCTGAAAATTACATTGTATATGCGATACAATAAAGGTTTGGAGTTGTATAACTTCACAACAGGGAGGAATGGACATGGCATTATTGAGCGTGATTGTACCATGTTATAACGAAGAAGAAAATGTAAGTTGCTTTTATGATGAATTAATGAAAAACAATGCTTTTTTTGAAGAAAAGCAGTTGGATTTGGAAGTAATTTACGTAGATGACGGTTCTGCGGACGGAACAGTTCCTGAGATAAAAAAACTTGCCGAAAAAGATAAATGTGTGAAAATGATTTCTTTTTCCCGTAATTTCGGAAAAGAGGCTGCTATTTATGCCGGATTTAAGAAGGCGCAGGGCGATTATGTGGTAATGATGGATGCGGATTTGCAGGATCCGCCGGCATTGCTTCCAGAGATGTTTTCTTATATTGAGCAGGGATATGATTCGGTTGCAACCAGACGAGTGTCCCGAAAAGGAGAACCGGTAATACGTTCATTCTTTGCCAGAACATTTTACAAATTGATGAAAAAAATCAGTAAGGCAGACATTGTGGACGGCGCAAGGGACTATCGTCTGATGACGCGCCAGGTGGTGGATTCCATACTTGCTATGGGCGAATATAACCGTTTCAGCAAGGGTATTTTTGGCTGGGTTGGTTATGAGACCAAATGGATCGAATACGAAAATATAGAGAGACTCCATGGTGAGACAAAATGGTCTTTCTGGAAATTGTTTATTTATTCTGTCGAAGGAATTACGGCATTCAGTACCGTGCCGCTTGCGATTGCATCGGTTATGGGCGTGTTTTTCTGTGCAGCGGCATTTCTTATGATTCTGTTTATTTTAATCCGCTCACTTGTGTGGACAGACCCTGTCGGCGGCTGGCCATCATTGGTATGTATCATTTGTATGGTCAGTGGAGTACAGTTACTTTGTATAGGAATTATCGGACAATATTTGTCTAAGACCTATTTGGAAGTAAAACACAGACCTATCTATTTAGTGAAAGAGGAACTGTAAGGAGAGCATATGCCGCAGATTAGCATAGTAGTACCGGTTTACAATGCAGAAAACTATATACGACAAACTGTGGACATGGTGCGTAAGCAGACCTTTACCGACTGGGAATTGATTCTGGTTGAGGATTGTTCCAAAGATAATTCCGCAGAAGTATTATGCTCTTTAGAGTCTGAATTGCAGGACGCCCGTATCCGCGTGATTTACAAAGAAAAGAATGAAGGTGCGGCAAAAGCAAGAAATACAGGTATTGATGCGGCGAACGGACAGTATTTGGCATTTTTGGATGCGGATGATATCTGGATGGAAGATAAACTGGAAAAAGAACTTGCCTTTATGCAGGAAAAGCAGGCGGCATTTGTGTTTACGGCATATGAATTCGGAGATGAGAATGCAGTCGGAACCGGTAAAATCGTAAAGGTGCCTGATACATTGACATATAATAAGGCATTATCAAGAACTATTATTTTTACAAGTACCACAATGTTTGATCTATCCATTTTAGGAAAAGATATGGTTAAAATGCCGGCGGTGCCGAGTGAGGATACCGCTACCTGGTGGAGAATTTTGCGTGAAGGATATACGGCTTACGGATATCCGGAAGTGACGACTATTTACAGACGTCCGCCACAGTCTCTTTCATCTAATAAAGGGACTGCGATATACAGAATCTGGTATTTGTACCGTGAAGTCGAGAAACTCCCGGTTATAACTAGTATGTTTTATTTTGTGGGCTGGGCATTCCGTGCGACATTAAGACGATTATAAATCCTTGTTTTTTACATAAGGAAACAGGAAAGGCAAAAGATTTATGAGCAAAAAAGAATCTTTAAAACGATTGATAATATTGTGTATGTCCTTTGCGGGAATTTTGATACAGACGGTTATTTATGCGTATACATGGCTGGAAGTTTACCATATGAAACTGGCATGGCATAACCGTTTTACATTCAAGGGTCATATACTTATGATTTTTGTATATTTTGTGTTGATTCTGTTTTTCTCAACCACCTATGGGGGATTGAAAGTTGGATATTTGAAACCATTGGATGTGTATTTTTCGCAGGTGTTTGCAATAGTATGCGTCGGTATTATTTCCTATTTCCAGATTTCACTTATGGAAATACGTCTTGTCAGAGGCAAGCCGATGGTGGCAATGGTACTGATTCAGTTGGTGGTTGCAGCTGTATGGACATTTCTTTGTAATCGGTGTTACAGAGGATTTTTCCCGCCTAGAAAATTATTGTTGATTTATGGGGATCATCCGATTGAAGACATCCTGATGAAATTCGGAAGCCGTAAAGACAAGTACCGTATTGAAGAATGCGTGCATATGAATGTCGGTACGGATGCATTAATAGATAAAGCAATTGGCAGCAGCTATGACGGCGTTGT
>JAGATU010000073.1 GCA_017621115.1 Lachnospiraceae bacterium
GTTTGCCATTCCCCCGTACCACATTTCTCTCTTTACATCCGTATCCGTAATAACTTCCATTCTACCCTTTAAAGAAATATGATAATTAGGTGCATTAAAACATACACAAGCGTCCTTACATAATTGAATTCGTTCTGTACGGGTGCCAAATCCGGTACAGAAAGTAATCCATCGAATTCCTTCCGCCTTTGAAGGGGTAATAGTGGTCGTAGTAGGACGGCCATCTGTATCCATCAACGTTAAAGCACAATAACCATCTTCTCCACAATTACTTTGGATAATCTCAGAAGCTTTTTGAATTAGTTATTCATGTATATTCATTACATCTCTCCTCACTTGTAACTCATTTTTCTCCAAGATATCACACCAAACACGACACCTGTATGTCACGTTACAAATATTGTTCTGAAATAGTTGCAAGGGTATTTTTCATCAGTTCCACCATCTCCGGCGGTTCCATTATTTTCACTTTATCTCCTAAACCAAGGAACCACGGAAGAGCATCTTCCGCACTATTAAATCCCCATTTGGCATACAACTGACCATCATCCATTACGGAAAAAGAATCCGTTCCGTATTCCTCCACCAATTTATACTTTACGCTTGAATCATAAATCGCAGTAACAAAATAATCATCCGTCATATGTGTATTAAACTGCAATTTTTCATCAGGAATTGCACGGACTTCATAACTCTCTTCGCCAAGTTGCAAATCCCACAACCGTCTTAATTTATACAGTCTAAAATCCTGACGCTGCCTGCAAAAACCAAAGACATACCAATCAGACCACATGAAATAAATCCGATATGGTTCAATTAATTTGTCATCCTCACCCTTATTGTAATAATAGTGGAAAGTAATACATCTACGCTCACTAATACCTTTTTTAATCAATTCAATCTTGGCAGATAAGGAAGATTTATAAAACGAAGCCAAATCTATCGTCATACAATCCATTAAATCAAGTGTATCACCGGCACCCATTTTGGATGCCAATTTATCCGCACTCTGAGAATGCGAAACACTGTCTAAGGACTTCAAGCCTGTAAAAACTGCAGACAGTTCCTGCTTTGTAAAAACAGTAGTATCCAGTGCAAACCCTTCCATCAGGGAAATTCCACCATTTGTCCCTTGCGTAGTAACAATAGGGATTCCTGCGCGACAGATATCCTCAATGTCACGGTTAATCGTTCGTCTGGACACCTCGAACTTTTCTGCTAAATAAGGGGCTGTCACTTTCTCTTTCTGTTGTAATGTAGTAATAATGCCAATCAGTCGCTCTATCTTCATAAATCAAATATCATTCCTATTAAAAATCTACAACTCTTTTCTCATTTCTACCGTAACATAATACCTCTTTCCATGCAATTAGTAATATCATAGAAAAGATAGCATATAGGCTGGCAATGAGGGAGGGACCGCGCACAGGGGTTATGTTTTCCTTTTATACAATTGAGTGAACATCTTCGCAGGTATGGTTCAAAACCCGTCGCGTAGAGGATGTTTGAGCGCCACGGACAAGTTCAAAAGAACAAAAAGAAGATGCCTTAGCATCTTCTTTTTGTTTTCTCTTGCATTAATTCGTTTTAGTGGCGCGAGTTACTCGAAGCGGCGAAAGGTTTTGAACCGTTCCAAGTTAGATGTTCCGCAATTGTATATCGGAAAATAGAACCCCTGTGCGCGGTCCCTCCCTCATTGCCAGCCTATTCCTTCAATTTCTTCATATAACTAAAATACCCAACCAGCATAACCACATCGGCGCCAAGCCATGCAAGTGGTTCTGCGAAAAACAGGGACATCTCTCCCCATAAATACGGAAGTATAAACGCACTTCCCGCTCTCATGAAAAGTTCGGCTACTCCCGACCACATCGGGAATGTGCTGTTTCCGAGGCCGACCAATGCGCATTTGATAATATGCAAACAATACAAAAGCGGTAAACACATACTCATTACCGTAAGGTAGCGATATGCGACCATCATGGTTGCTTCGACTTCCTGCGGTGTGCCGGAAATGAAAAGCATCAAAATGTATTTTCCAAAAGTAATAAAGATAAGTGCCAGTATCACGGAAGTACATAATGCAAGTATCATGGCTTTGCGGATACCTTCGCGGGTGCGGCCAATCTTGCCCGCACCACGGTTCTGTCCTACAAAAGTAGTCAGCGCATATGCCAGTGAAATGCCTGCAATCTCAAGCAATCCGTAAAGTCTGCTCGTTGCCGTCCAGCCTGCAATAAAAGCAATACCGTAAAGATTAACCACAAGCTGTAAAATAATACCACCGATGGATACGACCACATTCTGGAAAGCCATCGGAATTCCCATATACAATAATCTGCCGCACAAATCTCTCAGTAAATAAAAATCATCTTTACTGAAGCGGACAAAATCGATTTTAAACAGGCAGATATAGGAATAGATAGCCGAAAATACCTGCGCAATCAATGTTGCAATAACCGCTCCTGCTATTCCCATCTTAAGCGGACCTACAAACAGGATATCCAAAATAATATTGGAAATGGCACCAATAACAACAGCTACTACCGGGTCCTTGCTGTTACCAAGCGCACGCAGATGGCATGCCGCAAAATTATATGCCATCATAATCGGCGCACCCAGATAATAAATACGCAGATACAGAAGTGCCATGTCAAAAATCTCATCCGGTATATTCAGCAGTTTCATCATCGGAACCAGTATCAACTGGCCAATCACCGTAAGTACTATTGCAATAATTGCTGACAAAACAAGAGAATTCCCCATAGTTTTGCGGACACGGCCTATATCTCCCGCGCCAAATGCCTGCGCCACCGGATTGGCAAAACCTTCCGACATACCCATAATCGCACCAAGGAGCATCCAGGTCATCCAGCCTCCGGCTCCTACCGCAGCCAGTGCCGACACACCAAGGAAACGTCCCACAATCATGGTATCCACTACCGTATATAACTGTTGGAAAAGATTCCCTCCCATAATCGGAATGGCAAATGCGATTAGCATCGGGACAATCTTTCCCGTCGTCATATCCTGTGTTTTTGCTGATTTCATTTTGATTTATCCTACCTTAATCACGTTATCCGCTTCCCGGTTGTTACTTAACTTCAACCGTTTCCTCCAACCGAAAAGCATACAAAAGGCGCTCTTTCACTTTGCGTCCGTTTATATTCTCTAACGCTTTGCGATAATAATCAAGTTGTGTTTTGTATCGCTGTACAAGTTCTTCACCGGAATTAACCACATCTGTCTTGTAATCCAGCAAAACAATCTCATTATCCTCAATAAAATACACGTCGATGATACCCTGAATCAGTACTTTTTCTTCTTCCGGGAATTCTTCGGACAAATCCTTAGCCGAAACCGCAAGCACAAATGGCTGCTCCTTGTACAAATCGCCACGGACTGCTGCCTGTGCCATACGCGCAGCAACCGGACTTTGTAAAAAGGTACATATTTTCTTAGGATTTACTAAGTCTACTTCCTCTTTCGTGATCCTTCCTGCGTCAATGAGGCTCTGCAACTGTGCTTCGTACCATACTTTTACATCTCCATTCAGCATTCCTGCAAGGCCTTCATAGTCCAACAATTCCAGCACTCTATGGTATGCACTACCTCTATCGGAACCGCTTGCTTCTTTTTCCCCGGAAGCAAATTTAGGAATATAAGGGTTCATAACTTCCGTATCAAACATCGGCTTAGCTGCTTCTTCAACGGATTCCTTTTCAAATGCCTTATGCATAGCCGCCATTTTAAGTTCTGACACTGAAGTCTTAGTGTATAAATTGCGCAGATTCTCATGACGATAGGTAAAATGAATCTGCTTTAACAGTTCATCATCCAAAGCCTCCTGCGGCTCCTCAATCATTCTGAGAAGTTTTTCCTTGTTCCATTCATTGGATACGGAAAGTTCCACGCTCTTTTCTTCTATCATCTGCGGTGTGTATAGGCTTACTGCAATATCCGAAGCATCCTGCTCCACGGTCTGTATGCCATATCCGTACGGCTCCAAAGCCTCTGCAAACGCCGGATGGTGCGCCATTGCTTCCACAATCCAATCAAGATAGGATTTGGCACTGATACGGCTTCTTAAATGGCAAAGTACGCCATCTTTCCTTCTGCCGTCAATTTTCTGTGCCAGTTTTTCAAAACTCGGGCAAATGCCGGTTAAAATCAGTTTTTCCTTTGCTCTGGTAAGAGCTACATACAACACGCGCAGTTCTTCTCCCAGATTCTCTTCCACAATATGTTTTGCCAGGAAACGCTTGCGAAGGTCCTTATATTTGACACGGTTATCAATATCTACATAATCAAGACCGATACCATAATTTGAATCGCAGATAATCGCCTTCTGCGCATCCATCTGGTTAAACCGGCCTGCACATCCTGCCACAAAACAAATCGGAAATTCAAGACCCTTACTCTTGTGTATTGTCATGATACGGACCACATCGTCCTGCTCATCCATAATGCCGGCCTCGCCAAACTCTATATCGTACTTCTGGACTTTATCAATATAGCGGATAAAATGGAACAATCCGCTGTAACTGGACTTTTCAAAACTCTCTGCCTTGGCAAGTAACATCTGCACATTCGCAAGACGCTGCTGTCCGCCCGGCATGGAAGCCACTTCGTACAGATAGCCCTTTTCCTGTATGACGCTGCGAAGAATCTTATGAATCGGCTCATACGGAATCTGCTCACGGTAGCCGGTGTACCAGGTAAGGAAGTTCTTGCATTTAGCCGCAAGGGCATCATCGGCAAGTAACGCCTTAACCTGCACCTTTTTCCAAAGAGAAGCTTCCTTAGCACTGCAAACCAAAGCCATCTCTTCATCCGTAAATCCGCCAAGCGAAGAAGTCATGGTACCAAACAAAGCAATATCCTGCTTCGGGTTATCCAGGCATTTTAAGAAATTCAGTAACACGCGGATTTCACCCGTCTCAAAATAACCCGAACTCTTGGTAACATACGCCGGAATTCCTTCACTCTCAAAAACAGTTTTAAAGACTTCATCCCACTCTTTGGTCTTACGAAGAAGTATCACAATATCACGGTAACTTGCTTTACGCAGTTCTCCCGTGTGTTCATCCGTTACATAGTAATCTTTCAGAAGTTCCTTGATTTTAAGGGCAATCATTCTTGCTTCCTGCTCTTTGGCATTATCACTGTCTTCTTCTTTTTCCAAAAGACAGAGTTCCGCCGTATCGGGTATTCCCTGCTCTTTATCCGCAAAGGATGCTCCCAGATATAAGGCACTATCCTTATCGTATGCCACGTTACCAAGATCCCTGCCCATAATCCGATAAAACAGATAATTGACACACTCCACAACTTCCCTGCGGCTTCGGTAATTCTTCGCAAGATCGATACGCTGTAATCTCACCGCATCATGCACTTCTTTTTCGTAGGTATCGAATTTCTCCATGAAAATCTGCGGTCTTGCCAAACGGAACTGGTAAATGCTCTGCTTCACATCACCAACCATAAACCGGTTGTATACACCCTCATCTTCCTTGGAGATACACTGTAACAACCACTCCTGTACCAGATTGGAATCCTGATACTCATCTATCATAATCTCATGGAAATATTCACGGTATTCGAGTGCAGTCTTGGTCGGGACATAGGCATCCCCTTCCTTTTTAAGCAAAATCTCCAGCGCAAAATGTTCCATGTCGGAAAAATCAATTAATTTCTTATCTTTTTTAACTGCCAGAAAATCTTCATGAAATGCTAAAAGCGTATCACATAACTCTTCGACAATCACCGCATTCTCTGCCGCCGCTTCTCGCATGTCCTCTACGGAAAAAGCAAAGAAATCTTTCTGCAAATTCTGCAGAGTCTTTTTAAATTCATCCCTGTGTTTTTTCACAAGTTCCTTAAAATCAGGGTCTGCACTTTCATCCTTTTTCGTAGACAAACGAATAAAATCAAGCACCTGTATTTTCTCATGAAGTTTGGTATAGGAATCACAGGCAAGCAATTCATCTACCAGCGCCAGGTCTGCTTCCATCATCGGCAGATATGTCGACGGACCTCCCGCCGCCTTGCAATCCTCTACATTCTGCAAGGCCAGTTCCTTACAATAAGCCAAGTCCCTTACAGCATAAGCAAAAATCTCCTGTACCCAGGCTGCCGAGTCAAAATCTTCCCCGATGTCATAGTCTGCCTTACGCTCCATAAGCCAGTCCTTTACAAAAGGATAACTAAGTGCACGCTCATATAGGGAAAACAGTACATCCCTAAATCCCGCAAACTTACTTCCTTTGACAAAGCGATTTAACAGATGTTCAAACTTACCATCCGCATCTTCAAGCAGTCTTTTTTCCAGAAGATTGTCCATCACATCTTCTTTGAGCAAACGTATCTCGCCCTGGTCCGCCACGCGGAAGCCCGGCTCCAATCCGATATCGTTAAAATTGTTCTGCAAAATAAAGAGACAGAAACTGTCAATTGTCGTAATCTGGGCATGGTGAATCAAAGTGGCCTGCTTTTGCAGATGGTCACTGTATTCACTCTCCAGCCTCTTTGCAATGGCATTGCTGATTTTCTCACGCATGGAAGCCGCCGCTGCATTGGTAAAGGTTACAACCAGCAGATGATCAATATCCACAGGATTCTTCTCATCCGTAATCATCTGAATAATTCGCTCTACCAAAACAGTGGTCTTTCCGCTTCCTGCCGCAGCAGAAACCAATATATTGCGGTCACGCAAATTTATAACATTACTCTGTTCTTCTGAAAATACTACTGCCATTTTCTGCTCCGTTTAGGCAATACTTCGCCTATTTTTCTCCCATTGTATCCTTCATCAATTCAAGATAATCCACATCTTTGTCCTTGCTCAGATTCCGTTTGGTATAACCCGGAATCTTCTCATCAAATCCGCACACATCCTTATAGGCACAATACTCACAGGCATCTACATTACCGCTTGCGTAAGGATTGACCGGAATCTCACCCTTTTTAATCTTTGCCCCCATTGCCTTTAAGGAATAGCTTGCATAATCCGACAACAACTTCATCTGCTCGCTGTTAAGTGCATTGGTCGTAGACTTAAGCCCGCCCTTGCTGTCATAATCTAACGTCACGCAGTCGGATTTGGCACTCTTTGTGGTATCCAGCGCCTCCAAAATATCGCCGTCGGAATTAATCACGCCCTTCATACGAAGTGCCTCACGCACCTTACCGTTCACTTCCTCGGGACTCATCTTTACCGTGCCTTCTACTACAGGGTCATCCACATGATAGTAGAGCATGGCCGCGGATACCGCTTCTTTACCCGGGTGTAGCTTCTCAGCACGCTTTAGGGCCTCGTTCATATACACCACAAGCTGTAACTGCGTACCGTGGTAAAATGCCGCCAAATCGAAGTTCTTATCGCCCGATTTGTAATCCACAATTTTGACAAATACCTTATCCTCTTTTTCGCAGGTATCCATTCTGTCAATACGTCCGCTTAGGCGCATCTTATCTTTATCACTTAAGGAAATATCCAAATCCTTCAAATTCTCTACCACATGGAAAGAAACCTCATATTCCTTCGGCACAAAACGTCCCTTTCCAAGCTGGTAAGAAATATTGGAAACACATTTTTGCATCATGTGCTCCATATTTTTCATCGTGTAGCGGTTGAGCGCATTGTCATACAAAAGCGCATCCGTATATTCCATACAGACTTCCTGCATGGACTCTGCTACCATCGCTTCGCCCTCATCCGCGGGGAAATCCGTCCAGGTGTAATTCTTCTCCAATAATTTGTTGGAAAAATGCTCAAGCACGCCATGGAAAATCGTACCCATATCCTTGGATTCGAAACCATACAACTCACGCTCTTTTAAAGACAGGCCATACTGTAAAAAGTAAGAATATGCACAGGATGCATATTTTTCCATACGGCTGATACTGGACAATATGATGTCCCCATAAAGGAGTCCTGCTGCCGTCTGTGAAATCGAACGCTCTTTATTGGTCAGATAGGCATTCTCTACCAGATGATTGAGTAATAACCTGTCGCTCTCTTCTTTTCCCAGAAGATGCAGTAAGCGGATAAACTGCTCGCGCTCCTTATCCGAGATACTGTTCTCCGCATATTTTCTAAGCAGCAGGCAGAATGCTTCTTTTGCCTCAAACAAATTACCAATCGCCAAATCTCCCTGCGTACTTCGGCCGTCCGTTTCACATCCCGGGAAAAGCTGTTTTACAATGCCAATCAGATAGGACGGGCGCAGGGCCGTTCCCTGTCCGTCCATAGCCGCATAGGATAAGTACAATCCCTTAGAAGGCTTGGTCATATTCAAATACAGATAATATTTCTGGATGTACATCTGCTCTCTCGGAGACGGTGCAAGGTCCTGATTACTTCCCTTTAAAAACTCCCTGTCGATATCCGAAATAATGCCGCCCTTATTCGTCTTAGCCGGAATATACCCGTCATTCACACCTACAAAGAACAGGTACTTCACAGGTTTTAAACGGGTTCTCTCAATATCACCCACAATAATTCTGTCAACACTTCTTGGAATGATACCAACCTCTATCTCTGCAAATCCTGCATCCAGAATATCCGCAAACTCAGACAGGCTCATCTTTTCCTGTCCGATAAGTTCCATAATCTGATCGAAAAGTTCCATAATCAGCCGGTAAATCTGCCTGTATTCCTTAGCTCTGGCATCATCCTTTTTCTTCTCAAAAAAGTCCGCATAGGCGTGCAATTTCTCTTCCACGCGATTGGCAGTCACAAAGCTGTACAAATGCTCCACCATATCTTTTACACAGATATCAGAAGAACTTCTCACTTCCAGAATCGGGGCAAGCTGATTAAGCAGCCTCTCCCTTGTGGTATTCAGTGCTTCCAAAACCTCAACCGCATTTTCTGCCTTCTTCATGGCAAGCGTACGCCCCGCAAACGCATGCGTCCACATACTCTTCCCGCGCACGCCCAGCTCAAGGACATAATTCTCCAAATCATCAATCTCTTCTGCGTCAAAATCCGCCAAACCGCTGCGCAGATAATGGAATACCGATTCGTAACTGAAATTCTCTGTCAAAACAGACAATGCCGCCTTGATATATTCAATCACCGGATTCAGTAAAATATTCCTAGTCTTATCCATAAAATACGGTATCTCATACCGTATGAATTCTTCTTCGATTACACTCTCATACGCACCCAAATCACCGGCAATTACCGCGATGTCGCGATATGCACAACCGGTCTCATTTAACAGGGCACGAACCTGTCTGCAAAGATAGCGGACTTCCTGCTGCATATCCTTATGGGCGGATATACGGACGGATTGCGCATTACTGCCTGCCTTATCTTCCCCGCCTTCTACTGCCTGAAAAGCAACTAACGGATAGCGGAATAATTGCTTCTCCAAATGCAGAAGCTGCGGACTTCCTGCCGCCCTATAATTACCTGACAAATGCTGTAACGGTAAGACTTCGCACCCATACTCACCTGCCAGTCTCTTAAGCCTCTCCACAGTCTTAGCCGCAAAAGAAAAAGGTTCTTCCTCTCCATCCATTGTAACCGTGATAATCACCTGCTCACACAGAGTCAGTAACACACCGATAACTTTCTCCTGAATCGGTGTAAATCCGGTAAAACCGTCAAATACCACTACACTGCCCGGAATAAGCGCAGACTTTCTAAGTTCTGCAGCCAACAAATCCATGGACTCTTCCGTGGTAATATAGTGTCCTTCTATATACTCTTTAAATGCCTTATACAGCACCTGCAAATCCTTCAGTTTATAATGAAGGGCGCCCCTGCTCTTAGCATACTCTATCATCTCATCCAGTTCATTCTGTCCGATACCATACTGCATAAATTCCGAAATGGCAGACTTCACTTCATGGATATAGCCCTGCTTATTCAAATTGCTGCCGATAACCGGAACCTGCTCCTTAATACCGCCTGCTATCTTACGCAGAATCAGACTCTTGCCCGTATCATCCAAAACCGGTTTACGGTTGCCGCCTGTCTCCTCAAAAATGCGGTGTGCCAGACGGCTGAAACTTAAGATATCGATATTCATGATACCGCCCTTATCACTTGCCGTCACAAAGTCCATCTGTGTCTGCATGGTAAACTGGTCCGGCACAATCACAAAGTAATTCTTCTTAGAATTCTCATTGCTCTCACACAATATACGGTCGCATACATATTTACTTTTTCCACTGCCGCTTCCGCCGGTAATAATCTGAAGTGCCATACCCAAGCTCCCTTTCTTTCATACTGGTATTATTTTATCACATTCCATGTCCGCTTCAAAGGACATTAAACTATTGCGCACAAAAAATCGCCGGGACATTTTTCCATGTCCCGGCGAAAATAAAAACTAAATATTATACTTCGAAGTTAACTCCTGTACTGTCCGGTTTTTCTTCGTCAAACTTGTAATCTTTTCCAGGTAAAACCGCATTTAAGATAATACCTACCAAAGAACCAACTGCAAGACCGGATAAGCTGATTGTTGCGCTTCCGATATTGAATGCGATTGCACCTGCTGCAGAATAGTTGATACCGATGGAAAGAACAAGGATTAATGCAGCAATGATAACGTTACGGCTTGCTGTGAAATCAACCTTGGTTTCAACGATATTACGTACCCCGACTGCAGAAATCATACCGTATAATACGAGGGATACACCACCCATGGTAGCTGCAGGCATACAGCCGATAAGAGCGGATACCTTCGGACAGAAGGAGAATAAAATTGCAAATCCTGCCGCAATACGGATTACGAGAGGATCGTATACTTTTGTCAATGTAAGAACGCCTGTGTTTTCACCATATGTTGTGTTAGCAGGTGCTCCGAATAAAGAAGCAAGGATAGTTGCTAAAC
Source organism: Lachnospiraceae bacterium (assembly GCA_017621115.1). The sequence continues at coordinate 10,854 of JAGATU010000073.1, forward strand.
CATCACCAAGTAATGTACGGTGGAGTCCCGGATCCTTAATATAATTCTTACCAACAGTAGAAGAAATTGCTGAGATATCACCGATATGTTCAACCATGGTTGCCAAAGCGATAGGCATAATTGTAATAACAGCTGTAATCATTAAAGAAGCATCCGGTGCGCTGAAAATAGAGAACACGGTATCGCTCCATTTGAAAGGAAGTCCAATCCAAGCAGCTTCTGCTACAGGTGTAAAATCAACCTTTCCCATAACTGCCGCAACAACATAAGAACCGATAACACCACAGATAATCGGAACAATCTTAATCATACCCTTACCCCAAATATTACATACGATTACGATTGCGATTGCTACGATTGCGATAAACCAATTGTTAGCACAGTTGTCAATTGCAGACTGTGAAAGGTTAAGACCGATTGCAATGATGATTGGTCCTGTTACGATTGGCGGGAAGAACTGCATAACCTTGCTTGTTCCAAATGCCTTAATAAGACCTGCCAGTACCAGATACAGTAAACCTGCACAAGCAACACCAAAACATGCATAAGGAAGTAACTCTGCTTCGCCATTAGGAGCAATTGCCCAATAACCTGCTAAAAATGCAAAAGAAGAACCCAAAAATGCAGGAACTTTTCCTTTTGCAAGGAAATGGAATAACAAGGTTCCCAAACCTGCAAACAATAATGTTGCAGAAACACTAAGCCCTGTCAAAGCCGGTACCAGTACAGTCGCGCCAAACATAGCGAACATATGCTGTGCACCTAAGATTAACATCTTGGATGTACCAAGACTCTTGGCATCGTAAATTGCCTCTTCACCGATGGTTTTGTTTACATCACTCATCTTCTCTCCTCCTGTGTGATACATTGTAGTTTTATTACTGTTTCCATGGTACGTCTATTATCTTTCCACGTCAAGAAAGAAATCCCATTTTAAACAAAAAAAATACAATATATTGTGTCTGAAAAATTCTTTACTACTAGTTTCCCTATTCCGATTGTCCTTCTAAAATAATTGTGCTATTATAAATTTTACTGACTCTCAAAGTCAACAAAACAGAAGTGGTGATAGTTATGAACGAGAAATTTTTTGATTTAAACAGGGAAAAACAGGACCGGATGATTAATGCGGCTCTCCGTATTTTTGCCGAAAACGGATACCGTCATGCCAGCACGGACATCATTGTCAAAGAAGCCGGCATCAGCAAGGGACTTCTCTTTCATTATTTTACCAGCAAGATGGGATTATTCTCATTTTTATTTGATTACAGCATCCGTTATATGCTCTTTGAATATGACAGACTTATCTCTGCCAAGGAGACCGATTACTTCAAAATCCGCAGGGAGATGGAACGCGCCAAGCTCAATGTTCTGCGCAGTTATCCATACATGAACGAGTTCATCGAGAAGAGCCTTCAGGAAAACCAGCTGGATGTTATTGAGACCATCGAAATCTCCAAGAACAACTACCTCGAAACACTCGACAGATATAATAATCAGAGCAAACGTTCCAATCTTCGCGATGATATTTCATCTGCCCAATTAGATAATATGATTCGTTATACAGTAAACGGACTTACTAAGGACCAGTTTCAGGCGGGTGCTTTCCAACCTGACATGTTATTCGAACAAATCTGCAGCTACTTAGATACCCTGCAGACTCTGTGTATAAGATAGAAAAAAATAAACTTGCCCCGATGGCAATAAAGATATGTCCTGCAAAAGACCCTTCGTTGACATCGGTACTTAACGAGGTTTTCCGAGTTTAGTACCGCTATGTCATAAGAGGAGCGAAAGCGTGTCTTATGCAGGACATATTTTATGCCACCGGGGCAAATGTTTTATTTTTTCTGCTTATATACAGGGTCTGCCGGGTATCCGCCCTTTAATTTCTGCATACAGTTCTGAAGTGCTTCCTTGGAGTTCTTCCAGTCTGCATCCTTATTACGATAATCAAATTTTTCAATCAACCATGCGTCGTCCTCAAAAAGACGTTCCATATTGGCTTCCATAAGTGCAAAGGTTGTTGAGAAGAATTCTTCCTGTTCTTTGTCCTTTAAACGGCTTTCGGCCGCTTCACAAAGATCTCCGAAATGAGGCAGGCAGAATCCTTTGGATTCGTTAATTTTACCCTTGAAGGCTTCATCTTTACGGTAGAGTTCGAAGAAAGTATCCATATAGCGGTCATAATGATCGGTAAACTGTTTGCAGATGAAGCAGGAGCGCTCACGCTCATTTACCCAAGCAGTTACGGAATTCGTAGAACCGTCGCCTTTTTTCTTAAATAAACCTGCAGATTTTCCCGGCGTATGCTCTTTCATTGCCTTCTTCATTTCAGCAATAGTCGCACGCATATGGGTCTTCATAATCCACGCATTCCCAAGTGTATTACCGTAATCGTACATTTTCTTAAAATGCATGCGGCAGAACCCTGCCTTATCGGTCTGCTCACGCACATCACTCTCCATGTAAGAAGAACCGCTTCCGAGTACAAAATCCATCATATCCTGCTCAATTTTACGTTCAATATAACAAAATGGGCACTCATCTTTTGCATTGACCGCATCATTTAGTGGTATCGTGTATAATTTTTCTTTCATATCTACCTCATATAGTCATTTACTTTTTTGAATACTTGTACTAAAATGAAACCATAATAAATAAAAAACAAAGGAGTCTGCTCATGAAAAATATTATAAAGTGGACATTATTCATTCTTATAGCTTCTGTAGCAATGGCTGCAGGTATGTTCTGTCTCGCACAGTATTTTGATTCCAAAGAATGCGACTGTCAGGGCGCATGTGACTGCAATGCAGACAAACCTATTAAAAAAGTATTTAACCGTCATTACACGAAGTTGAATTTATATTAATTATCCATATTTTTCTACCAAAAAGGGCGGCCACAACCGCCCTTTTACAGTGTCTGAATTATACTCCCTTATGAAGTCTGAGCAATTCGTCCTTCAAATCACGTACTTTATCCTTGGTTCTGCTGTTGCAGTTTGGTGAAATAAGCAACTTGGAAATCAATTTGGAAGCCACATCATACTGTTTATTGCGCATAGCCAAATTGGCAAGTAAAAAATCAACCGTAGATTCGTCCATACCGCACATCGGGAAAGATTCTCCCTGGATTGCGCCTGCAAAGCCTTCATACGCATTCTTTAAAAATTCGTCCTCAAGCCCTTTAACCTCTGTGTATTTGCTATGATTGCTAAGTCCCTGTTCTTCCAAATATTCTGCATAACTTCTGGCAAGCCAGCCTGCACGCAGGCAGATATATGCCTTCTCACTGGCCTTGGCATTCTTAACGATAGCATTCACCAAAGCAAGTTTATAACGTCCGACCGCATCTTCATAAGAATACAATAACTTATGCTCTGTCGGCTTACGGAAACGGGAAGTAATCTTCTCAAGAATAGCCTTTCTCTGCGGAACCGTCATCGGCACAAAATATCTGGTAAGAGCAGTGAATCCGCACTCCGTACACTGTACCACATCGTATTTAAGCGGTTCAATTCCTTCAAATGTCGGGCGCAGGTCCATATCCGTTTTCACAAGACGGGCCTTACCTGTACGAAGTGTACGCTCCTTAAATGTTCTCGCACATACTGGACATTCGTAGGTCTTATCAAATAAAAAGTCTTCTTCTTTTACTTCTTTTACTGCGGCCTCAACCGCTTTTTTCTTCTTTTCCTCTGCTGCAGGATCTTTGAAGATATCCGCTGTGGACATATCTCCCAGTCCAAAATCCTCCATTCCGGAGAAAATACTACTAGCCATAAGTAACCTCTACTCTTCTTTCTTTGGTAAAACAAATGAACTCTTTAATGAAACAATTCTGTTAAATACAAGATTATCCGGTGTAGAATCCTTAGAATCCACACAGAAGAATCCCTGACGTACAAACTGGAAACGGTCATAAGCCTTAGCGCCTGCAAATTCCGGTTCTAAATAACATTCCTTAAGTACTTTAATGGACTCCGGATTCAGGTTCAGGGAACCGTCTTCATTGTAAACGCCTTTTTCTTCATCAATAATATTCTCATATAAACGGACTTCCGCTTTGACAGCCTGTGTAGCCTCCACAAAGTGGATAGTACCTTTTACTTTACGTCCGTCATTGCTGTTACCGCCCTTGGTCTCAGGGTCGTAAGTTCCGTGAACTTCAATAATATTGCCGTTCTCGTCTTTTACGCAACCGGTACATTTTACAAAGTATGCATTCATAAGGCGTACTTCATTGCCCGGGAACATACGGAAGTACTTCTTAGGAGGTTCCTCCATGAAATCTTCTCTCTCGATATATAATTCTCTTCCGAACGGAACTCTTCTGGTGCCAAGTTCCTCGTTGTCCAAATTAAGCGGCGCATCCAGCCATTCAATCTGTCCTTCCGGATAATTGTCAATGACAAGCTTAACCGGATCCAAAATAGCCATCATACGTGGAGCCTTAGTCTTTAAGTCCTCACGGATACAATACTCAAGTGCTGCATAGTCCGCGATGGAATTAGCTTTGGAAACACCACACATCTCAACAAATGCGCGGATGGATTCCGGAGTGAAACCGCGTCTTCTTAGTGCGGAAATAGATACCAGTCTCGGATCATCCCATCCGTCTACAATGCCGTCCTGAACCATCTTCTTGATATATCTCTTACCGGTTACGACATTCTTAAGATACATCTTAGCCTGTTCAATCTGCTTAGGAGGATGAGGGTATTCCAACTCTCTTACTACCCAATCGTACAGCGGTCTGTGGTCTTCAAATTCCAAAGTACAGATGGAATGGGTAATACCCTCAATTGCATCTTCAATCGGATGTGCAAAATCGTACATCGGATAAATACACCACTTATCCCCCGTATTATGATGGGACATATGTGCAATACGGTAAATAACCGGATCACGCATATTAATATTGGAAGAAGTCATGTCAATACGTGCACGGAGAACTTTTTCTCCGTCTGCGTATTTGCCTTCCTTCATTTCTTCAAATAACTGTAAGTTCTCTTCCACGGAACGTGTGCTGTACGGGTCTTCCTTACCCGGCTCCGTAAAGGTTCCTCTGTATTCCTTAATCTGCTCTGCTGATAAATCGGATACATATGCCTTGCCTTTTTTAATTAATTTAACAGCGCCTTCATACATCTGTTCAAAATAATCAGATGCATAAAAAAGTCTGTCTTCCCAATCAGCGCCAAGCCAAGCCACGTCTTCCTTAATGGATTCAACAAATTCGATATCTTCCTTGGTCGGATTGGTATCATCAAAACGCATGTTGAACTTTCCGCCGTACTTCTGTGCAATCCCGTAGTTAACAAGAATCGCCTTGGCATGTCCTATATGTAAATACCCGTTTGGTTCCGGCGGGAAACGGGTGTGTACCGCTTCGTATACGCCTTCTGCCAAATCTTTGTCGATAATCTGTTCAATAAAGTTTCTGCTTTCTGTGCTCAAAATTCTCTCCAGCCTTTCTGTTATTTGTCACATCACTATATTTTATCACACGAAAATACCGATAACAAGGGAAACTCTCCCGTGGACCGGCTCTGTATATTATGAAATCTTCTCATATGTGAGTGCAAAAATATTTTTCTCCACCGCATAAATATCATGGGCGTCATTCTCTCTTACAGCAAGATAATCGCCTACTTTACCGAGCATGTATTTTTCTTCGTCCCATGCCGTAAAAATCTTGGTAGTCTTCTCAAGCGGTTTTGCATATATTCTCGCATGGTCCATTGTCACACAACTTCCCGCAAATTCTGTGATCTGCTTTGTCGTATTGTCCTGCCTGTTTTTAATGGAAGGAATGTATTTCATCTGAATGGAAGTATCCTTTAAATCGGAACTCTCGGACAATATGCGGTATGATTTGGCAAATTTATCCGCCTTAATCGGATATACTTCACCCTTGATACCGATCATAATAATCACATCATCAGTCACCTTAACATCGACATCGCCTTCCAACGTACGCACCATAATATCCGTTCCCACAGGATAAATATTGCTCGGACGCACGAAGCCGAGTACGAGTTCTTTTTTCTGATACAATTCCATATCCGATGTATCAGCCGCCTGTTCCTTGGCATAAATTATATCCGTCTGCTCAAAATAATCATTCATACGTTCGCCAAAATACGATTCCGTATGAACACCTTCATACTGCTTCTCATACAGACGCTTACTGATAAATCCGCCGGCTTTTTCCACATGTCCGCCACCGGAACCGATGCCTTCACATAAGAATTCCGCAAGTTCATTGGCACGCACTTCCTTAATACAACTGCGCACGGAAATCTTGATACCGTCATTTAAAATATTGTAAACAACGCAGGAATCCACGGCATCCACCTGCAAAAGGAAATCGCTGATAAGACCTAAAATATTCGGGTCACACGGAGCTGATTTGATAATCGCATAACGGTACTGCTCGTTGTAAATATTACGGATCATCGCAATACCGGCCGTTTCCAACTCTTCCAGCGAAATATTTGCATTACGGAACCGGCGTATCATGCTCTGGTTCACAGTCACACTTTCACGCATATCCAAATCAATCGGATTATACAATTCGGCAAACTGGTTGGTATCGGTAAACAAACCGTAATACAAAGCCGTTCCGATATGGGGATCGTCATTTACCGGATACTTTTCTTCTTCCAACATATGCCAGACTACCGTAGAACAACTTCCCAGTTCTGACTGAATCTCGCACATTTCATTTACTTCCATTTCAATCTGATGATGGTCAATTACTGCCACATTGGCTGCTTCTGTTTTTTCTACATTGCCCTCCCCATACTGGCAATCCACCAAAACAAGCAATTCATCATCAAGCACCGTTACATCCCTATGTTCAATCGGAATCTCCAGTTCCTCTACCATTAATACCAAGTTGGACTTATGTATTTTAAACTTGCCGCCGTAAAAAAGTACCGCCTCTTTTCCCTTATCCGTAAAATAGCGGTATAATGCATAGCCGGAACCAATTGCATCCGCATCCGGATTGTCATGGCACTGGATATATACTTTTCTATACTGTAATAAATCTGAAAGTTTCACGTTTTTTCACCTATTTCCCCATTATTAACATGATAATACAATACCATACTTGGATATTTAAGTAAAATGGATTTCTTATTTTTGGATGTAATATTATTCATTTTCTGGTACAATAAACACATCTTGTTATAGGAGATACTGTTTTATGAAAAAAAGACTTTCCGTTGAGCACATCCGCATCCTGCTTATGCTGCTCACTTTATTTATTTGTATGATGACTTTTGCCGCCGTACAGCCTTTTGGTGACGGACCGGATGAGATCAACCGTTTCAAGCTGGTTGAATATATATACAATCACGGCGCTCTCCCCGTCGGGGATGACCCGGAAGTATTAATTGACGGCTACGGCGGGTCTTATGCCTTCCAGCCGATGCTGACTTATATCATTGACGGTTATCTGCTTCGTGCCGTGCGCGTGCTGGAACCGACTTTGGAGATGCGTGTGTTTATTTCCCGATTGGTAAATATCTTTATCGGATTGCTTACCGCTGTCTATGTAAAAAAACTGTCGGACTACCTTTTTGAGAGCAAAAAAACAGCCTGGGCATTCACCCTTGCCGTTGTATTTTTACCACAGAATCTATTTATTCACACCTATGTAAATACCGATTCCATGGGGCTTTTGTCTATAGCAATTGTCCTGTATGCTTTAGCAAAAGGTATGCGCAATGATTTTGACAGAAGCAGTTGTATCACACTGGCGGTTGGTATTATTCTGTGCGCACTGTCCTACTATAACTGTTACGGAATTGTGGTTTGTGCGGTATTGCTATTTGCGTTGTACTTCTTTAAAAAGTTTCGAGTTGCTTCTGATAGTACACAGAATCTGCCAGTTTACGATTACCGTTCCCTTTTACGCAAAGGTATCTTTATCAGTGTAATCGTCCTTATTGGAATTGCGTGGTGGTTTATACGCAATGCTATCCTGTATGACGGCGACTTCCTTGCAATGGAAGCCAGAGCCTTATGCGCGGCCGAGACCAGCATCGAATCACTGAATCCATTGACACGTGAAACCTACCAAAAGATGGGCGTTCCTCTTAAGGAGATGGTATTCGGTACCGATTATTTTACCCTTGTATGGAAAAGTTTTATCGCCATGTTCGGACCGATGGCAATTCCGACCCATCACTATATCTATATGGCATTTAGGGATTTATTCTTTGTAGCAGTAGTTGGTCTTCTGATTCCAAAAAAGACTTCTGTTTTGACATGGACCAATAAATACAGTAAATGGCTGATGCACGGTATTATGGCACTCGCCATTGTAATTCCGGTAATACTGGCTCTGTATTATTCTTACACTTACGATTTCCAGCCACAGGGCCGCTACTATTTACCGATGATCGTACCGTTTATGTATTTCCTTGCCATGGGATTTGAGAAGATTGTTGATGTTGTAGAATGGTGTGTTGGAAAGTTCTTTGGAACAATCTCCAAAGGTCAAGAAAGAACAGCATCTAAAGACAGAATTATGACATTATCAGGCGCGTTCATATACCATTTGTTATATGCATTTTTAACAGCATGTTTATTATATGCAACCTTTATTTCGATGTTAGGCTATTATACTACAAATTAAATCTGACAGATGCACAAATAGGGCGGGGATATAGTTCTGTAAACGACCCTTCGTTGACATCGGTACTTAACGAGGTTTTTTCGAATTTAGTACCGTTATGTCAAAAGAGGAGCGAAAGCGTGTCGTGCACAGAACTATATCCCCGCCCTATTTAAGTATCTGTCAGTTATTATTCTCTTCTCTTTGTCGACTCTCTGACAATGAGTTCCGACTCCATCACAATATGCATCTTGTCCGCTTCCGGTTTCTCACCCTTCATCAGTTTCACCAAAAGCTCTGCTGCCGTCTCACCGAGGCCTCTCTGCGGATGGCGCATGGTTGTAAGCGGCACCTTGAAATTGCTTGCAAAGTCCGAATCATCAAATCCGGTTACCGACACATCGTTTGGAACGCCATACCCTTTTTCTTCCAAAGCGTTAATAACCGTAATGGCTGTCATGTCGTTATAACATACAATACTGTCTACCCTTTCCTGTTCCACCTGTTCCACAATGGTTTCAATCGGAAGTGCCCTCGCATCCTCGGTATGGAACCAGATAATCAGAGACGGGTCGTACCAAATACCGGCTTCTTTTAGCGCACGGACATAGCCATTATGCCGCATCAGTCCCTGTCTGTCATCCGCCTTGAAGATTCCGGCGATACGGGTATGTCCCAGTTCTATCAGATGCTTTGTAATCTGATAACCGCCCTTTTCGTCATCAAGGATGACATACGGAACATCCTCCATTCCGTGATACACACCCTGCATAAATACATAAGGAATATTATATCTGTCAAGCATCGAGAATACACCGCGGTTCTTGTAAGCAATCTGTGTCTTACTCGGTTCAATAATCAGTCCGTCGATATTTTTCTTAACCAGTTCTTCCAGGCACTTAGCTTCGTATTTACGATAATTGTGGGTACTCTTTAAAAGAATACTATAGCCTTCCTCTTCCAACGTCTCATCAATTCCCTGCAAAATATTCGGAAAAATATAGTTGGAAAGGAAAGTCATAACAACCGCAACATTACCGGAACTCTCACCCTGTTTTACGGTATCGCAACAGAATGTACCGCGACCATGCTCCGCATACAAAAAGCCTTCATTACGCAGGATATCAATCGCTTTACGGACGGTCTGTCTGCTGATATCGTATTCTCTTGCAAGTACATTCTCGGAAGATATCTTATCGCCCGGCTTAATCTCGCCCGACATAATCTGCTGTTTTAAATCTTCTACCAGTTTGGCACATTTCATCTGTTTTTCCATACGAAAATCCCCTTCGTATCCGTATTAGTTCTGTCCGTAGTACGCATTTGCTCCGTGTTTTCTGAAGAAATGCTTATCTTTTAAATAATCAGGAGCTTTAGCAGCCTGTGGATTGATAGTTTCTGTCTTGGTTGCCATCTTAGCCACTTCTTCCAAAACAACTGCATTGTGTACGGCTTCGTGCGCATCTTTGCCCCATGCAAAAGGACCATGGTTCGTACAAAGAACAGCCGGTGTATGCATTGGGTTAATGCCTGCATTTTCAAATGTCTCAATAATGACAACACCCGTGTTCTTCTCATAGGCCTCTTCAAGTTCTGCAGGTGTTAATACTCTTGCACAAGGAATGTCACCGTAGAAATAGTCTGCATGGGTGGTTCCGTAAAGAGGAATGCTTCTGCCTGCCTGAGCCCAGGATGTTGCTTCCGGAGAATGGGTATGTACCACGCCACCGATTTCCGGATATTTCTTATAAAGTTCGATATGTGTTGCGGTATCTGAAGACGGTTTGTATCTTCCTTCGATGCGGTTACCGTCAAGGTCCATAACCACCATATCATCCGGAGTCATGGTCTCGTAATCCACACCGCTTGGCTTAATTACAAAATAACCGGTCTCTCTATCGATTTCACTGACATTACCCCAGGTAAAAGTAACCAGCCCGTATTTTGGAAGAAGCATATTGGCTTCATACACGCGTTTCTTTAATTCTTCTAACATAGTATATTCCTTTCTTTTCAAATAAGAGGTTGTCAGGGACAACCTCTTACAATTCTTATATCAAAGATTCTACTGCTGCTCTTTCAATCGGAAGACCTGCATTGTAACGCTTGATGAACTCGTTGAATCCTTCTACGTCTTTTGCATCCGGAGCAAGTGTGGTACCTTCTTCTCCGGCAAATACCTTCTTATCGAGGAATGCTTCCAAAGTCTCGCCTTCTTCTTTCTGTACCATATATGCTGCAAGCAATGCGATACCCCATGCACCGCCTTCACCTGCTGTTTCCATAACGGTTACAGGACAGTTAAGAGCTGCTGCCAATAATTTCTGGCCAACAACCGGAGTCTTGAATAAACCGCCGTGGCCTGTAATTTTATCTAATTTAACGCCTTCTTTTGCAAGAATATCATTACCTACTTTGAGAACACCGAGTGATGTAAGAAGGTGTACTCTCATAAAGTTGGCAAGGTTAAACTTGCTGTCAGGTTTGCGGACAAATAAAGGACGTCCTTCTTCAAAGCCTGTAATATGCTCGCCGGAGAAATAGTTGTATGCGAGTAATCCGCCACAATCCGCATCTCCTTCCATA
>JAGATU010000074.1 GCA_017621115.1 Lachnospiraceae bacterium
AACTTTATATAATAAGAATAAAAAACTAATCGGATGGCTAAAAATAGCCGATACAAATATTGATTACCCCGTAATGCAGACTTCGAACAATGAATATTATCTGGATCACAATTATGACCAGGAATATGACAAGAACGGATCACTGTTTTTGGACAAGGATTGCAATGCGGCTTTCCCGAATACGAATATGATTATTTACGGTCATCATATGAAATCAGGGAAGATGTTCGGTAATCTGAATTACTACGCAAAAGAAAGCTACTATAAGGAACATCCGCGTATCCAGTTTGATACGATTTATGAAGAAGGAATCTATGACATCATGTATGTATTCCGTTCCCGTATCTACAATGAGAACGAAGTGGTTTTCAAGTATTATCAGTTTTTTGATGTGAACTCGGCTGACGAATTTTACTCCGCAATGGATGAGATGGCGCGCATGAGTTTATATGATACAGGCGTAACAGCAGAATACGGCGATAAGTTAATCACTCTGTCAACCTGCGATAATTCGGAGGAAGATGGACGTTTTGTCGTGGTAGCAAAGAAAGTAAATTAATTTTTACATATTGGGTACAGTTTTTTACAAACGGAAAGGCACGGTTGATATGGCAAAATCTGTATTAAAAAAGAAAAAAACGAATAGGAGACTGAAGAAGAGTGTCCGCAGGACGCTTGGTGCGCTTTGCATGATGACGGCGATTATCGTTGCGGCGATTCCGTTCCCGGATGCAGCAGCGGATGACGGTTCTGCCGCGTCAGGCGGTACAGGTTCGGATCCTATAGGGTATCCATATTCGTATAGCGATGATGTAAATGAGGAAGATTATTTAACAATTACGGATTCCATGAATGAGGGTGCTGATATCATAGATACATCTGTGAATTATTATAAATATACCTATGATGAAGACGGTAATGTGACATCGACCCCAAATGGGGAGTATTATGATAAGAGCCATACTGCCTATACTATTTACCAGAACAGTAGTGGTGTCTGGCAGATGGACTGGCAGTTCGAATATTATGCCAACAGTAATAATGAAGATGGTCTGATTACCAAATATAATGGTCAGTATGCAAGAGAAGTAGTTAATCTGGAATATCAGGTATATGCAGATTATATTTATTTGACAGAGAAAGATTATAATGCGTTCCTGTCAAAGGATACTGATGAGAGTGGAATAATTCCGGAAGAGAATATAGTGAATGCATATTGTAAGATGGATGCCAATATTGAATCTCCGGATGCAGATGATTGTAAAGTAAGAGATAAAAAGGTTAAGACCTTATATCATCAATATATTATGGAAGGCGATCCAAATGATGCAGTCAAATACCCTTCCGGCAATTCGACTACAGAATTTTACACAGTTCATTTTAATAAAGAGTATTCACAATATATAACGGATTATCAGGCATATATAACTTATACTAATAAAACAGAAGAAGAGAAAAAGGAAATTCCTGAGGTATTCGCGCCACAGCCTTTGGTTAAGACATATGCGGATGTATATAAGACTGATCAGGAACGTACACAGTTTTTCTGTGATCAGGTATTTGGTGGTGGTACGCCTATGGAACTGGTCGGTGTTCGACTTCGTACAGCATCAGAGGCGGAAGAAGATACAGTTTATGTTCCACGATTGTTGAATAATCCGACAAGCAAGCCGGCACAGATTAACGGTTTATTATACTGGGTTGATAATAATTTATTCCTGGCTGACAAAACTAACTCTATTGCCGGAATTGCTAAGAATGCGTTTAAGGGTGTAACTAACGTAACAACCCTTACTATGGCAAAAGAAATTGACTTTGTTGGAGACTGTGCGTTTGAAGGAAGTTTTGTTCAGGATGTAACTTTTGTTAAAGGTGCCAAAATTGGTAACGGTGCATTTAAAAATTGTCAGGATCTTGTTAATGTTGACATGACGGCAGGTGTAAGGGAAATTGGTGCAGAAGCATTCAGTGGTACTGCATTAACGAATGTGGTATTACCAAATACGATTGAAGTAGTTGGTGCAGGGGCGTTTTATAATTGTAAATCGTTACAAGATGTTGTTTTTAATGATACTGCCAATACAGTAATCAATGAATATGTATTCTTTGATTGTCCGGCACTTAACAATGTTAATTTCGGCAAATCGACAATTACCGAAATTGGGAAATGTGCGTTTGCGCTTGATATGGTACCAACAGGAAATATGAGGACATTTAATTTTCCTAACTCCATAGCAAGTGGTACCTCCATTGGAGAATATTTCTTTGGTGGAAGAACAAATCTGGTAGATGTTGTAATGCCGACTAATTTAGGTACGGCGGCACCTTCCAAATTAAAAAGTAACATCTTTTACAATTGTTCAGGGCTTGGCTCAGTAACATTCCCAGAGACCTGTTACAATATTGGATACGAAAGAACGGCTGATGAAAAAACAAGCACAATATTTAATGATGTAAAAAATCCTAATTTCTATGTACGCGGACCTAAGACAGATGGCGCGGGTGGTGTAGCAGCAGCCAGAAAGGATACTTGGGTATGTAAGTTCGGTGATGCAGCAGATGATTCCGTTAAGAATGTTCCGTACGTTTATAATGAAAACGGACAGGATTACTATGAAATCTGTGATGAGTTAGGATATTTATCCGTAATTGACGGAGCAGGAACTCTCGTATCCAGCCAGTTTATGCCGGGAGCAACAAAACAAGATATTGGTGAAGCAACGCAAAATGCAGATGGTACATGGACTGTAAAGAATCCGTATGAAATACCTGCAACGGTTGGTAATACAAAAGTTACCGGAATTGCGGATGGTTGTTTTACCGGAACAGACGGTATTTTGAATAATATTGTTGCACTTAAGATTGAAGATGGTAGTGATATTACTGAAATCGGGGACAATGTATTCAAGGGCGCTCCAAAATTAAAACATGTATATATCGGTGACAGTGTTACTTCAATCGGTAACGATTCATTTGCGGAATGTGGTGAGTTAGGACGTGTAGAAATCGGTAAATCCATTACTTCCATCGGTAGCGGTGCATTTGAGAACTGTCCAAAACTTGAATATATGAAGTTTTCAATACCGGATGCAATAACCGATATGACAATTGGTGAGAATGCATTCAGTACCAGTGGTGATAAATTAACAATTGAAGGTGCGGTTGATGCAAATTACGGACCATTTAAGTGGGCAATGGATCCATCCTGCTTTATGGATCCGGTAAAGGGTGTACGAGTATTGTATAAATCCCCGTCACCACAGAATATGTCTGTTATTTTGGATAATAAGAATAATATGCCTACTTTGGTAGATTATCCGAGAATTGACAGTTTGCCAAATGATCCGGTATATGACGAAGACGGAAGTACGGTTCTGATTAAGGGATTGAAAGACCGATATGAAGAATTCGGAGACGCCGGTGAATATACAACAGGCGAACGTGCATTAATCGATGCGTGTTTGAATGTAAAGATTCCAAGTGGTATCAAGTCCATTGACGCGCAGGCATATTTCAATAATTCATCCGAACCAAAAGATGGTGTAACGGTTAATAACGGATTAAATAATGAATATAGTATTAAGTCATACTTCTATGATGGCGGTTCCTTAGGTGATATATACGAAGTATATAAAGGGGATGGCCAGGAGCGTGGCGGATTGTTCAGTGGATATTTTGATGAATTTGAGGATCCGGCTGCCGTAGGTAAAGATGAAAATGAACAGATTGAATACGGTAATGACTATATTCAAACCATCCAGATGGAAGATGTAGAATATCTCCCTGACAACTGTTTCTACAGCTGTGAAAATCTGCAGAATGTACTTTGGACCGATGCCATGCAGGATGTTGGAAGTGTTCCGTTTGAACTTTCTACAAAGATGTTAACAGCAAGCGGTAGTAGTGCATACACTTGTGAGAACGGTATTTTATACAAGAATAATGCAGATGGTTCGAAGACTTTAGTGGAGTGTTTTGCATCCAGAGGTGCGGATGAAGGACCTGGTGTATCCACAATTTCCTTCAAGAATGACCCGTTACTGACTAATGTAACGGAAATTGAACCGGGAGCATTCAGAAATTGTAAAGAAATTATTTCAGCTGACTTTGTTAACGGCGGAACCGTGAAGTTTACAGCTATTCCGGAAGAATGTTTCAAGGGTGCGGAATTACTTGCATATGCTTATTTACCTGCTAATGTGAATTATATCGGAAGAGAAGCATTTGCTGATACCGGTAAGTCTACGGATGTTTGGGTATACAGTGACCGTGCCGTTTTGGGTGAAAAGGTATTTGGAAGCGGTGATGAAAAGGTATCAAAACCTAAGATTACTGCGTATGAGGATTCCGGTATACGTCAGCAGGCAAGAGAACAGGGAATTGATGTTTCCGAAACAATTCCAACAGATGGCTCATTAACGGTTACATTCTTTGTACGTGTAGATGATAAATTAACAGAAGTTGCTAAAGTTACAGGCGTACAACCGGGTGACAGTGTCAGAAAAGATGCTCCGGATGAGGTTGATCTTGCAGATTATATTCCTGAAGGATATGAATTGACCGGATGGGAAGGAACAGAAGATATCAATAATATTACAACCAACTGTTTCTTTATTGCTACGATTACGTATAAAGATTCCATTGATACCGATGGTGACGGTATTCCGGATACACCAAAGCCTGGTGATGGCAATAACGGTAACACCGGTAATAACGGTAACACAGGCAATAATGGCAACAACGGTAATGGCGGTAGCGGCAACGGTGGCTCCGGTGATGGCGGTAACGGCGGCTCAGGCGGCGGTTCAGGATCGGGCGACAGTTCAAGCCCAAGTAAATATACCTTAACTGTTGTATACGGTGATGGTTCCGGTGTTTATGCGGCAGGAACAAAGGTTATTATTTCAGCGATTGAACCACCTGCAGGTAAGGAGTTCTACAAGTGGACAACTACCAATACAGGTGTAACCATTACAAGTGCCACAAGTGCGGCAACAACGGTTAAGACAACTAATTCCGATGCGGTTGTAACAGCTACATACCGTGATAAGAGTTCGGTAAGCAGCAATGCAGTTAACCGTAAGCCAATCGGAAGCAGTGGTTCTACCGTACAGATTACAAAGCCTGGTATTTCCAATACCGATAAGGCCTATGCATCTGTAAGCGGATCAACCGATAACTTTATTATTAAGATTACGGAAAGCACGGAAGCGGCCAATGCGGTTGCGACAGCACTTTCCAACAAATATTTTGACATGAATCCGATTAAGTATTTTGCAATGGATATTTCTCTCTATGACAAGAATGGAAATAAGGTAACAAATACAAACGGACTTTCTGTAAATGTTACAATGCCGATACCGGATGCTTTGGTACAGTACGGCGGTAACAATAAGGTGGGAGCAGTAGTAAACGGTAATGTTTTGGAAGATTTGAACTGTAAGTTTACAACAGTTGACGGTATTCCATGTGTAACCTTTACCGCAACACATTTCTCACCATATACCATTTATGTTGATACATCCAACTTATCAGTGAATACACTGGACAGCACGCCGAAGACAGGTGACGGAATCCATCCGAAGTGGTTTGTATCAATTGCACTTGCGTGTATTTCATTGATTCTGTTTATGAAACGTGACAAAGTGGTAGCACCTAGAAAAATCACTGTATAATTAGTTACAGTTGATTGGAAAGGCGTCTTACATGGCAAAATTAATTCGCAGGGTAATGGGAGCGGTTCTGCTGATTACAGCAGTAATTGTGACCCAGATACCGATGCCGGATGTATTTGCGGCAAACGGAGTGGAAGACTTTCAAAGGGACGAGGATAAGCTCGTAAAATATGCAGGCACGGCAACAGCCGTGTCTGTTCCTGATGCAGTCAGAATTATCGGTGCGGAAGCTTTTGCCGAAAACGAAGATATCGGTACTGTGAATGTCGGTAAGAATACCGAAGAAATCGAAGCCTCAGCATTTGCGGAATGTAAATACTTAACCAGTGTGACATTGCCAAAGAACGTTATTACATTGGATGATTTTGTATTCAGCGGATGTGATTATCTTTCCAAAGTTACAATCGGTGAGAATCTGGAAAGTATTGGCGAGGGCGTTTTTGCAGGATGTAATTCCCTTTCTACACTTTTGATAGATGAAGATAACCCGTATTTTAAGTTAAATAAAGGCGCATTGTACGATGCCAAGGGTGAGACATTAATTGCTTATCTTGGCGGTTATGGCGCGGACACCTATAATATGCCGGACACGGTAAAGGATATATACAAGTATTCTTTCTGGGGTAATGATACGATGGAGTACGTCCATTTGAGTTCGTATCTGGATTCGATTCCGGGATATGCATTTTCCAACTGCAGAAGCCTGCGTAATATTACATTGCCATATTCGGTTGATTCCATTGAGGCAAAAGCCTTTGAAAACTGTGTATCTTTGACGGATGTAGTGATTCCGGCTTCGGTTACTTATATAGATCCGACAGCATTTGACGGATGCCGTAAATTGAATATTATTGCTGACAAGGGTACGGCAGGTTATGAATTTTACCAGAATTATTTGGCCCGTCTTGCAGTAGAAGAAGCAGAAAGAGAAGAATTGCTTGTACCGGGAACGGCAGAGGAAGAAGTTACACAGGAAAATGTCGATGAACTTACGGTTGTAGATGCCAGTAAAGACCCAAGTAATGTGGAATATATGCCATCCTATGACCCACTTTCTACACCGGAAGATGCTTCTGTAAAAGCTAAGTCTTTGGTAGTTGGCGGTAATGCGGTATTGTTCCTTGATTCCAAGCAGGCAGTTGTTTACGACGGAAGCAGTAATTTTGCGAGCAATAATTATAAATATGTAAATGATTCCAACGAAGTCGTGGTGGGCTCAAATCCACAGAGTACACAGCCTTCAGGCAGTACAAATAATGATGTTATTTATGACCAGACAAAGGGCGGTTATTTACCTAAATATGCACTGCTTGATAATGCAGTTGCATCCCAGGGATTTTACAATGACCGTACTTTGACTGATTACAAAGTTCCAAGCGGTGTTAGCAGAATCGGTGATTTTGCATATGCAAGAAGTAGTATGACTTCGCTTTCCATTCCGCAGGGAGTAACGAGTATCGGTTACGGCGCCTTTTATCACTGTGATGGTTTGACAGATATTAGTATTCCTTCTTCCGTCACCGAGATAGAACCGTATGCATTTAACAATACTCCGTATTTAAACAATTTTTTAAACGATACTTCCAAAGGACCGTTTTTAATTGTCGGAGATGGTATTTTGCTTGCTTATAACGGCAGATATGCAGAGGTTCAGATTCCGGAAGGAGTTAAGAGCATTGCCCCCGGTGCTTTCAGTAAGCATGGTGAGATGTATTCGGTTATTTTACCAAGTACACTTACTTCAATCGGTGAAGATGCCTTCAGTGAATGTGTAAATCTTGCCAAAGTGACCGGTGGTGATAATCTTGTAAAGATTGCAGACCGTGCATTTATGGGTTGTCCAATCGGTACATTTAATGTGCCTGCGACTGTTAAAGAAATCGGTCTTAGGGCAATTGATTTTACCGGAACGGGCAAGACACAGGAGAGCAAGGTTGTTGTATTTGAAGCATCAAAACTTCCGGTTATATCTTTCGGAAAAGATTCCATGCGCCTGGGCAATACCGATTATCGTAAAGATGCATTGAATGATGTACAGATTGTAGTCGTTCCGGATAATTGTGATAGTTATGAAAATACGGTTCTGGATTCATCCTTACCGGGATTTGCGGGACTGATTGTATCACTGGAAACGGATTCACAGGGGCTTAAGACAGGTAATGTAAAGATTAAAGAGAGTCTTGTTCCTTCTACAGAAAGCTTATCGCAGTTGCCGGATACTTTTATCGTAAACGGTACACAGTATACGTTACCGATAGCAGAATACAAACTATCAGCAAATCGTCATACGACGACAAAGTCTAAGGAAGTTCCCGTACTGTTTAACGGTAACACCAATGTAAATGTAACGGCTTCATTTTCAAGTGAGCAGGAAGTCGGTACATTGGTTATCAATACCGATGATGGTTCTAAGAGCAGACTTCAGAATGCATATAAAGAGTTGTTTGGCGGCGAAGCACCGGCAATGGAAGCGTATAATATTACGCTTACCGATTCGACGGGCTGTATTCCGATTACCAAATTCGGCAAAGAAGAATTAGCGATTACCATGCCGATACCGGAAGGAATAGAAGGAAACCGCTATCGTGTGATTTGTCTGGATGAAGACGGGCAGTTGGAAGAAGTTAATTCCGTTATGAGAGAAGGAAGTATTACCTTTACAACGACTCATTTATCCGACTATGCAATCTATGCAACCGGAAATGAAGCAGCGTCCCTGTCTTTACAGAACGGTAAATTAGTTACCAATTTTAAGAAAGATGAATCGCCGGATACCGGAGATTACAGTTTACCGGTTAACTACGTGATATCGGTAGGATTGGCGGCTCTTGGTATGATATTTATTTTATTCAGGAAGAAAAAAGAAATATAGAATGGATAATAAAACAGTGTCGGAAAACGGCACTGTTTTTATGTTGAAAAAAGAATTCTCACTTTTTTACGTTAATGCATTGACATGTGTCGCATAATTGTATACAATTATGCAAGATGTAAAAATAGGAGGGGATATTATGACTGATAATAACAAACCTTTTTTGAATAGACCGGTCACGATGAATGAGAAGACCAATCTTTTGCAGATTGAAGAGCGTATGTATGTATTGGATGATGTTCCAAAGCCAAACGTATTCCGTAATATGTTTCCATATTCAGAAGTGCCGAAGATTCCGTTTAATGATAGAATCGTACCACATGATTTACCGAAGGACATCTGGATTACGGACACTACTTTCCGTGACGGACAGCAGTCCAGAGCACCGTATTCGACAGAACAGATTGTAACTATTTATGATTATTTACATAAACTTGGCGGTCCGAATGGTATGATTCGTGCCAGCGAATTTTTCTTATACAGCAAAAAAGACCGAGATGCGGTTTACAAATGTATGGAGCGTGGCTACAAGTTTCCGGAAGTTACCAGCTGGATCCGTGCCAGTAAAGAAGATTTTAAACTGGTAAAAGAAATCGGAATGAAAGAAACCGGTATTCTGGTAAGCTGCTCTGATTATCATATTTTCCTGAAACTGAAAATGACCAGAAGACAGGCGATGGAACATTATTTAAGTATTGTCCGTGATTGTCTGGAAGAAGGTATCAGTGTACGCTGCCATTTGGAGGATATTACGAGAGCCGATATCTACGGCTATGTAGTGCCGTTTTGCCGTGAGTTAATGGAACTTATGGATGAATATAAGATTCCGATCAAGGTTCGTGCCTGCGATACTATGGGATATGGTGTAAACTTCCCGGGTGCGGTTATTCCGCGAAGTGTTCAGGGAATTATCTATGCTTTGAATAAGCATGCCGGTGTACCTCATGAACTGCTTGAGTGGCATGGCCATAATGATTTTTATAAGGCAGTTGTTAACTCTACAACAGCGTGGTTATACGGTTGTTCCGGTATCAATACCTCATTATTCGGTATTGGTGAAAGAACCGGTAATACGCCGCTTGAAGCCATGGTATTCGAATATGCCCAGCTTAAGGGCCATTTGAACGGAATGGATACGACGGTTATTACTGAACTTGCTGAATACTACGAGAAGGAAATCGGCTATAAGATTCCGTCAAGAACACCTTTTGTTGGAAAGAATTTCAATGTTACAAGAGCCGGTATTCATGCAGACGGTCTTTTGAAAAACGAGGAAATCTATAATATTTTTGATACCGAAAAATTCTTAAACCGACCGGTATTATGTGCTATTTCCAATACTTCCGGACTTGCCGGTATTGCACATTGGATTAATACATATTATAAACTGCCGGAAGAAATGCATGTGGATAAGACATGTGAATTGGTACACAGAGTCAAAGAATGGGTTGACGAAGAGTATCAGGGAGGCCGTGTAACGGTTCTTACCGACGAAGAATTATTGGTTGTTATTAATAAAAACTGTAAAAAACTTGGATTAACATTGGAAAGAGGAATTTTTAAGAAAAATGAGTAACCAATACGATGTAAAACAGGAAGTAACCGATAAATATTCCTTGCGCGGAAGAGTATTTAACAAAATCCGCGATGATATTTTAAGCGGTAAATACAAAGAAGGCGAAGAACTGAGGGAAGTGGCAATAGGCGATGAACTCGGAGTATCCAGAACACCTGTAAGAGAAGCCTTCCGACAGTTGGAATTGGAAGGGCTGATTCAGATTGTGCCAAATAAAGGGGCATATGTTACCGGTATCACGGTAAAGGATGTTAAGGATATTTATATGATCCGCTCCAAGCTCGAAGGACTATGTGCATACTGGGCGACTTTCCATATTACACAGGAACAGATGGAAGAATTGGAAGAGAATATCTATCTTTCCAAGTTCCATGCCGAGAAAGGACATTCCGAGCAGAACGCGGAACTGGATAACCGTTTCCATGAAGTGTTGTATGAGGCATGTAATTCCAAAATGTTAGAACATCAATTGCGTGATTTTCACGATTATGTTCTGCGCGTACGTAAAAAGACACTGTCACAGTTTAAGCGCAGTTCAGAATCCACAAAGGAACATGAGCAGATTTTTGAAGCGATTAAAAATAAGCAACCGCAGGAAGCTGAGCGCCTTGCGAATTTGCATATAATTAATGCTTATAAAAATATGGTTCAGAACGGATTATATGAAGTTTACGGACAGGAAGTTCCAAAAGAAGATGATTTTCTCTATGGAACAGATGCGATAAATACAGCAGAATAAGCAAGTTTAGTCTTGGAAGAGGTTCAGGATAAATTTGATAACAAGCAAAGTAAAGGAGAAGAACATGGACAAAATTAAAATGACTACCCCCTTAGTTGAAATGGATGGAGATGAGATGACCAGGATTCTTTGGCAGATGATCAAGGATGAATTATTATATCCCTATATCGATTTAAAGACAGAGTATTATGATCTTGGTTTGGAATACCGTAATGAGACCAATGACCAGGTAACTATTGATTCCGCTAATGCAACATTAAAATATGGTGTTGCTGTTAAATGTGCGACTATCACTCCGAATGCTGCCAGAATGACAGAATACAACTTGAAGGAAATGTGGAAAAGTCCTAACGGAACCATCCGTGCAATGCTTGACGGGACGGTTTTCCGTGCGCCTATTTTAGTAAACGGAATTGTTCCGTATGTTAAAAATTGGGTAAAACCGATTACCATAGCAAGACATGCTTATGGTGATGTATATAAGAATACAGAAATTAAGGTACCGGGTACCGGTAAAGCAGAATTGGTTTATACAGCAGAGGACGGAACTGAAGTTAGGGAATTAATACACAATTTTAAGGGTGCCGGTATTTTACAGGGTATTCATAATACAGAAGAGTCCATTGAAAGTTTTGCAAGAGCATGTTTTTCTTATGCAGTGGACACAAAACAGGATTTGTGGTTCTCTACAAAAGATACGATTTCCAAGAAATATGACCACACCTTTAAAGATATCTTCCAGGAAATTTATGATAACGAATACAAAACCAAATTTGAAGAACTGGGTATTGAATATTTCTATACATTAATCGATGATGCAGTGGCACGTGTGATTCGGTCTGAAGGCGGGTTTATTTGGGCATGTAAGAACTATGACGGTGATGTAATGTCCGATATGGTAGCTACGGCTTATGGGGATTTGTCCATGATGACTTCAGTGTTAGTATCACCAAATGGTGTATATGAATATGAAGCGGCACATGGTACGGTACAGCGTCATTATTACAAGCATTTAAAAGGGGAAGAAACCTCTACCAATGGTATTGCAACGATTTTTGCATGGACAGGAGCACTCCGCAAGCGTGGTGAACTCGATGGCATTACAGAACTTTGTGATTTTGCGGATAAGTTGGAGAAGGCATGTATCAAGACTGTTGAAAACGGTAAGATGACAAAGAGTCTGTCATTGATTTCTACCTGTGAAAATCCGGTTATTTTAAATAGTTTAGATTTTATCAAAGCAATCCGTGAAGAGTTGGACAAAGAATTAGCATAAGAAAAAGGGAAGCCGAAAGGCTTCCCTAATTTTTACGCTAATTCTTCCCAACGTTCCATGGCGTCCATTAATTTTTCTGCTATTTGATCTTTTTCTGTTTGCAGTTCCATTAATTTTGCGGAGACATTACAAATCTCCGGTGAGGCCATCAGTTCGTCGATTTCTTTGTC
>JAGATU010000075.1 GCA_017621115.1 Lachnospiraceae bacterium
CTCAAGATGAGATATCCCGTGGTAAACACGTAAGACCCCTTGAAGACGACAAGGTAGATAGGGCTGGGGTGTAAGCATGGCAACATGTTCAGCTGACAGTCACTAATAGGTCGAGGGCTTATCCTATAAGGGAAAGGTTCAGTGGATGTATTAAGATTGGGTTGTAAAGCAATCGGGAAGAAGCGAAGCTTCTTCGATACGATTGTGAAACAATCGTATTGTATTCGGTTTTGAAGGTATATACCTTCTAAGAAGTGCATAGAATAAAAAAGCACACATTCCTCGATAGCTCAGCGGTAGAGCATTCGGCTGTTAACCGAAGGGTCGTAGGTTCGAACCCTACTCGGGGAGTAAAAGATGAAGTCCTTCTAAGGTGGCAGATAACGCCACCTAAGAAAGACTAAAATCATCTTTCGAAGAAACAACAAGTTGTTTCTTCCGGTACGGAAGATAAGCTTCGCTTCTTCGCTAAATTGGCTCCATGGTCAAGCGGTTAAGACATCGCCCTTTCACGGCGGTAACACGGGTTCGATTCCCGTTGGAGTCACTATATAAGGCGCCATGGCCAAGTGGTAAGGCAAAGGTCTGCAACACCTCTATCACCAGTTCGAATCTGGTTGGCGCCTCTTTAACCTCGAATTATTTCGAGGTTTTTTTATTTTGCTTGTATAGAGATTTTACATGAACTTGTTTTTACTATATGATGAATTTATATAGTTAGAGGAGGGAACATATCATGATTCAAAACACATTAATAATCGGAATGGGCGCACTTGGTTTGTTATATGCAGACATCATTGCGAAAGCAAAGGGGCAGGATGCAGTTGCTTTTGTGATGGATGAGCAGCGTCTGGCAAAATATAAAGATACTACTTTTACGATTAACGGGGAGAGTAAGCAGTTCCGGATGATCTCAGATAAAGAGGCGAAACCTGCGGATTTGCTGATTGTGGCGGTTAAGTATAATGGACTCAGACCGGCACTTGAGACAATGAAAGCTTGTGTGGACGGGCATACAATTATTATGTCGGTTATGAACGGAATCGACAGTGAAGAGATTATTGCCGAAGCGTTCGGAAAAGAGCATATGATTTATACGGTTGCCCAGGCGATGGATGCCATGAAGTTTGGCGATGACTTGTCGTATACTAAGCGTGGAGAACTCCGTATTGGTGTAATAGAAGAATCCCAGATAGAAAATTTAAGGGCAGTTGCGGAGTTTTTTGAAGAAATACAAATGCCACATACCGTTGAGGATGATATTTTAAAACGTATGTGGGGCAAGTTTATGCTCAATGTCGGTGTGAATCAGACTTGTCTGGCATATTCGACAAACTATGCAGGAACACTTACAGAAGGTAGTGAAGAGAACCGTATTTTCATTGCAGCAATGGAAGAAGTAATAACCCTTGCGAATGCTTATGGTATTCCACTTTCACAGGAAGACTTGGATTATTATGTAAAAATTATTGGTACATTATCGCCGACAGGCGTTCCTTCCATGCGTCAGGATGGTATTGCAAAACGCTATTCGGAAGTTGAAATGTTTGCGGGAACGGTAAGACGCATGGCGGCTAAGAAAAACATTCCTACTCCGGCAAATGATTTGCTCTATGAAAAGATTAAGGCGATAGAGGCACTTTATTAACCGTTTATTTGAAATGTGCCCCGGATTACGTTATAATATTTTACAGAATGAGTGGGGGAATGTACTATGACACGTTTTTATTATGCAATACTTATTTCGATTCCGATCATAATTTATTACATATGTAAGGCAGAATATTATGCGAATCACAGGGAACGTTATGACGAGGATACCTGTTATCGTTTGGCAAAGAATATAGTTAATTGGGTAAAAAGAAATGCCCGTGTGAAGACTATCAGTTACGGAGAAGAGAATCTTCCGGATGAAGGCGGGTATATTATGTATTCCAATCATCAGGGCAGGTATGATGCGATAGGAATTATTTCTGCGCATGACAAGCCGTGTTCGGTAGTGATGGATTCAGAGAGAAGCAAGTTGCCGATAGCGAAACAGGTTGTGGATTTACTATGTGGTGTGCGAATGAACAAAGCGGATATCAAGCAGCAAGTACGTGCATCAAGAGATGTCCGCAGAGCAGTGGAGCAGGGAAGAAGGTTTATATATTTCCCGGAAGGTAAGTATGAGGATAACCGTAATACTCTTCAAGAGTTCCATCCGGGGGCATTCAAGTGTGCACAACAGGCAAAAGCGCCGATTGTGCCGGTTGCGATTTATGATTCCCATATAGTGTTTGATTTTAATTCTTTGAAAAAAGTAACAACGCAGGTACTTTTTATGGAGCCAATCTATTATGAGGAATATGGGGATATGACCACGCGTGAAATCAGTGATATGGTAAAGGAAAGGATTGAAGAGGGACTTTGTAAACTGGATGAGAATCGCAGACGGTTGAATTTAAATCCCAACTATTATACAAAATGTAAGGAAAGTATCTAACTGTAAAATCAAGTCTGTAAATGCATTCGTCTTTTACAGACTTTTTTGAACCGGGAGGTGTCTATGAATCAGGAAATGAAGGATTTGATTTCTGTTATCAGGGAGAGTAACAATATTGTATTTTTCGGCGGTGCCGGAGTCAGCACCGAATCCAACATACCGGATTTCCGTAGTGCTAACGGACTCTGGAATGAGAAACTGCAGATTAATTTTACTCCGGAACAGTTGGTATCCCATACTTTTTTCGTAAAATATCCGGAGGAGTTTTTTGAATTTTATAAGGATAAACTGATATACCCGGATGCCAAGCCGAATGCAGCACACAAGGCACTTGCAAAGTTGGAAGAGATGGGAAAAGTAAAGGCGGTTGTAACACAGAATATTGACGGTCTGCATCAGGCGGCGGGTTCTAAAGTGGTGTACGAATTACATGGTTCGGTACTGCGTAATTATTGCATGGAATGCGGTGCGTTTTATGATGAGAAGTTTATTCTGGTATCCGAAGGAATTCCGACCTGTCCGAAGTGTGGCGGCAGGGTTAAACCGGATGTGGTATTGTATGAAGAAGGGCTTGATAATAATATTATCCGCGGGGCAGTACATGCGATTGCAAATGCGGACACCTTAATAATCGGAGGAACATCTCTTGTCGTATATCCGGCTGCAGGGTTGATAGATTATTTTAATGGCAAAAATCTGGTTTTGATTAATAAGAGTGAGACTTCTGCGGACAGGAGAGCTGATATTGTAATTCATGAGGCAATCGGAGAAGTATTTACGCAAGTAATGGAGAATTTATAACAGAAAGGTATTTTACATGGATATTCAGGTTGGTAATATTGTAAAACTCAAAAAGCAACATCCTTGCGGCAGTCACGAATGGGAAGTATTGCGAATAGGGGCAGACTTTCGGATTAAATGCCTCGGGTGTGAACATCAGATTATGATTCCAAGGAAAACGATTGAAAAAAGTGTTAAGGAAATTCGCAAAAACCCTTGATTTTTGCGGGCTCATATGGTATCATACCAACTTGTGATATATTCAAATTCCTTGCTCTGCAATATGTGCAGGGCCAGAGACCAAAAGGAGGTAACAAGCATGAACAAGTATGAATTAGCCGTTGTTGTCAGTGCGAAAATCGAAGACGAAGAAAGAGCTGCTACAGTTGAAAAAGTAAAAGCTTATATCGAAAGATTCGGTGGTAATGTTACAAACGTTGATGAATGGGGTAAGAAGAGATTAGCTTACGAAGTTCAGAAGATGAAAGAAGCATTCTACTATTTCATTCAGTTCGAAGCAGAAGCTACAGCTCCAGCCGAGATCGAAA
>JAGATU010000076.1 GCA_017621115.1 Lachnospiraceae bacterium
CATAATTTTATTAATAGTTTGAGTGATGGCTATCATACGGTAGTCGGAGAGAGAGGTCTTGGTATTTCAGGCGGACAGAAGCAGAGAATTTCGATTGCCAGGGCGCTTCTTAAGAATGCACCGGTACTTATTTTTGATGACTCTACAAGTGCGCTTGATGTAAATACCGAAAAGAGACTGCTTGAGACGGTATGGAGTGAGTATGCCGAGAAAACCGTTATTATTACGGCTCACAGACTGTCTTCGGTTGTGGACTGTGATGAGATTATTTATATGAAAGAC
The DNA here is from genome assembly GCA_017621115.1 of Lachnospiraceae bacterium. Next base: position 283 of record JAGATU010000076.1, read on the forward strand.
GGTAAAATTACCGAACGCGGTTCCTTTGATGAATTAATGGAACTTAATGGAGATTTTGCGGAAGTCTATAATACGCAGCAGGCTCAGAGAAAATCCATGGTGGATTTTGATGCTCTTGCAACGGAAAGCGGGGTGATGTAAATGGCAAAGCGTAATACCTATTTTCAGGACGAAGTCATCGAAAGAAAAATAGATATAAAACAGCTTGGACGGACACTGCGTTACCTGCTTCCGATGAAAAAAGTATTTTTGCTTGTATTGGCACTGATGTTTGCAGCATCTTTTGTATCGTTGATTCCGCCGCTTGTAATTAAGGAGATTACGGACGGGGTAATTCCGAATAAGGATTATGCGCAACTTGCGTATATGGTGCTTTCCATGGTGGCACTTGCCGTGATTGAAATCAGTATTACTTTCTTGCATGCGAGACTGATGGGTAAGGCCGGACACACGGTTATTTCCAAAATCCGTCAGGATATTTTTTATAAATTGCAGGAATTGCCTTTTGATTATTTCGATAACCGGCCAAACGGTAAAATTGTAGTGCGTGTCACCGAATATGTTAACGGACTTGCGAACTTTTTTACCAACTTTGTTATGATGTTTATTATTTACATCATGAAAATTCTGGTCGTAACCATATTCATGCTTATGCTCAGTCCAAAACTGACGTTAATTGTACTGGCTACGGTAATTCCGATGATGGCCTGTGTTATATACTTGCGTTACTGTATCCGTAAATTATTTGGTTTGCACCGCGCAAAGATTTCCAACCGTACCGCATTTTTGGTGGAATCCATTACGGGCGAGAAGATTATTAAGAATTATAATCGTTTGGAAATGAATGAGAAAATCTATATGGAAGTGCATTTCGCGAGCATCCGTCAGTGGATTAAGATTTTCCTGCGAAACGAGTTGAATACACCGATTGTAGAAGTGTTTTGGAATGTCGGAACGCTCTGTTTGTATGGTGTGGCCCTTTTGATGCTGTTAAATGGTGACCCGATTATCAATGTGGGATTAATGACGACTTTTACGACTTATATGTCCCAGTTTAGCGGTCCGCTTACGATGATTGCATTTATTATCCAGAACCTGGCACAGGTAAGTTCCAACCTGGAGCAGGTATTTGATACGATTGATTATCCGGTTTCCATCCACGATAACGAGGGTAGTGAAGAGTTGAAGAACGTGGAAGGCAATATAGATTTTAACCATGTAACCTTTGCTTACGACGAAGATGTTAATATTCTGGAAGATTTTGATTTGCATGTGAAAAAAGGCGAGACAATTGCTCTTGTTGGACCGACAGGTGCCGGTAAGACGACGGTTATCAATATGCTGACACGTTTTTATGATGTGCAGAAGGGCAGTGTTACCATCGACGGAAAAGATGTTAGGGATGTTACTTTACAGTCCCTTAGAAAAGAAGTCGGCGTGTTGATGCAGGACCCGTTTATTTTCAAAGGATCGATTATGGAAAACATCCGTTACGGGCGTCCGGATGCGACGGATGAAGAATGTATTGCGGCGGCAAAGGCTATTTATGCAGACCGTTGTATCAATAAGTTTGAAGATGGTTATTACCATAAACTGGATGAACGTGGAGAAGGCCTGTCTTCAGGTGAAAAGCAGTTAATCAGCTTTGCAAGAATTATTCTTAAAAATCCGTCCGTTATCATTCTGGATGAGGCGACAAGTTCCATTGATACGGAGACGGAAAATTTGATAAAGAAGGCATTAGATGTTATTATTAAAGAGAAAACAGCGTTTATTGTAGCACACCGTTTATCGACCATCCGTAATGTAGACCGTATTCTCTATATTTCCGATAAGGGAATTGCCGAGGAAGGTACGCATGAGCAGTTGATGGCTAAGAAGGGGCTGTATTTTGCGCTGAATATCTAAAACATGGATGGTGTCTGAGATGAAAAAGAACAGAATTATTGCGGCAGGGCATATTTGTATTGATATTGCACCTATTTTTGCAGAGGGAAAAGGGAATGACATTACCAAAATCCTGATGCCCGGTAAATTGGTGGAAGTGGATGCAGCCGATATTCATACGGGCGGTTCGGTAGCCAATACCGGTCTTGCCATGAAAAAACTCGGCGCAGATGTATCACTGATGGGTAAAGTCGGCGATGATGAGTTTGGCCGCATGATTCTGGGTATATTGGATCAGTATAAGGCGATGGACGGAATGATTACCGATAAGGAATCCTCCACGTCTTATTCTGTTGTATTGGCAATTCCGGGAATTGACCGTATCTTCTTACATAATCCGGGAGCCAATAACACTTTTACCAAAGAGGATTTGAATTTTGATTTAATAAAAGAAGCAGGTTTGTTTCATTTCGGTTATCCAACCATTATGCAGAAAATGTATGAGGATGGCGGCGACGAACTGGCAGGTATTTTCAAGGCGGTAAAAGAATGCGGCTGTATGACTTCACTGGATATGTCTGCAGTGGATGAAAATACCAAAGCGGGCAAAGCGGATTGGTACGGCATCCTTGAAAAAACGCTTCCGTATGTGGATTTCTTTTTGCCGAGTGTGGAAGAAATCTGCTATATGCTGGATAAAGAAAAATATGATGCACTGCAGAACCGTGCAAATGGCGGCGATATTACAGAGGTACTTTCCATAGAAGAAGATGTGGTACCGCTTGCAGAAAAGATACTTAACATGGGATGCAAGTTTGCCATGGTTAAATGTGGCGCAAAGGGCTTTTATTATCAGGCCAAGGATGCAGATGCATTTGCTTTGCCGGAAGAAGAGAGTGGACTTGATTTTTCATCGTTTGCAGGAAAAGCGGGATTCGAGAAGAGCTACGTACCGAACGCAGTTGTCTCAGGAACAGGCGCCGGTGATACAACGATTGCGGCATTTTTAACCGCAATGTGTAAGGGCTATCCTTTGGAGAGGTGCTTACAACTTGCGGCAGGAACAGGAGCCAGCTGTGTAGAGGCGATTGATTCGTTGAGCGGGCTTAAGTCCTTTGAAGAATTGATAGCAAAGATTGATGCCGGTTGGGCGAAGAATGCATAGCAGATTATGAAATAAGAGAGTCGGATAACGGAGGAGAAAAACATGAATTTTAGTGTAAACAGTACATTTTTATATGGACTGGCAGTGGCAGTAATTTTGTTTGTACTTGCACAGTCCGCATTTTTCCTGGTTCGTGCGTATAAAAGAGGCGCCGAAATGGGAATCAGCAAGCAGAAGTTAAACAAAACCATTGTTGCCACGGCGGTGTTTACCATTGCACCGGCATTATCGATTTTAATAGGTATTATTACTTTATCGAAATTCTTGGGTATTCCGCTTCCATGGATTAGAATGAGTGTTATCGGAGCACTTACCTATGAACTTCCGGCGGCAACTTCAACAGCCAATGCATTGGGAATTTCTTTGGCAGAGACCATTACTGACCCGAAGATTTATTCTGCAATTGCATGGGTTATGACCTTGGGAATTATGCCAAGTATCATATTACCGCCGATTCTGATGAAGAAGATTCAGGGTGGCATGATTAAGATGAAAAACAAGGACAGTAAATGGGGCGATTTGTTTATGACCTCCATGTTCCTTGGTATGATATCTGCGTTCCTTGGTATGGTATTTGCGGATGTCCGAAACGGTATTGTAGGTTGGCTTCCGATTTTTGTATTATTGGTATCGGCACTTACCATGGCAGTTTGCGGACTGATTATTAAAAAGTGCAATGCCAAGTGGCTGGAAACATATGCACTTGCAATCAGTATGGTAGTTGCGATGATTTTTGCGGTGGTTATTACACCGTTATTAGCATAGGAAGGAGGCGTGCAATATGTCAGATTATATGAAAAAAACCGATTTTTACGGTAAAATTTGGATTTGGACAGCAGCGGTAGTGGTATTGTTTGTACCGGTTGCTATTTGTTTATATTACAATGCATGGCCTTCTATGACAGCGGTTTTAAAAGGACTTTTGGGTGTGGCTCCGATTTATTGGACAGTCGGTGTAATCGAGGTTATCACTTATACACCAATGCTTGGAACGGGCGGTACCTATCTTGCGTTTGTAACCGGTAACTTAACCAGCTTAAAGGCACCAAGTGCATTAAATGCTATGGAGAATGCAGAGGTAAAACCGGGAAGTGAAGAAGGTGAAGTTATTTCAACAATCGCAATTGCAACCTGTTCGATTGTTACGACATTGATTCTGGTAATCGGTGTTTGTGCACTTACGGTAATTGCGCCGATTCTGGATTCACCGGTACTTGTACCTGCATTCGATAATATTTTACCGGCATTATTTGGCGGACTAGCAGTTGTTTATGTAAGCAAAAACTGGAAACTGGCAATGGCGCCGCTTATTTTCATGGTGATTTTATTCTTAGCAGTCCCATCGCTTGCTTCATCAGTAGGCGTTTTGGTGCCTGTAGGAGTGTTAATTGCGCTTGGAGTAGCAAGAATCCTTTATAAAAAGGGATGGGTGTAAAATAGGAGAAGGACATGAGCGTTGTGGCATTAATACTGTTATTGGCAGTCATAGTATTTGTTTTGGTAATTGTAGTACGCACATTACAATTCAAACCAAAGGAAGTAAATGTGCCAAAGGCAGAAAATATAGAATTAAACCAGGAAAAAATCGTAGCGGACATGGTGGATATGATCCGTTGTAAGACGGTTTCTAACCGTGATGATGCATTAGTAGATTGGGCAGAGTTTGATAAATTCAGGGAACTCTTAAAAGAGCGTTTTCCCTTAGTTCATGAAAAATGTACATTGGAGCGCATCGGAAAGAGCGGGCTTTTATATTTCTTAAAGGGAAATGCAAGTGATAAGCCATCGGTTTGCATGGCGCATTATGATGTGGTGCCTGTAGAAGAAGACGGTTGGAGTAAGCCTGCTTTTGAAGGCATTATTGAGGATAATGTTATCTGGGGACGCGGAACTTTGGATACCAAGGGGACTTTGTGCGGCATTATGGAAGCGCTCGAACAGCTTCTTGCAGGCGGTTATGTTCCGAAGCAGGATTTGTATCTTTCTTTTTCGGGAGAAGAGGAGATTGACGGTAATTCCTGCGCGGATATAGTCTCTTATTTAGAGAAAAAAGGTGTGAAGCCGGCAATTGTCTTGGATGAAGGCGGCGCCGTAGTTGAGAATGTATTTCCGGGTGTAAAACAGGAATGCGCATTAATCGGTATTGGCGAAAAGGGCAGTGTAAATATTGATTTTTCATTGGAATCCAGTGGAGGACATGCATCAGCCCCTCCTGTACATACGATTCTCGGACAGCTTAGTGATGCGATATGTAGAATCGAGAAGAATCCGTTTAAGAGCCAACTTACCAAGCCTGCGGCAGAGATGTTTGATACTCTCGGAAGACATTCCTCTTTTGTGTACCGTATGATTTTTGCAAATATGTGGTGTTTTAAACCGGTACTGGATTTGGTATGCCGTTTAAGCGGAGGCGAATTAAACGCATTGATGCGTACTACAGTGGCAGTTACCAGAATGGAAGGCTCTAAGGCTTATAATGTATTGCCTCCGAAGGCAAAATTCGGTATTAATATGCGCCTTTTGGGAAGCGATACGATTGAGTCGGCGATGGCTTACCTTAAGAAAGTAATTAAGAATGACAAGATAAAGTTAGAGTTGGTAAATGGCATGAATCCGTCCATTTACTCCGATACTTCCTGTGAGGAATGGGACAGATTAAAAACTGTTATAGCCCAGACATGGGAAGGTGCGATTGTGTCCCCATATCTGATGATGGCATGCAGCGATTCCAGACATTATTGCCGTATTACGGACAGGGTATACCGTTTTTCGGCGATGCGCCTTTCAAAAGAAGAGCGTGGCATGATTCACGGAAATGATGAACGTGTGCCGATTGAGACATTGCTTAAGACGGTTGAGTTTTATGTTAGACTGATACAGGTGTTGTAATAAAAGAAAGTGATTTTGACAGAATGACAGATTTAGAATTGGCAAAAGAACAATTGATAAAGGATGAGTGCACTTGTGTGCTTAGAAAGGGCGATAGCATGTATTGCAGCCATGCGCGTGGTGTAAAGCCGTTACTTAGCCTGTTGGATTCAGGTGAGGATTACAGAGGCTATTCAGCTGCTGATAAAGTGGTTGGGAAAGCGGCGGCGATGCTCTATGTGCTTCTTGGTGTAAGCAGGGTGCATGCCTGTGTTATAAGCGAGAAGGCGCTTGCGGTACTTGCAAAAGACGGTATTGATGTGACTTACGATACCTTGGTTGACCGTATCCATAACCGCACAAACACCGGATTCTGCCCGATGGAAGAGGCAGTGTGGGAGATTGATGATTTGCAGGAAGGGCTGCAAGCGGTAAGGGAGAAAGTAGCGCAGTTGGCAAAATAGAATGATAGGAATTTAAAAAGGTGATGGCGAAGGCTGTCACCTTTTTTTATATAGAATTTGTTGACATTGTTGGTCTAACCTGTTAGACTACAATCAGAAAAGGTCTAATTGGTTAAACCTATATAGATAATTGTAATAGGAGGATGTTATGCCTACACCAAAAGTATTTGAAAGTGAATACCGTTTTTGTTTGATTTTATGGGAACATGAGCCGGTAAAGAGTACCGAACTTGTTAGATTGTGCGAGCAGGAACTTGGATGGAAAAAAGCAACTACATATACAGTAATTAAGCGTTTAAGTGAGCGTGGAGTAATAAAGAGTGAGGATGCGGTGGTGACTTCGCTGGTATCTAAGCAGGAAGTACAAAAGGCAGAGATGGAAGAGATGGTAGAGAAGACTTTTGAAGGTTCCCTGCCTGCTTTTGTTGC
>JAGATU010000077.1 GCA_017621115.1 Lachnospiraceae bacterium
CGGTATTGTATTCCTTGGTGGATATTTCCAGCATTCCGAGGATAAACTTGCTAAGATTAATGTTCCTTTTGTGTTGGCAACAGTTGGTTGTATTCCGGAAAATATGAGCAGAAGCCAGTATTCTTCCCTGACGGTTGATGACGAAAAAGAAGGCTACCGTATGACAAAGCATCTGATTGAACAGGGACATAAAAAGATTGCAATTCTGGCAGCAGAGATGAGTGATATGAGTGTCGGACATCTGCGATTAATGGGCTATAAGAGAGCACTTGCCAAGGCCGGTATAGCATTGGACGAAGAACTGATTTGCCCGATGGATGACAATATCGAATACTATTCCATGGAAAACGGTTATGTCGTTACCAAAAGGCTTTTGGAAAAACGTTCTGACGTGACTGCTATTTTTGCAATTTCTGATGTTCTCGCAGTCGGTGCATGCCGTGCAATTAAAGATAAGGGCATGATGATCCCAAAGGATATCGCAGTTGCGGGATATGACGGAATTGATATGAGTAAGTATTATAATCCAAGTATTTCCACCATCAAACAGCCGGTGGATAATATTGCAAAAGATTCGATTAAGTTACTGTTTGATATTATTGCAAAGAAGCAGGAACATCAGCATAAAGTTTATGAGAGCGAGTTGCTTGTGAGGGAGTCAACAAGTTTTGAAAATAAGAGTAATTAAGAAAAACTACGACGAGGTGATGGCAATGCCTCGCCTTAAATACAAAAAGCCAAGACATCAGCTTAGTATACTTCGTCCGATTTTAAAAGTGGTATGTTGGGTATTACTTAAAATGACCGGATTTACCTATGAGAAAATAGGTATGGAGAAGCTTGGGAAGAAGGAACCATGTCTGGTTTTGATGAACCACTCCAGTTTTATTGATTTGGAGATTGCGGCATTTTTGATGGCAGACAGGGAATGGCATATTGTAACGACCTTGGATGGTTTTGTGGGACTTGATTGGTTGTTACCGCTGGTTGGCTGCATTCCGACCAAGAAATTTATTCACGATGTGACACTGGTGCGTGATATGCGTTATACCGTGAAGGATTTGAATGCATCCGTAATTATGTATCCGGAGGCGAGTTACAGTTTTGACGGAACAGCAACACCATTGCCGGACAGCATCGGTAAATGTGTAAAACTTCTTGGCGTGCCGGTTGTAATGATTAAGACAGAAGGTGCTTTTTTGCGCCAGCCTTTGTATAACTGTCTGAAACTGCGTAAGACAAAGGTTTTTGCGACGATGGAATATCTGCTTTCGCCGGATGAGATTAAAGAAAAGTCGGCAGAAGAACTGAATGCAGTAATCAATAAACAATTTGATTTCGATAATTTCAGGACACAACAGGAAAAGGGAATCCTGATTAAAGAAAAGTATCGTGCCGAAGGTTTGCATAGGGTACTTTACAAGTGTCCGCATTGTATGTCAGAAGGCAGGACTGTGGGAGAAGGGACCACACTTACCTGTAAGGAATGCGGTACGGTGTACGAACTGACCGAGAACGGTTTTCTGAAATGCCTGACGGGGGATACCAGGATTAATCATATCCCGGACTGGTACAAATGGGAGCGCGAGTGTGTCTGGAAAGAACTTGTGGAGAATACATATCTTTTGGATATTGATGTGGATATCTATATGCTTGTAAATACCAAGTGTGTGTATCGCGTAGGCGAAGGACATTTGATACATAATACGGATGGTTTTACACTGACCGGCTGTGACGGACAGATAGATTATCATCTCAAACCACAACAGTCATACAGTATTTATTCCGATTTTTACTGGTACGAAATCGGGGATATGATTAGTATCGGTGACGAGAAAATCCAGTACTACTGCTTCCCGAAGAATCAGGAAAATGTCGTGGCTAAGACCAGACTGGCTGCGGAAGAGTTGTATAAGATGAAACGTGTGGCAAGGTAGGGTAAGAAGGTAAGTTGAATGGAAAAATTTGACAGGATTAATGTTTATTGATATTATATTATCAATAAATCCCATGAGGGAGTAGCGAGCGATATATGTATATCGTAGCAAGTCAACATACTGGCCTTTTGGTCTGGCTTGTTTTAAATTGCGAGACTCATGTATAGGTAAACTATGCATGGAGTCTGTATATTTTGATTGATACCCAAGTATAGTTTTATGACTGTACTTGGGTTTTTTAATTCTTCATAGGAAATCAGGAGGAGTTTGTAATGGACTTGGACATTTCGTTTTTTTGTACCGCTATCATGCTGGGGGTAGGCTTAGCGATGGATGCCTTTTCCGTATCGCTTGCCAATGGACTGAATGAACCGTGCATGAAAAGAAGAAGGATGTGTGGTGTGGCAGGAATTTTTGCTGCGTTTCAGTTTGCGATGCCGATGATTGGGTGGATATGTGTTTCGACTGTTGCCTGTATGTTTGCGGCGTTTGAAAAATGCATTCCTTGGATAGCCTTTATCCTACTTGGCTATATCGGCGGAAAGATGCTGTATGAAGGAATAAAGGGCGAAGAAACGGAAGAATGTGTTGCGGTTGGAGTGAAAGCCTTATTGGTACAGGGCGTTGCAACATCGATTGATGCGCTTTCGGTAGGTTTTACGATTGCCGACTATAATTGGCTAGAAGCATTACTTGCCTGTCTGTTGATTGGTGTTGTGACGTTTTTCATTTGTTATGCCGGACTCGGTATCGGAAAAAAAGCAGGAACCAAACTTGCAGGCAAAGCCGGAATTCTGGGTGGCGTAATTTTGATTGTGATTGGGTTGAAAATTCTTATTGGTAGTTTTGTGTAAGAGTACAAGGGAGGAAAAGTATGTTGATTTTAATTGAAAGCTTGGCGATGTGTTTTATTTTATTGATTATTTGCGTGGTAGGGATTGCAAATGGTCCTGTGGGTTCCGTGTATTTCTATGAACCGGAAATGCAGGAGAGAGTTGTGGAACTGGGACTGACAACAAAGGAGAAAATCAAGAAAGGCTATGCGATTGCAGGTGTCTGTTTATTTGTTCCGATTTTGTTTTTTGTTCCTGCAATGGTTTATTGCATCAATGGGGCAAGAGGGTTCTTCGACATTTTTGTGCAGATAACGATAATTTTGTTAATTGTAGGGTTGTTTGACCGAATCTTTATAGACTGGTACTGGGTAGGAAAAACAAAAGCATGGTTTATTCCGGGAACAGAGGATTTAATGCCGTATATTCCGAAAAAGACTCTAATTGGGAAATGGGTAGGAACACTTGTTGGCTATCCGATTGTTGCGGCGATTCAGGCGGCGGTGCTGATGTTGTTTTAGTGGCAGATAGAAGAAAAGTTGTGTAGGGGATTACGATATGAATAAATTAGGATTTATCAAAAAACAATTAGTAAAGTTATACGGAAAAGAAAAAACAGATGTCATTGTTGATTTGGCACAGAAGCATTATCAGGAATGTACAGTACTTTGTAAGGATGCTTCGAAGGGCGAACGGACACATTTGGAAGATACGATTTTGCCGACTACGGCAGTGTATAAAGCACTTTTGGAAGTGGACAATGAGAATGCTCTAAAATATACGAATGATATAATCATTAATCTTTGTGAGATGGGTGGAAGTATATTGAATAAAATACTGAAAGTTCCCGGCATGCCATCTGTTTTCATGAAAGTGTTGCCTAAAATGGCAGTGAAACTGTTTGGCAGAGAGTGTGGATTTGACTATATTAATTTTGAGGCGAGTAGTGATATGATGCAAATGGACATGACCATGTGTCCTTATGTAAAATATGCGAAACGTTTTCAAGTTGACGAACTGATGCCGGTTTTTTGTAACAGTGATTTTGCGACATATGGTAATTTGGATAAGATTACGTTTAGAAGAACAAAAACACTTGGAACAGGCGGAAGTAAATGTGATTTTAAATTTGTGAGAAACGAATAGGCAGGTGGATGAGAATGATTTTACTAATCGAATGTGTTATATTATGTATAGTATTCACACTCATAATCATGCCGGCGCAGTACAAAGACCCGATGGTTATGATTATGTCATACCCACCGAATGTGATTAAGCGAGTAGAGCAGTTACCGCAGTATAAAGGGTGTATTAAGGAAAGAAAAAAGAAGCACACCAGTAAAAAAATATTTGGGGTATTCTTTTTTGCAGTAGTATTGGCTATCGTGGCGTATCTCTCGGGGTGCAGAGGTTTTGCGGATACTTTTTTTCATGTATTCATTCTTTTTGTGGCGGTAAATCTGTACGATATGTTGGTACTGGACTGGGGGGTTTTCTGCCATAGTCAGAAACTCAGGATACCCGGAACGGAAGACATGGATGAGGATTACAAAGATTATTTGTTTCATGCCAAGGGTGCACTGAAGGGGATTGGAATCGGTGTGGTGGTAGCACTGCTGGCGGCCGGAATAATCGTATTATTCTAAAGCGGAAGATTAACGGGGAATTCTAATGAAGAAAAGGATAATAAAGTTTATTAAAAGAATAGCAATAGTATTATTGATTATTATAGTTGCATTTTTTGTAATTAGGGCAATCGGAAAAGGAATTTACAATCGGACACCGGATGGTGGTATCAATGAATCCATGTATGTTGACATTAATGGTACGAAACAGTGGATTAACATTTACGGAGAGGATGTGAATAATCCTGTTTTGCTGTACTTGCATGGCGGTCCGGGGTCTGCAACAAGTCACCTGGACTATGCGATTACAAGAAAATGGGCAGATGTATATACTGTGGTAACATGGGATCAGCGTAATTGTGGAAAAAGTTATGATGCAAAACAAAATGATATCGTGTTGACAAAAGAATTATTTTTGACGGATGGAAAAGAATTAACTGAGTTTGTTCTTGATTACTTATCCAAAGATAAAATTACGCTTCTGGGACATTCATGGGGCTCCATATATGGAGCAAATTTGGTACTGGAACATCCGGAATACTTCGAGTGTTTTATCGGAACAGGACAGCTTGTTGATATGGGCGAAAATGAAGAGGCCTTTAAGCAGGAGGCTGTTTTGTGGGCAAAAGGTGATGAGGAGACCTTAGCGCTTGTGAATCAATTAACGCCTGAACTTATGACGAAGGAACATATCATTGCCAGAAATACAATTATGCAAAAGTATGGTTATGACATGATGGTAAACGGTTCTGATTACAATTTGGTTACAACCCTGATATTTAATCCGAACTATTCATTAATGGATTGGATAAAGTATTTGAAGAGCGATATGGGGGTATATTGGGATTTCTTTGCATCCGAAGAATTTACTTCTTTTTCTTTGTCCGGCAGAACGGATTATGAAGTGCCTTTTTATAATATAAACGGAGATAGGGATTATCAAACAAATTATCAATTGGCGCAGGAATATTTCGAAGAAGTAAATGCTCCATATAAGCAGTTGTTTATGATGGAAAATATGACACATGGTTTGTTGGAATCCGATTCAGAAGGATTTTCAAAGATTGTTCATCAGATTGCGGAAACAGAAAGAGAGAGAAAATGATTAAGGCAGTATTTATAGACTTGTTGGAAGTGTTTGATACTGAGTATTTCGAATAGTGAAATTTACAGTGAGGTAATTGCAATGAAAAAACAAGCGGTTTCATATATTGCAAGAGTTCTTGTGCAAAAGATAATAGGTTTTTTATTGTATATGATTGGTGCGAGATTTATACTGACCCATGCAGGAATTATCTACTTTATTTATCTTTTTTCGGCAACAATTATAATTTCTTTGGTTTTGTTCAAATCTAATGAAGAAACTCTTGCACATAGAGGCAAAACGGATACGGATTCACCGGTATGGGATAAAGTGCTATTAACATTATTTTGGATATTGAATTATTATGTTGTTTATTGGCTTGCCGGAGTGTCTGAAGCAGAAGAACATCTTACTATTGTATATTGGTGTGGTATTATAATAACTCTTTTTGCAGCATGGTTTTCTACAAAAGCAACTTTGGAAAATACTTTTTTAGAATCTACAGCAAGAATACAAAGTGATAGAAAACAGACAGTCTGTATGACAGGACCGTATAGAATTGTGCGACACCCTGCGTATAGTGGATTGATATTGAATTGTATTGGATTATGTATGATATTTCCTTATTTGAGTGTTTGGGTATGTATGGTGATTACCAGTTTGATTATTTTTGTAAGGACTGCATTAGAAGATAAGATGCTTAAAGAGGGTTTGGATGGATATCTTGAATATTCCGATAGAACAAAATATAGATTGATTCCGTTTATTTGGTAACAGAAAGAAGATTTTGAAACGACAGAACTACCAAGAAAGGATACCTGTTATGGAAGGAAGAATAATGGCTTTTATCATTTGGGCAATAGTGGGTGCATTGTTTATTGTAATGGGCATCTATATTTCATATTCCAATAAAGCAAAACCGTTCGGCTTTTGGGCAAATGCCGAAGTGGCCCCGGTACAGGATGTAAAAGGATATAACCGGGCTTTGGGAACATTGTGGTGTGCGTATGGGATTCTGTTTACTTTAATTGGAGCGCCTTTATTAGATGGGCAGAATTCCGGATTGATTATTTTATCCATTTTAGGTGTAATGCTTATTAGCATTGCGGCCATGGTAATGTATGTGGTAGGTATTGAACCGAAATACAGAAATAATTATTCATTTATAGACACCTCTGTCTAATTTGCAAAAACGGCATTTTCTCGCTTTGTGTCGTGTTGCAAATGAGGGTATCAGAATAGTCTGTTGATGAAAGGAGGAAGCAAGACGTGGATCAAAAAAAGATTGGAAGTTTTTTAAAAGAACTTCGCAAAGAAAAAGGAATCACACAGGAAGAATTTGCTGAAAAACTGAATGTGTCCGGAAGAACTGTATCGCGATGGGAAACCGGAAGTAATATGCCGGATATCAGTTTACTTATTGAGATTGCAGAATTTTTTGATGTCAGTATTCCGGAAATCATCAATGGAGAGAGGAAAAGCGAGAGTATGAATGAAGAAGTAAAAGAAGTGGCCGATAAATTATCGGATTATGCAAATGCAGAAAAAGAAAAACTTATTAAAAACATAAGAAGTGAAAGCATCATAGGTACGATAGCAATCGTTGTATACGGCGTACTGGAAGTTTCGGGGGCAATGGAACGTAGTGCAGTATTTGAAACAATTGCTTCCTATTGTCAGGCACTGGCTATGGTTACGGTACTTATGATTATGGCATATACCAGCGGACTGATGTATAAATTGGAGAGAAGAAAAAATACTACCCCACTTGCAAAACTACCGAAAGTAGTGCAAATGATGATTGCGCTGGTTGTGGCATTTTGCGGTGCCGCAATACTGAAATTGTTTTTGACAAATGTGCTTGGCTGGTAAGAAACACGGTATCAATCACTGCGCCAGCAGAATTGGGGATTGAATCTATGCGTGTGCAGTGATACAATACATTCGAATTAAATAAATGAATCAGGTGTCAGAAGAACTGTAACAGTTTGTTCTGGTGAAAAGGGAAACAGGTGTAAGTCCTGTACGAACTCGTCACCGTAATTAGGGAGCTAAGCCGATATATCACTGGGAAACCGGGAAGATGGCGGATGCGATGATCTATAAGCCGGGAGACCTGCCTGATTTAAAGTACGCAAGCGAAAGCTTAATGCCACGAGTAATTGGTTGTACACAGATCTATCCTATGGGGTAGTGTTATTTGTGTGTGGAGAGTTGTCGTTTCGGCAACTCTTTTCTTTTTGGAGTAAGCATGGAAAATTCATATAAAAATTTCGCGAATCGGGAATGTAAGTATTATCCCTGTCATGCGGGAATGCAAGATATTAACTGCATATTCTGTTATTGTCCACTTTATAACCTTGAGGAGTGCCCGGGGAAATACAAATTCATTGAATCAAAGGGAAAAATGGTAAAAGAATGTACGGAATGTACGTTTCCGCATGAGGCAGAGAACTATGATTTAATCATAGCACTTTTGTCTGATAATTAATGTATATCTTAAATTTTTATTATAATACGAGGAGGAAAAAAACATGAGATTTAAGAGTAACAAAAAAATTGCTTCCGAACTTCTTTGTATGATGCTTATTATGGCTATGGCATTTACTACAGTGGGATGCAATACGGACAAGGCTGCTGATAATCAGCCACAGGCAGAGGCGCAGGCATCTGTAGAAACTGAGAGTAATGTACTCGGGGAAGGCCAGACAAAGTTTGCATTTGTTGTTGTGGATAAGGATGGGAATGAAACAAACTTTGAGATTCACACAGACAAAGCTACGGTAGGTGAGGCGTTATTAGAACTGGAATTAATTGCCGGTGAAACCAGCGAGTACGGTCTGTATGTTAAGACAGTAAACGGAATTACGGCAGATTATGATGTGGACCAGACATACTGGGCATTCTATGTGAATGACGAATATGCAATGTCAGGTGCAGACACGACTGCTATTGAAGAAGGTGCAACCTATTCTTTTAAAGTGGAGAAATAATGAAATTAACAGTAAGAGAAACCGCAGTGTTCGGAATGCTCGGAGCGTTAATGTATGCATCTAAGGTACTTATGGAAGTGGCACCTAATGTACATTTGCTCGGCGTTTTTACGATTGCGATTACTGTGGTTTACAGGAAAAAAGCACTATATCCGATTTACACATATATATTGTTAAATGGTCTGTTCAGCGGATTTGCAACATGGTGGATTCCCTATCTGTACTTATGGGCAATACTGTGGGGCGTTACCATGTTATTGCCGCAGAATATGCCTAAAAAAATGAAGCCTATTGTGTACATGCTTGTGAATGCATGCCATGGCTTCCTGTATGGGACTTTATATGCTCCTGCACAGGCAATTTTGTTTGGCTTGAATTTTGAAAAAACAATTGCGTGGATTATTGCAGGGCTTCCGTGGGATTTTGTTCACGGAGTGAGTAATTTTATCTGCGGAATGCTGATAGTGCCGATTATTAATGTGTTGCAAAGATTGGAAAAAAGTGATAATCAGTGAGAAAATGAGAGCCCCTGCTATATAGCGGGGGCTGTTTTTCTTGGTGGTTAATAGAAACTTTAAAACGGTGTAATGCCTTTTGATAAATTGGAATTATGATAGCGTTTATCCTGTGTGACGTCCTTATCAAACCAAGACGGTGGCACGAAAGCATGTGCTTCGTCTTCGCTTTCAAATTCAACCTCCGCCATAATAAGAGGTGCTAAATCTCCGGCAAAAATATCCAATTCAATCAGATAATTTTCATACGGGATCAGATAGCGGGTCTTGGAAATAATTAGTCCGTCTGCTTTTGGCAGCAGGTGTTCAAAAGATTCGGCATTCAGCGGAAGATTATGTTCTTCCCTTGCAAGTAATCCTTTTCCTTTGTAGGTAAGGACGTACTTCTCATCTTCCCTGCGGATACGGATGACAGGGTCTGTGTTCAGATAGGCTTGTGTTAATTTTTTATATTCGTAATTGCTCAAATCGGGCAATTCTTTGACGGTAAATTTGCGTTCAATTTCCATGGTATTTTCCCTTGTATTATAAATATAATTTGTTGACTTTTTAGCAAAAAATCAATACCATTATTATATCAGAAAAGGAGGAATAATACACTATGGCAAATACAGCGATTTTTTTGGCAGAAGGTTTTGAAGAAATAGAAGGCTTGATGGTTGTGGACATGTTAAGAAGAGCAGGAGTTACTGTGGATATGGTATCCATCTCGGACTCTTTGCTTGTTAACGGAAGACATGCAATTCCCGTTACAGCGGACAAGTTGATTAAGGATATTGATTTTGATGCATATG
The DNA here is from genome assembly GCA_017621115.1 of Lachnospiraceae bacterium. Next base: position 9,782 of record JAGATU010000077.1, read on the forward strand.
ATTTGCTTGTTTTACCGGGCGGAATGCCGGGCACAATCCATCTTGGCGAGTGCAAGTTGCTTTGTGATGAAGTGATTAGGGCATATGAAAGCGGTAAGAAGATTGCGGCTATCTGTGCGGCACCGACGGTATTTGGTAAACTTGGATTATTAAACGGCAAGATGGCTTGTTGTTATCCGGGAATGGAAGACGGACTTACAGGCGCGGAAGTAACCACTTCTTCTGTTACAGTGGATGGCAATATCATCACAAGCCGCGGACTTGGAACTGCACTTGATTTTGCATTGACATTGATTGAAGAATTGATTGATAAGGAAACAGCCGACAAACTGGCGGCAGCAGTGGTTTACATTTAAATAAATACAAACAAAAAAGAAGTGCTTCGCGGATTCGAAATTCTGCAAAGCACTTCTTCTTTTTCATTTAGCTGTCAGAGCAGCTTATTTCATGGATTCTTCCTGCTTTTTGATCATTCTACGAACCATTTCGCCACCAATGGAACCAGCTTCTTTAGAAGTTAAGTCACCATTGTAACCTTCTTTTAAGTTAACACCTAATTCAGATGCAACTTCTGTTTTAAAACGATCCATAGCTGCTTTAGCTTCAGGAACTTCCATACGGTTTGAGTTTCTGCTTGTCATAGTATTTCACCTCACTAAGATTAATAGATAAGCTTTGTTTGTCGCTTATCTTGATTCTAGTATTTGCGGTCTTGAAAATATTATGTTGGTAAATTTTGTTAAGAAAAATACTGCGCGATGAATTAAATATCAAAAAACCATAAAATTTTTAAAAATGCTGGAAGTTGCAGGGGTTGTATGCTATAATCGTAAAATGACTGTGATTATGGACAAAATTAGGTAAATCACATAGAAAAAGCACCTGATTATTTAAGGAGGAGATAGATTATCATGAGTGTACAGGTAGAAAAATTAGAAAACAATATGGCGAAGCTTACTATTGAAGTTGCCGCTGAAGAATTAGACAAAGCGATTGAAAAAGTATATCAGAAGCAGAAGAACAGCATCAGCGTTCCGGGATTCCGTAAGGGTAAAGTTCCGCGTGCCATGGTTGAGAAGATGTATGGTGCAGCAATTTTTTATGAAGATGCAGCAAACGAATTGATTCCTGAAGCATACGAAAAAGCATATGATGAATGTGGTGAAGATATCGTTTCTTCTCCAAAGATTGATGTGATTCAGATTGAAAAAGGCAAGCCTTTCATCTTTACTGCAGAAGTTGCATTAAAGCCGGAAGTTAAATTAGGTAAGTATAAAGGTGTTAAAGTTGACAAGGTAGATGTTACTGTATCTGACGAAGATGTTGCAAAAGAAATCGACGCAGAAAGAGAACGTAACGCAAGAAGCATCAGCGTAACAGACCGTGCCGTAAAAGATGGTGACCAGACTGTTATCGATTTTGAAGGATTCAAGGATGGCGTTGCATTTGAAGGCGGTAAGGGCGAGAATTATCCTCTTACAATCGGTTCAGGCGCATTTATTCCGGGATTTGAAGAACAGTTAATCGGCAAGAACATCGGTGAGGAAGTAGAAGTTAACGTTACATTCCCTGAACAGTATCAGGCAGAAGAATTGGCAGGACAGCCTGCAGTATTTAAGGTAACTGTTAAGGAAATCAAAGAAAAACAGCTTCCTGAACTTGATGATGAATTTGCAGCAGAAGTATCTGAATTTGATACACTTGCAGAATACAAAGAAGACGTTAAGAAGAATTTAACTGAAAAACGCGAAAAAGACGCTAAGAACGCTAAGGAAGACGCAGTAATCGATGCAATCATTGAAGATGCAAAGATGGATATTCCGGATGCAATGGTAGAAACAACCCAGAGACAGATGATTCAGGAATTTGCACAGAACATCCAGATGCAGGGTCTTTCTATGGAACAGTACTTCCAGTTCACAGGTTTAACAGCAGAAACTATGATGGAGCAGGTTAAGCCACAGGCTGAGAAGAGAATCAAATCAAGACTTGTTCTTGAAGCAGTTGTTAAGGCTGAAAATATTGTTGCAACAGAAGAAGACTTCGACAACGAAATTGCTAGAATGGCAGAAATGTACAAGATGGAAGCTGATAAGGTGAAAGAGTCTATCGGTGAAGAAGGCAAGAAGCAGTTTATGGAAGACTTGGCAGTTTCAAAGGCTGTAGAATTTGTTGTAAACGAAGCAAAAGAAAAATAAGCAATCGTAATAATGCGGTTTCTGCCGTTGGCAGAAACCGTTGCTTGTTAGAGATAATCATGTATGGCAGTACATTACGTACTGAAGAAGGAGGATTATGAATTTGATACCTTATGTCGTAGAACAGACCAGCAGGGGGGAACGTTCCTATGATATCTACTCCAGATTATTAAAGGACAGAATTATCTTTTTAGGTGATGAAGTAAACAATGATACGGCAGCGACCGTTGTTGCACAGCTTCTTTTTTTGGAAGCGGAAGACCCGGAAAAAGACATTCATTTATACATCAACAGCCCGGGCGGTGTGATTACAGCGGGTATGGCTATTTATGATACGATGCAGTACATCAAATGCGATGTTTCTACTGTTTGTATCGGTATGGCGGCCAGCATGGGTGCATTCCTGCTTGCAGGCGGTGCCAAAGGAAAGCGTTATGCGCTTCCGAATGCAGAAATTATGATTCATCAGCCACTTGGCGGAGCACAGGGACAGGCTACGGATATCGAAATTTCCGCAAAGCATATTTTGGCCATCAAAGAAAGATTGAATAAAATTTTGGCAGACAGAACCGGTCAGCCATATGATGTAATTGCAAATGACACGGAACGTGATAATTGGAAGACAGCACAGGAAGCCAAGGAATATGGCTTAATTGATGCCGTTATCACTTCCCATTCAGAAGAAGCGTAAGGGGAAAGTACCCTAAATTACGATTGAAAGAAGGGCATAAGTAGATGACAGGAAAGAATTCCGACGGAACTATCAGATGTTCCTTTTGCGGAAGGTCACAGGATCAGGTCAGAAAAATGATTGCAGGTCCTTCCGGTTCCGGCGTATTTATTTGTGATGAATGTATTGATATCTGCGCCGATATTGTGGAAGAGGAATTTTATGAGCAGCAGCAGGAAATGGTGGATGATGCACCGCAGATTAATTTATTAAAACCTGCTGAAATAAAGGCATTTTTGGATGAATATGTAATCGGACAGGAAGCAGCCAAGAAGGCGCTGTCAGTAGCTGTTTATAATCATTATAAGAGAGTTACGGGTATTACCGAGGATGACGGTGTGGAACTGCAGAAGAGTAATATCTTAATGGTGGGTCCTACCGGTTCGGGTAAGACTTATCTTGCGCAGACACTTGCAAAGATTATCAATGTGCCATTTGCGATTGCGGACGCAACCACTCTGACAGAAGCCGGCTACGTTGGTGAAGACGTAGAGAATATTCTGCTTAAATTAATCCAGGCAGCGGATTATGATGTGGATCATGCGCAGTACGGTATGATTTATATTGACGAAATTGATAAGATTACGAAAAAGAGTGAGAATGTGTCCATCACCAGAGATGTATCCGGTGAAGGTGTACAGCAGGCACTCCTTAAGATTATTGAAGGAACCGAAGCCAGTGTTCCGCCTCAGGGAGGAAGAAAGCATCCGCATCAGGAACTGATTCAGATTGATACTTCTAATATTTTATTTATCTGCGGCGGTGCTTTTGATGGTCTGGAAAAGATTATCGAAAAACGTTTGGACCGTAAGGTTATCGGTTTTAACAGTGAAATATCAGAGTGCATTTCCGAAAAAGAAATCGGACAGCTTTTAGAGCAGGTGACACCACAGGATTTGGTTAAATTCGGTCTGATTCCTGAATTTGTCGGCCGTGTGCCGGTACAGGTGGCATTGGAAGGTCTTGATAAGGCTGCACTCATGCGTATTTTACAGGAACCGAAGAATGCTTTGGTAAAACAGTACCGCAAATTATTTGCATACGACGGTGTGGATTTATCGTTTGAAGAGGAGGCACTTGAAGAAGTGGCGTGCCGCGCATATGATCAGAAGACGGGCGCGCGTGGATTGCGTACTATCCTTGAGAAAGCCATGATGGATGTAATGTTTACGATTCCGTCCGACGAGAATGTTACACAGTGTATCGTAACCAAGGAAGCTGTGGAAGGAAAGGGTCAACCGAAGGTTGTCCGCAGACGCAGTAAATAGTGGGACATCCCACAATGAATCAGAACAACCGGCTGTGACACTAACAGATATAGGGTAATTTCGTTAGTGTCGCGGCTTGTTTCACGTAAGGAAGAAAGAAATGGAAAGACAGATGATATATCCGTTAATTGCACTTAGAGGGATTACTGTTTTCCCCGGAGTTATCATACATTTTGATTTAAACCGCAAAAAATCCATAGCAGCAGTTAATGCAGCTATGCAAAACAATCAGGAGGTCGTAGTCTGCTGTCAGAGACAGACGGACGTCGATGATCCGGGCAAAGAGGACCTATATGAAACAGGAACCCTGGTTGTGATAAAGCAGGTTACTAAACTGCCGGGCGGACTGATGCGCATTCTTGTGGAAGGTAAGCAGAGAGCAAGCATAGATTCTTTGGATGCAATCAGTGAAAAATTTTATACGGCGGCAGTAACTTTGATTGACGAGCCGGCATCTACGGAAGAGACTTTTATGGAAGAAGCGGCAATGCTTCGTGTGTCCATGGAAGCAATGACCGGCTATATCGAGCATTTTCCAAGAATTGCCAAGACGCTTCAGTCCCAGATACAGGAAGCCATGACGCTGACACAGATTCTGGACAAAATGGCAGCCAATATGCCGATAACCTATGATAAAAAACAGCAGGTATTATCCGCATTTACGGCAAAAGAGCGTTTTGAAGCCATGAACAATATTCTTGCGGAGGAAGTGGAAATTGCTTCCATCAAGGAAAAATTAATGGCAGAAATCAAAGGCAAGGTGGAGAAGAACCAGCGCGAGTATATTCTGCGTGAGCAGATGTCTCTAATCCGTAAGGAATTAAACGGAGAAGATTCGTTGACAGAGACCGAGGTGTTTTTACAGCAGCTTGAGCAGTTAAATGCCGATGACTCCGTAAAAGAAAGAATTAAAAAAGAGATTAACCGCTACGAGACCATTTCCCACAACAGTTCGGAAAGTGCGATGGAGCGCGCTTATATAGAAGCATTACTGGATATGCCGTGGAATAACGAATCCGTGGATAATATGGACCTTTCACATGCAAAGGAAGTATTGGAAGCAGACCATTACGGCATGGAAAAAGTAAAAGAGCGAATTCTTGAATTTCTGGCAGTGCGTCAGATGAGCGAAAAGAGTGACAGCCCGATTATCTGCCTTGTGGGACCTCCCGGAACAGGTAAAACTTCCGTGGCAAAGAGCGTTGCAAAAGCCCTGAATAAGAACTACCAGAGAATCTGTCTGGGTGGTGTCAGGGATGAAGCCGAAATCCGCGGTCACAGAAGAACCTATGTCGGTGCCATGATGGGACAGGTGGCAGGCGCCATCCGTCATGCGGGTGTAAAGAATCCGCTTGTCTTACTGGATGAGATTGATAAGGTCAGCAACGATTATAAAGGAGATACTTTCTCGGCTTTATTGGAAGTGTTAGACCCTGACCAGAATAAGCATTTCAGGGATCACTATGTAGAATTACCGCTGGATTTATCAAAAGTATTTTTTATTGCTACAGCCAATTCCACATCCACTATTCCAAGACCGCTCCTTGACCGTATGGAAGTGATTGAGGTGTCCGGTTACACCGAAAATGAGAAATTCCATATTGCCAAAGAACATTTGCTTAAGAAACAGCTTGTCGCAAACGGAATGGAAAAAGGACGTCTTAAGATTGCTGATAAGGCTTTAAAAGACATTATCCGTTATTATACAAGAGAAGCCGGCGTGCGTGAATTAGAGCGTAAAATCGGCACTGTATGCCGTAAGGCGGCCAAGGAGTATTTGGAAAATGAGAATACGAATATTCGTGTAAATTCTTCGAATTTGGCAGATTATCTCGGAATCCGTAAATATTCCCTGACTATGGCAAATAAGAAGAACGAAATCGGCATTGTAAGAGGCCTTGCATGGACTGCGGTAGGTGGCGACACCTTACAGATTGAAGTCAATGTAATGCCCGGTAAGGGCGAGATTGGGCTTACCGGCCAGATGGGCGATGTTATGCAGGAATCTGCCAGAATCGGACTCAGCTACATCCGTTCCATTGCATCGCAGTATAAGATTTCACAGGAATTCTTTAAAAAGAATGATATCCATATTCATATTCCGCAGGGAGCAGTTCCTAAGGATGGTCCTTCCGCGGGAATAACCATGGCAACCGCCATGCTTTCCGCCATCACGAAGAAAAAAGTGGACTGCAAACTTGCCATGACCGGTGAAATCACCCTCCGCGGCAAAGTCCTGCCTATCGGCGGCCTGAAAGAGAAACTCCTCGCCGCTAAGACAGCCGGAATAAAAAAGGTATTGGTACCGGATGAAAACCGTAAGGATGTAGAAGAGATTTCGACTGAAATTACAGATGGCATCGAAATCGTATATGTAACCACAATGGATGAAGTATTATCACATGCTCTCATATAGAAAGAGGTAACTATGGTAATTAAGAGTGTAAATTTGGAAACGGTATGTGGAGTTACCAGTGTACTCCCTGAGAACGTACATCCTGAATTTGCATTTGCCGGCAAAAGTAATGTCGGTAAGTCTTCTTTGATAAATGCGCTGATGAACCGCAAAAACTATGCGCGTACCAGCCAGCAACCGGGAAAAACACAGACCATTAATTTTTATAATATTAATGATGCGCTTTACTATGTGGATTTGCCGGGCTACGGCTATGCCAATGCCAATGAGAAAGTAAAGGCCCAGTGGGGAAAGATGATTGAAAAGTATCTTCATACCTCAGGGCAGCTGAAATTGGTTTTCCTTTTGATTGATATCCGTCATGCGCCGGGGAATAATGATATCCACATGTATCATTGGGTAAAGGAAAACGGATTTGAACCGGTAATCATTGCAACCAAGGCGGATAAGATTAAGCGCAGCCAGATTGATAAGTGCTTAAAAGTCATCAGAGAAACTTTGAAAACAGATAAAGAGACTGTAATGATACCTTTTTCAGCCCAGACCAAGCAGGGAAGGGAAGAGATTTATGAAATATTGGAAAGGTATCTGCAGGAGAATGAATAAAACAGAAAAAAACAGGAAAGAACGGATTCTTGCGGTAGTCTTTTTACTCTACTTACTCTTTCTGATACGGATGATTGTTTTTAAATATCCGCTGCAGCAGATGTTGCAGATAGTGGACACATGGCAGAAAGATGTTGTTTTGGAGGGACTGCATACCGCGAATTTTATCCCGTTTAAAACGATAAAAATGTATATCCGCTATTATGACATGCCGGGTATACGCAGTTTTTCCAATTTGTTTGGGAATATACTGATATTTGTCCCGGTAGGAATACTGCTTCCGCTTGTTCACAGGACGAGCCGAAATGTATGGGTTATGTTGTTAAATGCGTTCCTTTTAGTGGTTGGTATCGAGGTTTTTCAGTTGTTTTCCAACTTTGGGGCATTTGATGTGGACGATATTATTTTGAATTGTGCAGGAGTTCTCATAGGCGGGTGTATATACCATTTTACAAAACCCAAACAGATATAATAAACGACAAAAAATTCCAAAATTTTTAAGAAATGAACCGTATTAATTATGAGTGGTGTATGCTATAATATGACTGTGTTTTGCATAGTGATATTATAGCATTTTTTTTATGCCTTTTTAGGCTTTACATAGACGGGATTACAGATGGGAAAAAGTAGTAAGAGAATAAAGAAAATATCGGCCCTGTATTTGCTGCCAAGTGTTATCGGAGTGGCTCTCTTTTTTGTGCTTCCGTTTCTGGTTATCATATATTATTCGTTGATTGATAATCCGATAGCGGCTAATTTTGTTTTTTTGGATAATTTTATAAGTCTGCTTCAAAATAAGGCATTTAAGATGGCGGCAGCCAATTCCCTTACGTTTAGTTTTACGGCGGTCCCGCTTGCGGTAGTACTGTCTTTGGGCATTGCATTTTTATTGGATAAGAACATTCCGGGTAAGAGCCGGATCCGTACCGCGTTTTTAAGCCCGATGATGGTTCCGATTGCTTCGGTTATCCTGATTTGGCAGGTGCTTTTTCATTATAACGGTCTGGTGAATGAATGGCTGATAAAGCTTGGCGGTTCACGTATTGATTGGCTTAAGTCGGAATATGCGCCGGTTGTTGTGGTAGTATTATTTATCTGGAAAAACCTTGGATATAATATGATTTTATTTATGGCGGCGCTGGCCAATATACCAAGGGAAGTTACTGAAGTGGCGGAACTTGAGAGTGCTACCAAATGGCAGATTTTCTGGCATCTAAAGCTACGTTATTTATCGTCAAGCATCCTGTTTGTGACGATTTTGTCCCTGATTAATTCCTTTAAGGTTTTCAGGGAGGTATATTTACTTACGGGCGATTACCCGTATGAATCCCTGTACATGCTGCAGCATTATATGAATAATATGTTCCGGTCACTGGATTATCAGAAATTGTCGGCGGCGGCAATTATCATGTCTTTGTTTATGATTGTACTGATTGGTATTTTATTCTTTGCGGAAAATGTTGTGGGGAAAGATTTGGATGGCTGATAAATTGAAAAATTCACGATATACAAAAAAGAAAAAAAGAAAAGCCGGAGGACTTAGGGTTATTTCAGTGATACTGATGCTTGTGGCATTCATATTCTTGATACCGATTGTATTTACAATCTGTAATTCGTTTATGACACAGCAGGAAATAACGGCTAATTACGGTATGGTATTTGAGTCGGGTGACAGTGGTGCCAAACCGTATATTTCCGAAACGGTTAATCTGAAGTTTATTCCGGACAAGGTAACCTTTGACCAGTATTTGACCGTGCTTCTAAAGAGTCCGGATTATTTGTTCAAATTTTGGAATTCGGTAATTTTTACCGTGCCGATTGTGGTATTCCAGCTTTTGGTGGCGTTGCTTGCTGCGTATGGATTTACCAGATACCGCGGGCGTCTTAGGGAGATTATATTTTTTACATATATTATTTTGATGCTGATGCCTTATCAGGTAACGCTCGTGCCGAATTTTCTGGTATCGGAGTGGCTGGGGCTTCTTGATACCAAATGGGCCATCTGGCTGCCGGGCATTTTTTCGCCGTTTGCAGTATTTCTGCTTACCAAGTACATGCGCCGTATTCCGTACGGGGTTTTGGAGGCGGCTAAGGTTGACGGAGCCGGTGAATGGCAGATTTTTAAGCATATCTGTGTGCCGCTTTGTAAGGGCGCGCTTACGAGTGTGGCGATTTTGATTTTTATCGATTATTGGAATATGGTGGAACAGCCGCTCATTTTGTTAGGCGATTCCGATATGCATCCGTTATCGGTATTTTTGTCAAAGATTAATGCGGGAGAAATTGCGCTGGCCTTTGCGGTGGCCTCCATTTATCTGATTCCGACATTGCTTGTGTATTTGTACGGAGAGGATTATCTGGTGGAAGGTATCGCATATCAGGGCGGCATCAAAGGATAGAAACGAGGACAGTATGGAAGATACAATTAAGATTCGTAAGGATAAAATTAAAAATGTGGCACTTATATTTTTGAGTGTTATGCTGATATTGACATTCTTTTCCAATTCCATTTTAAACCGTGCTTTGCCGGAAGTGGCAACGGCATATGTGGCATACAATACGATTACGGAAAAGGTGCGCGGCAACGGAGTCGTTACGGCAGATGATCCATATAAGGTAGTGGTCAAAGACACCCGTACTATCGAAAGTGTGGCCGTAAAAGTGGGAGATGAGGTGACTAAAGACCAGGTTCTTTTCTATCTGGAAGATGCTGAGAGTGAAGAACTGAAAAAGGCCAAGGACGAGCTGGAAGATTTGGAACTTGCCTATATGAAAGCAATGTTTGGAAGTAATCTTTCTTCAGACGTGATTAACAAGGTGGCAAACGGAAAAGAGGACAGTTTTGCGACTTATCAGGCAAAGGTAACCGATATGCAGAATCGTCTGCAGGCGGCAGAGGATAGGGTGAAGGAGTGCGAGAAAGCACTGGAAACCTTATCTACAGAGGGCTCTGTAAACAATAATGATGCTTCCGCGGATACGATTCCGGATGAGTTGGAAAAAGCAGATGCGGCAACTGATTTGGCAAATGCGGAAGCAGAGTTTAATGCCAATAAGGCAAAGCAGGTTGCGAATATCAATGCGCAGATTACAGAAGTTCAGAATCAGATTAAGGATTTGGAGACATTGATAAATAAAGGGCAGTCGTTGGCAGGGGGCAGTTCCTCTGCAGGAGATGGCTCATCAGCAGGTGGCAGCGCTTCAAGCGGAACAGCGTATGAGACAGCGAAAGCGAATGTAGAGAGTAAGTTAGCTCAATTAATTCCTTTGGCAGGTGGTTCCCTTTCAACGGATAGCACTGAAGAAGATGCGAAAAACTGGTATGAAAATTTTATTGATTGGGAAGCACTATCCTCCGAAGAACAGCTGGAAAGGGAAGCCAAATACGGCGAATACCGTGTTGCTATAGATGAACTTAACGACATAGTGGCAACACTTGGAGAATACGGAAGCGTAGATAATAGACAGGAACAACTTTCCAATTTAAAAAATCAACTCACTTCTTTACAGGCTAAATTGGAGGAAGTAAACAGTATCAGCGTATCTTCCAGTGGAAGCGTGCAGGAAGCTAAGAACAGATTAGAGAAGGCAGAGAAGAATATTACGGAGATTAACGCAGCCAATAAGCAGTCCTCCGTAGCACATCAGAATAAAGTCTTAAATGCTGAACTGGCCCTCAAAAACGCCCAGACAGTATATGACCTTTTAAAAGAAGAACAGACTACGTTGGCATCGGATATCAATGCCCAGCTGGATTTAACAAAAGCCAATAAGGACATTGCCGAGAAGAAAGAAGAGATCGCCAAATTGGAATCCGAGTCGGTTGGCGCAACGATTGTGGCTCCGGTCGAGGGAACCATTGTAAGTCTTGAAAAAGTGGCCGGCGAGACAACGGAAAAAGGCGAAGCCATCGCGACGATTCAGGTTGCGGGCAAGGGTATGTCCCTTAGTTTTTCCGTTACCAATGCTCAGGCGGCAAAGGTAAATGTGGGTGATAAGGCAGAACTTCAGAACGCATGGTATTACAATGATGTGATGATTACACTTTCCAATATTAAGCCGGACCCTGAGGACCCCGGCAAGAAGAAATTGCTGGAGTTTAATGTAGAAGGCCTGGTGCAGAATGGAGAGAGCCTTTCGGTTTCGGTCGGACAGCGCAGTGCGGAATATGAGCATGTTGTTCCAAATAGTGCCGTTAGGGAGGATAACAAAGGCAAGTTCATTTTGATTATTGATGAGAAGACAACACCGTTCGGTAACCGTTATAAGGCAAGACGTGTGGATGTGGAAGTATTGGCAAGTGATGAGATTAATACGGCTGTATCTGCTGATTTGCAGGGATACGAGTATGTTATTACGACATCGAACCAGCCGGTAAAAGAAGGAGACCAGGTTCGTCTGAACGGGTAAGAAAGGATAGCCTATGAAATGGATGACTGACAGGTGGCAGGAGTTATGCGGCCGCTATAAAAAAGGCTTCCTTACATTTGTTGTATGTGTTTTGATTGTGGTCGTGTGTGCGATTGCCACATGGTTTTTTACAAAGGATTTATATGACCAGCAGGCTATAAAACGTTGGTCGGATAAGGGCGATGAGTGTGCGCAGATATCCTGCTTTTATCCGGTTTCCATGGAATTAAGTGATTTTGGTTTTTTAAGCCTGCATCATTCTGTGGAGGAGGCACTTACCAAGGCTTCCCTAGCACCGGAAACGGCAGACGCTGATTTGTTTGCAGATGCTTACAGTGTGACCGGTAAATTACAGATATCTACCGATAATGCAAATAAGGAAGTAAATGCGGTAGGAGTATCGGATTCATTTTTCCTGTTTCATCCTATCAGACTGCTGACGGGTTCGTATTTTGATGAGAATATGATTATGTCGGATGGTGTGATATTGGATGAGGATACGGCATTTGCATTGTACGGTTCACAGGATATTATCGGGAAAACAGTCTATATCGGTGGTGTGCCCCATTATATCCGTGGAGTGTCCGCACGTGATGATGGTTATTTTGCAAAGAAAGCCGGACTGGCCGAACCAATCTGCTTTGTGAGTGTAGAGACGTTAAAGACATATGGAACAATTGTAGGAAGTTATACATACGAAACAGTTATGCCGAGTCCGGTAGAAGGATTTGCAAAAGAAACGGTTACTGCGGCTTTAAATGATTCGGAACAGAAGATTGAAGTCGTAGAGAATTCGGCGAGGTTTTCATTAGGAGCCAAAAAGGAGATTGTACTGGATTTCGGTGTACGCTCGATGAACCGAAACAGTATTATTTATCCGTATTGGGAAAACATTGCAAGGGCAGTTGAGGATATATGCGGACTTTTATTTGTAATTCAGACCGTAGCATTTGTTATTGCGGCGGTTCTGCTTATCCTGTATGTCCGTATACTATATAGAAACCGTACATGGACTGCAAGAAGACTGTTTGATAAGATTAGCGATGCCATGTACGAAAGAAAATGTAAAAGAGGGTAGTAATTATGAAAAAGTGGAAAGTAGCATTGCTGATGCTGGCAGGAATCTGCCTGGTGAGCGGATGCGGAAAAAAGGAAGCAGGGCCATCTAAGGCCATGCAGAATAAGGACCATGTGTATTCCTTTGAATCCTATGCGGATAAAATGGAGGGCCGTGATTTCGGACAGAGTATTGCAACTAAGGACCGGCTTGTTTTCATGGAGTACCGGTATGAAGAGAGCCCGATGCCGCAGGCAAGAGCGGAAGTAGCGGTTGAGGAACCGGTAGAAGAAGTGGCTACGGAGGAAGCAGTTGCAGAAGAGGCAGTTGTAGTCGACGACGCAATGATCGAAGCCGACATGTCCGTAGATATGCCGGTAGAAGATTTCTATATGGAAGGCGAAGTTTTAGAAAGTCAGACAAAGACTTTTGTTACCTTTGCGCAGTATGATTTTGACATGAATCCGATTGCGGAATTTGAAATAGAGCAGTTGGGCAATTATGGCTTTAACGGCATGGCGGCAGATAACAACGGCAATATTTACACGTTGCTTTGTGAGTACGGTGTAGTAACCGAGTCGGGAGTATATAAGGATTTATATACTTTGGTAGGGTATTCACAGACGGGAACAGAACTGTTTAGTATACCGCTTGGTAAAGATGTGCCGGACGATGAATATTTTTATGTGAATACTATTTTATGTGCAGATGACAAACTGGTTCTCTGGGCTATGAATAATATTGAAGTGTATTCTTTAACAGGAGAATTGGTAAAGAGTATTGATGTAAGCAGTGCGGATTTAGGGCAGTTATTCCTGCTTCGTGACGGTTCCCTGGCATCCATTTTGTATGGTGATACCAATATGGATCTTGTAAAAATAAATTTGGAGACCGGTGAAATTTCCGATAAGATTGCGATACCGTACAATGGTTACAATTTTGCCCATTATGCGGGAGTTTACTGTGACTTTATACTGGTAGATTCCAATGGTGTTTATACATACAATATCGGGGACGAATCCCATAAAAAGATAATGGATTTTGTTGATTCCGATATGGCGTCCAATACCTGCTATTCGATAATGCAGTTGACGGAGGAAAGTTTTTTTGCATGGACCTTTGATGATGCGACAGGCGAATCCATGTGTGGCGTATTTACCAAGGTAGACCCTGCGACCATTAAGGATAAGGAAGTGCTGACACTCGGTGTTTTATGGATGGATTCCGATGTCAGAAAAAGAGTTGTAGAGTTTAACAAAGCGAGTGATACCTACCGTATCCGCGTGGAGGAATATAGTCAGTATAATACGGCAGAGGATTATTCAGTTGGTCTTTCCAGATTAAATACCGATATCGCTTCCGGAAATGCACCGGATATTATGTGTCTGACAGGCGAGATGCCGGTAGAAAGTTATATGAGTAAAGGTTTGTTTGTGGATTTGAAGACCTTTGTGGAGAATGATCCGGAACTCAATATACAGGACTATTCGCCGGAAGTAATTGAAGCATTTTCACAGGACGGAAAATGGTATCAGATGGTGCCGAGTTACTTCCTGTATACTGTTTTTGGTAAAGCAGCGGATGTGGGAGAAGAACCGGGCATTACATTTGAAGAATTAAAGGCATTGCGTGATAAGAAGGGCGAGGATGTCCAGATATTCTCAGAGCGTACCAAGATGTCGGTTTTAAATGATGCGATTATGATGAACAGCGATGAGTACATTAACTGGGAGACCGGTGAATGCTTCTTTAATACACCGGAATTTATCAGTTTGTTAGAGTTTGCCAATGAATTCCCGAGTGAAATTGATTACGAATCATTATATAATGATCCGACTTATTGGGAAAAACAGGAGACTTTATTCCGCGATGGCAAAGCATTACTGCAGCCGTATACGATTGCCAATTTCACGGATTTCTTATATTGTGAAGACGGAACTTTTGGTGAACAGGTTACGGCAGTTGGCTTCCCGGTTAATAAAGGAACCGGCAATGCCTATATGTGCAATTTTGCATTTGCGATAAGTGCTAAGTCCAAACATCAGGATGTAGCATGGGAGTTCCTTCGTTATTATCTGACAGACGAATTCCAGGATTCGCTCGAATATGGCTGGCCGATTAAATTAAGCAGCCTCGATAAGCGTGTAAAGAAAGCACAGGAAAGACCGTATTACGAAGATGGAAACGGTAATAAAGTTGAATATGATGACACATACTATATCGGTGGTATGGAAATCGTATTGGAGCCGCTTACACAGGCGGATTGTGACCGCGTGCTTAGTTTCTTAAAGAGTGCGGACCATGTCTACAATTACGATAGGAACATTCTCTCCATTCTTGAGGAAGAGTGTGCGGCATACTTTGAGGGCCAGAAATCGGTAAAAGAAGTGGCGGATATTATCCAGAGCCGTGTTCATATCTATGTGAACGAGAATTTATAATTGGGATGCAAACCATTCAAAGACAGGCAGGCCGTTTCCTACATTTGTAGGGGACGGCTTTTTGCATGATGTGCATGTCACGGGAGAAGGCTTCAAATCACATAATCGTTCCGGATGCCATTGGACTCCGAGAATGGGAAGTGCTTCGTGTTCGATTCCTTCGATTACCCCATCATGGGCATGCTGGGTTGCCCTAAGTCCGCATCCGGGCTTGCAGACAGCCTGATGATGGGCACTGCCGGTAATCAGATGATTTCCATAGAGGGAAAATAAAAGAGAACCCGGAACAATTGTAGTGGGATGGTAACGGTCTTTGTTATGCCAGGCGTGGGATGATGCTGTTGGGAGAGCCTGTATCAGTGTTCCGCCAAGAGCTACATTGATTATCTGCATGCCTTTACAGATACCGAGGATTGGCTTTTTTTGCTCCATAAACCGGTGGAACATAAGCAGTTGGATGACATCCTCGCAGATGCAGATATTGGTACTTCCCCGATTTTTCCGGTGATAAAAAACAGGGCAGATGTCACCGCCGCCAGGCAAAAGCAATCCGTCAAAGCAAGACGCATTTTCGGGAGATGCGGATAAAACCGGTTCTATGTCAAATTTTCGAAGAACTTCTTGGTAAAGGGCAGCATCGTGAGTGGCGCAGGAAATAAGAACTTTTTTCATAGTCACCGTGGCTTTTTTATTAGCATATGGAATAGGACAGAGAATGTGCATTTTACTTGCCAGAATTGTAAAATAGGGTATAATTATTCAATAACAGACTGAAAGAAAAAGGTGATACGATGGTTAAAATTATTGCAGACAGTACATGTGATTTACCAAAAGATATTTTAGAGGAATATGGTGTATCCATTCTTCCTTTGCATATTATTTGTAATGAGGCGGATTATTTGGACGGTGATACGATTACACCGCAGGAAATTTTTGCATGGGCGGATGAGAATAAGACAACGCCTAAGACATCGGCAGTATCTCCCGGGGAAGCGGTTGAATTGTTAAAACCGTATGCGGATGCCGGAAGGGATGTGGTTTGTATTGCCATCTCCGATGCTTTTTCAACAACAGGCAATGTGCTTCGTATGACAGCAGATGCGATAAACGAAGAAGCAGGAAGGACACAGGTGCATGTGATTAATTCCGCCAATCTTTCTACCGGTATCGGACTTCTTGTATTAGAAGCAGCAACCATGGCAAAAGAAGGAATGAAAGCGGAACAAATCGTAGAGAATATAGAAGCGCTTATACCGAAAGTACGTGCCAGTTTTGTAGTAGATACCCTTACCTACCTTCACAGGGGAGGCAGATGCAGCGGTCTTGCTGCACTTGCAGGAGGAGCGTTGAAGCTTCATCCGCAGATTGTGGTAAAGGATGGCAAGATGGATGTTGCCAAGAAATACCGCGGTAACATGAAAAAAGTGCTTTTGGAATATACAAAAGAACTGACGGATGCACTTATGCATGCGGGGAAGAACCGTGTATTTATTACACATTCGGGTTGTGACAAAGAAGTAGTAGATTCCATCCGTGAATATATTACCGGACTGGGCATTTTCGAAGAGATTCTTGAGACAACGGCAGGCGGTGTTATATCCAGTCATTGCGGACCGGGTACGCTCGGTGTATTGTTTATCGAAGAATAAGGAGTTTTTATGGGAAGAAGAGTATTTCTGATTGTACTTGACAGTTACGGAATCGGGGAAGCACCCGATGCAGATAAATTTGGTGATGTGGGATGTAATACCCTGCGTTCCATTACCGGTTCGCCGGAATACAATACCCCGCTTATGAAAAAGATGGGCCTGTTTAATATTGACGGTGTGGATTGTATGGAAGGTGTGGACAGTACCATTGGTGCGTATGCGAGACTGACGGAGCAGTCTGCCGGCAAAGATACTACGATTGGCCATTGGGAGATTGCGGGAATTGTTTCTAAGAATCCGTTGCCGACTTATCCAAACGGATTCCCACAGGAAGTTATTGACAGATTCAGTGAATTAACCGGCAGAGGAGTTCTCTGTAACTTACCGTATTCCGGAACGGATGTTATCCGCGATTACGGCAAGCGGCATATGGAAACGGGTGATTTGATTGTATACACTTCAGCGGACAGTGTGTTCCAAATCGCAGCACATGAAGATATTGTGCCGGTAGAAGAATTGTACCGCTATTGTGAGATTGCAAGGCAGATGCTTGTGGGCGAACATGGTGTGGGAAGAGTTATTGCCAGACCGTTTATCGGAGAAGATGGTAATTTCACCAGAACGGCGAGAAGACATGATTTTTCGTTGGTGCCGCCAAGCGATACGATGATGGATGTGCTTATCGCAAACGGATATGCGACATATGGTGTTGGTAAGATTTATGATATTTTTGCAGGAAAAGGCATTCAAAATACCGTACGTATTGAGAATAATGTGGACGGTATGAATAAGGCGATGGCATATCAGAAAGAGGACTTTACAGGTCTTTGTTTTGTGAATCTGGTGGATTTTGATATGCATTACGGCCACCGCAACGATATTGACGGCTATGCCAAAGCGGCGACGGTTTTTGATGAACAGCTTCATGATTTTGTGGCGAACATGAGGGATGAGGATATCCTGATGATTACTGCAGACCATGGCTGCGATCCCGGCTTTAGGGGCACGGATCACTCCAGAGAGTATGTACCGTTTATGGCATACGGCAAGGATATCAAAGAGAATGTGAATCTTGGTACGAGGGATTCGTTTGCGGATATTGCAGCAACAATCCAGGACATTTTCGGAATTCAGCCGGCTACGGCGGGTAAGAGTTTTAAAGAGGAAATTTTACATGAAAGAGCTTAATAAATCAGACGGCACTATATACGAAGAAGCCGTTTCGTTAATGAAAAAAGCGCAGAAAGTGCGGGAGAATGCCTATACTCCGTATTCCCATTTTGCAGTGGGGGCAGCCTTGCTTGGGACAGACGGGGTGGTTTATACCGGTTGTAATGTGGAAAATGCGGCATACTCACCGGGAAACTGCGCTGAGAGAACAGCGATTTTCAAAGCAGTTTCAGAAGGATGTAAGAGTTTTGACGCAATTGCCGTCATTGGTGCAAAAGAAGGGGAAGTTCCGACAGCAGGCAGTGCGGTTTGCAGTCCCTGCGGCGTGTGCCGCCAGGTGCTTCGCGAATTTTGCGATGAAAAGACATTCCGCGTATATTTGACAGACGGTGCCAAACTCTTTTGCTACACATTAGAGGAATTGCTACCGCTTTCCTTCGGACCGGAGAATTTATAAGGGGGATTTCGTTATGAGAATGTATGATATCATCCAGAAAAAGAGAGACGGCAATGAACTGACAAAAGAAGAAATTGCCTTCCTGATTCAGGGCTATGTGGACGGAAGTATTCCGGATTACCAGATGGCGGCTTTTCTTATGGCGGTTTACTATAAGGGAATGACCGAGAATGAGACTCATTTTATGACTATGGAAGTAGCGCATAGCGGCGATATGGTGGATTTATCCGCAATTGAAGGCGTTAAAGTGGATAAACATTCGACCGGCGGTGTGGGAGATAAGACTACACTTATTGTGGCGCCGATTGCAGCGGCATGCGGTGTCAAAGTGGCAAAGATGAGCGGAAGAGGACTCGGACATACGGGCGGAACCGTTGACAAACTTGAATCCATTCCGGGATATCAGACTACTTTAAGCCGTGATGAGTTTTTCAGAGTAGTAAATGAAACGGGACTTAGTGTTATCGGCCAGTCCGGTAATCTGGCTCCTGCAGATAAAAAAATGTATGCACTTCGCGATGTGACCGCGACGGTTGATAGTATTCCGCTTATTGCAGTCTCTATCATGAGCAAGAAACTGGCGGCAGGCAGTGACTGCATTTTACTCGATGTAAAAACCGGAAGCGGCGCTTTTATGAAGACGCTTGAGGATTCGATTGCGCTTGCGGCTGAGATGGTTAATATCGGCGAAAACGCAGGCCGCAGAACCATGGCGTTGATTACCGATATGGATACACCGCTTGGTGAGGCAATCGGTAACAGCCTCGAGGTAAAAGAAGCAGTTGCGACACTCAGAGGTAATGGCCCTGCAGATTTAACAGAGGTTTGTCTGCATCTGTCGGCCAATATGATGGTTTTGGCAGGCCTTGGCAGTGCAGACGAGTGCATGAATAAGGCTAAGAAAGCGATTGAAGACGGTTCGGCTTTGCAGAAACTTATTGATATGGTGGAAGCACAGGGCGGTAATGGTGATGTCATCCGCGACACGGCGCTTTTTGAAGAAGCAAAGTGTTCCTATGAAGTAATTGCAAAAGAAGACGGCGTAATTGCGGCAATGGATACCGAAAAATGCGGTATTGCATCCGTAATGCTTGGCGCAGGACGTGAAACAAAAGATTCACCGGTTGATTTATCGGCAGGTATCCTTCTTCATAAAAAGACAGGTGATGCGGTTAAAAAAGGTGATGTACTGGCAACCATGTATGCGGCAAAAGAGGAACTTTTTGCATCGGCAGAAGCCAAGTACCGCAGCGCGATTACAATTGCTACAGAACCGGTTACGCGTGCATCATTGATTTTTGCAAAGGTATCCAGGGACGGCGTGGAAAGATATTAATACAGAAAAGAGGACATCATTATGACAGCAGAAAAAATAGCATCCCATATTGACCATACATTATTAAAGGCATTTTGTTCATGGGAAGAGATTCAGGCGCTTTGTGACGAAGCGGTGAAATACAACACGGCAAGTGTTTGTATTCCATCCTGCTTTATTAAGCCTGTAAAAGAAAAATACAGTGACAAAATCGTACTTTGTACCGTAGTCGGATTCCCACTTGGTTACTGTAATACCGAAGCCAAAGTGGCCGAGACGAAGAAAGCCCTGGAAGACGGCGCAGATGAAATCGATATGGTAATCAATATTACCGATGTGAAAAACGGTGATTATCAGAAAGTAGAAGATGAAATTGCACTGTTAAAAGAAGTGTGCGGTGATAAAGTGCTTAAAGTTATCATCGAGACCTGTTATCTGACCGAAGAAGAGAAGATTGCAATGTGCAAAGCCGTTACTAATGCAAAGGCTGATTATATCAAGACCTCTACAGGATTTGGAACAGCAGGCGCAACCCTTGAAGATGTGCTTTTAATGAAAGCCAATATCGGTCCTGATGTTAAAATCAAGGCAGCCGGCGGCATCCGTACCAAAGAAGCCATGGAGCAGTACCTGGAAGCAGGATGCGACAGAATCGGCTGTAGTTCGACGGCGGTGTTGTTTGGTTAAAAATTGTTCGGAATTTAATTCTAAATTATTAAAAAATCCTCTTGACATGCTCATTTTTTATGTGTAATATATGACTGTTGTCGCAAGACAAAACAAATATGTGCGCTTAGCTCAGCTGGATAGAGCGTTTGGCTACGGACCAAAAGGTCGGGAGTTCGAATCTTCTAGCGCACGTAATGCCCCGAAAGTGTGATGCTTTCGGGGTTTTTTGTAACAAAAAAATGTATTACAAGTGGGCATTGTAGGCATAATGAAAAATATGAATCGAACAAAAAAAATAATTAATATACTACTACTCTTTCTTCTCCCCATCATCATTTTCTACACCATGGAATTCTTTTTAAGGAATCCTTTTGAGAAGATGCGGGTTGGAATACAGTTTTTAAATATTGCGTTTTTTGAACTGGTGGCGGTGATTTTGTTTTTTGCCGCAAAGAGCGTAAGGATTGCCATACGCGTAGAGGCAGTTGTGGCATTGCTTATCGGACTGATTGATTATTTTGTGGTGCAGTTTCGAAGCAACCCGGTCATGCCGTGGGATATTTACAGTATTAAGACGGCAGCAGTTGTGGCGGATAATTATGATTATTCGTTGGAGCCGCAGGCGATTATCTGTGTGGTAATCCTGCTACTTTTTTTTGCGGGTACATGGTTTATTCCAAAATGGGATAAACTACTGACTCCGCTTAGAATCGCAGGAAGCGTAATCGGGCTAATATTGCTAATCCTTTTGACCAATTATGTGCAGACGCCGCAAGCAGTTAAGACCTTTCACTTATATGATAAATTATTTACGCCTAACACGATGACATATAAGGATGGTACGGTGGTTGCATTTTTGATGCAATGCCAGTATCTTAAAGTTGAGGAGCCAAAGGGATACAGTAAGGATAAGGCAGAAAGTATTCTTGCAGATATAGAATCCGTTGCAAATGAGCCGCTTAGTTCCGAAAGTGAGTCCATAGAGGAATTGCCGAATATTATTGTGATTATGAATGAGGCATTTTCGGACTTGTCCATTCTCGGAGAATATACGACCAATATGGACGAGATGCCCTTTATGAGGAGCCTGATGGCCGGAGCGTACAATACGGTTTCGGGATATATGGATGTCCCGGTACTTGGCGGCAATACAGCCAATACGGAGTTTGAGTTTTTGACAGGCGACACGATGGCGTTTCTGCCGCAGGGAAGTATTGCATACCAGCAGTTTGTGCATGATAAGATGCCTTCGGTTGCATCTACTCTGAAAGCACTCGGCTATCGTACCGTGGCACTTCATCCATACCGTGCAAGCGGATGGGACAGAAGTGAGGTATATCCGTATTTTGGATTTGATGCATTCTATTCGCAGAGTGATTTTACCAATCCTCTGATTTACCGTAAATACATTTCGGATCAGTCAGATGTTGAAAAAGTCATTGAGATTTATGAACAGAATCCTGAACAACCGCTGTTTATGTTCAATGTTACGATGCAGAACCACTCTTCCTATTCGGATGTGTTTGATAATTTCACGCCGCAGATAGAAGTTGAGGGCACGGACTCGGTTGCGCTTAACCAGTATTTATCGCTGTTGTATGAGTCTGATAAGGCTTTAGAACAGCTCGTTCAGTATTTTGACAGATTGGATGACCCTACGATTATTGTCTTTTTCGGAGACCATCAGCCGACGGATTCGGTTGTGGCGCCGATTTATAAATTAAATGGGGAAAGTGTGTATTCTTTAAGTGAAGAAGAATTGAGCCTTCGTTATAAAGTGCCATATATTATTCACGCTAATTTTGATATTGAAGAAGAACAGAATGTGCCTATGAGTTCAAATTATCTCGGTATAAAAACGCTTGAACTTGCAGGAGTAACGCTTAATTCATATCAACAGTTTGTAGCAGAGAATTATCGTAAATACCCGTCCGTATCCGTTTTGCAGATTCGGGATGCTGACGGAAATGTTTATTCTGTGGACAAAAAGGAAGAGTTATTAAATGATTACCAAATTTTGCAATACCATCACTTGTTTGAAAAGTAAGCAAAAATTGTATATTGCCGCATTCGGGATTCCGTTTTTGACAATGCTTGTGCTGTTTGCCATTAACAAAATTTTCCCGTTCGGAGACCGGTCATTTTTAAATATTGATATGTACCATCAGTACTTCCCGTTTTTGACCGAGTTTTTTCATAAACTCAGAACAGGGGATTCCATCTTCTATTCCTGGAATGCGGGAATCGGCTCCAATCTGATTGCGCTCTATGCCTATTACCTGGCAAGCCCGATTAACTGGCTGTGCGTTCTTGTGCCGGAAGGCATTTTGATGGAGTTTATGACCTACCTTGTGGTTATTAAAATTGGCCTTTGCGGTTTGACGGCGGCGATGTATTTATCCAAACATTTCAATACGGAAAAAATGTCCGTTGCATTCTTTGCCCTGTTTTATGCACTGTCAGGATATATGGCGGCTTATAATTGGAATGTTATGTGGCTGGATTGTATCGTACTGGCGCCACTTATTCTGCTTGGCTTGGAATGCCTGGTAAAAGAAGGAAAATACAAGCTCTATTGCTTAAGCCTCGGAATTGCGATTCTGTCCAATTATTATATCTGTATTATGATTTGCATTTTCCTTGTGTTGTATTTTCTGATTGTGCTTTTGCCGCTTGCTGAAAAGAAAGTGCGTGCATGCATGCATTTTGCGTCTTTTTCACTGCTTGCGGGAGGTATCGGTGCGCTGTTTCTGATACCGGAAGTGCTGGCACTGCAGTTGTCGCGTTTTTCAAGCGCGGATTTCCCAAGCAAATTAACCGAGTATTTTTCGGTATTTGATGTGCTTGCAAGACATAGTTTTAATGTGGCAATTGAGACGGGGCTGGACCATTGGCCGAATATTTTCTGTTCGGTTGCGGTGTTTATTTTGTTCCCACTTTATCTTGTTAATAAAGGGATTTCATCCCGTGAAAAAATAGGAAGACTGGCATTACTTCTGGTACTGCTTCTTAGTTTTTCCTATAATATACCGACATTTATCTGGCATGGAATGAATTATCCGGATTCCCTTCCGTGCCGCCAGTCATTTTTGTATATTTTATTACTTTTGACTGTGTGCATGGACGCGTACCTGCATCTTAAGGAAGTGTCCGGGCAGGAACTGGCAGTATCTATCAGTGCGGGCTTTGTTTTCGTACTTCTGGCACAGAAGTTGGTAACGGACGATGCATTTGAGGCCAAAACGTGGCTGCTTACGATTCTGTTTCTTGCAATTTATACACTTTTATTGTATGCGGTGCACAGTCAGGAAAAATTACCGAAATATATGATTGCGCTCTGCGTACTGGTAATGGTTGTGGAAGCCGGCGCGAATACGCTTTTGACCAGCCTTTCGACAGTTTCGCGCCCGAATTACCTGGAAAACTATAAAACCTATAACGAATTGTACACGCAGCAGGCAGAGGCGGAGCCGGAGGCGTTTTACCGCTATGAAAAGACATCGCGTATGACCAATAACGATGCGATGCTTCAGGACTACCCGTCGCTTTCGATGTTTTCATCAACTTCAAACGGACTTGTAAATCATTTTTACGACCGCTACGGAATGCGTAACAGTAAGGTGTTTTACTGCTCTGACGGTATGACTCCTTTTATGTCTGCACTTTTGGCGCAGGGATATACTTTCAGTAAGGATGATTTGTCTTCGGATGGATTATATGAATTTGTAAAAGAGCAGGATGGCGTTAATTTGTACCGTAACAAGTATTCCCTGCCGCTTGGTTTTACCATTTCTCCGGATGAGACCTTTGAGACAATGTTAATTGATGATAAGGATACAGCCTTTGCGGTAGTTGCGGAAAATAAGGACGACGGCATGCTGCCAATCAACCGCCAGAACAATCTCGCATTGCGCCTTGGCGCAGAAGGCGATTTGTTTACCGAAATCAACTGTGAGGACAATGCAGGTTATGCGACAATACCGGTGCCATACAGTACCCGTGTGTATGCATATTGCGATACTTCAAAGCACAGTGAAATTAAGGCATATGTAAATGACGAAGAGTTAAAGATATTTAAGAAGACCAATAACCGCTATATCCTTGACTTAGGTTTCCATGAGGCCGGGGATGTTATTACGTTGAAATCCGAAAAAGACGACACGCTTCATCTGCGCGCGTACAGCTTTGATGAGGACTATCTGACTGATTTATTGGCGGAATGTTCCCAGAATACGCTGCGTATCCGCGAAATGACATCGACAAAGTTAAACGGGAGCGTAACGGCCGCTGAGGACGGATACCTTATTCTGAGTATTCCGTACGATCCGGGCTTTACGATTAAAGTAGACGGTGTCAAAACAGAGGCCGCCCTATTTGAGGATATGATGATAGCGGTACCGCTTACCGCAGGAGACCACGACATTTCCCTGTCCTACTATCCGCAGGGAATGACAGCGGGTATATTGATTACGGTATTAAGTGTCCTGTTATTTGGTATAATATGTTATGTGGAACGTAGAAAAGAGCATGAGTAGCATGCTCTTTTTTATACTTATTTAATTGTATATTGGAAATAAATGTGATACTCTACATGAGAGTTAATAAGTTAAATGGGGGACATCCTTTATGTATAATGAGATTTTATCCATTGGTCCTGTGACAATTCACGGATACGGACTGATGATTGGTATCGGGGTTGCGGTAGCACTTTTGATGGGCGATATCCGTGCCAAGAAAAAAGGACTGAACGGTGATTTGGTATATGGTCTTACGATTACAACGGTAATTTTGGGATTTTTATGTGCGAGAGTACTGTTTATACTGACCGAATGGAAAGCCTTTCTGGCGAATCCTATGGCATTTATCAAAGGCAGCGGTTTTGTGGTGTATGGCGGTATTATCGGCGGTCTATTGGTGATTTACGGATATTGTAAATTCAAAAAAGTGGATTTTCTGTCCTATTTGGATTTGATGGTACCGTCTGTGGCGATGGCGCAGGGATTTGGGCGTATCGGATGTTTTCTGGCAGGTTGCTGCTACGGTAAGCAGACGGATTGCTTCCTTGGCGTGGTATTTACCAATTCCGCATATGCACCAAACGGTATCAAACTGCTTCCTTCCCAGTTATTTATGGCGGCAGGTGATTTTGTACTTGCGGCAGTATTAATTTGGTTTGCGGCCAAAAATCCCCTTAAGGGCAGAGTCAGTGCACTCTATCTGATTCTTTACAGTATCGGACGTTTCCTTGTGGAATTTACAAGAAACGACGACAGAGGAGCAGTAGGAGCTCTTTCCACATCCCAGTTTATCGGTATTTTTATATTGATATTGGGTGTTTTGATGTATTTTATTTTGCCAAAACTGGTTAAGCCGGAAGTGGCCACGGAGATTACGGAAGAAGAAACAATCGGAGAATAACTATGATTTGTGATACCTGCGCGAATTATTCATACGATGAAGATTACGAATATTATGTATGTGAAGTAGACCTGGACGAGGACGAGATGATGCGCTTTCTGAGCGGTAATAATCAGGAATGCCCGTATTATCAGAATGATGATGAGTACCGGGTAGTACGACACCAGATGTAACACGAAAGGATACTGCATGAATAAAATTGAGTTTGTCGAGCAGATGAGAAGAAGCCTTTCTTCCATTGACGATTATACTTTTGTAAACGATACGGTTGCCTATTATGAAGACTATATCGAGTCCCATATTAGGATGGGTAAGTCTGAGGAGCAGGTAATGGAGGAACTCGGTGATCCGAGGCTGATTGCCAAGTCCATTCTTGCATCCCACGAGACGGAGAATGAGACGCAGGAAGACGGCACATATTATAAACGCGAGAATCCCTACGGAGATAAGGCGCTGCGGACCATTCTTAACTTTAATGGCAAGGTAATTCAGATGCCCTCATGGCTTTTGAAAATATTGTCAGTTTTGGCAACATTTGTAATTATTGTATTGCTGTTTACCGTGCTGCGGATTCTTTCGCCATTCCTTATTGTTGGCTTTATGGGTTATATGATTTACCGCCTGATATCAGGGAGCGGACGTTAGTACAGTAACCATTTTTTGATAGACGCAGCTTGAGCATCCGCTGAATAATAAAATCCTTTTGACAGATACTAATCCTGTAACATGAGTTACAAATACGATTGTAAAGAGAGGGTATGTATCATGGAAAAAAATTATTCAGAAAACAAAAACACAAATTCTTACCAGGATTGCAAGAACAGCACAAAGAACGCTAACTCACAGTCTTCAAAAAACAGCTCTAAGGACAGCACAAAAAACAGCACAAAGAGCAACTCTAAGAACAAAAATTCTGAATACAACTACTAAGAAAACAAAGCCGGTGTATGTGCACCGGCTTTGTTCTTTTTAGGCTAAAAGAAATGCAATGTATATACAAAGGAATCTTGACAAGGGTGCGGGCAAAAACGTAATATAGCGGTATGAGAAAATTTGAATTGATAGCGCCATGCCATTTTGGTTTGGAAGCGGTACTGAAGAAAGAAATAATTGATCTGGGATATGACGTCAGTAAGGTGGAGGACGGCAGAGTCACATTTATCGGGGATGAAGAGGCGGTTTGCCGCGTGAATGTTTTTTCCAGGACAGCGGAGCGTATTTTGATAAAAGTAGGCTCCTTTATGGCGACTTCTTTTGAGGAGTTGTTTGAGGGAACGAAGGCGCTTGCCTGGGAGGAATATATTCCGGTTGACGGTAAGTTTTGGGTGGCAAAGGCCGCCAGTGTGAAGAGTAAATTGTTTTCCCCATCCGATATCCAGTCCATCATGAAAAAAGCAATGGTGGAGCGCATGAAGCAGACCTATCCGGTGGTGCGTTTTGAGGAAACCGGAGATGCGTATCCCGTGCGTGTATTTATTATGAAAGATGAGGTGACGGTGGGCCTTGATACGACGGGCGAATCGTTACATAAGAGAGGATACCGTAAATTGACGGCGAAGGCTCCGATCGCGGAGAATCTGGCGGCAGCACTGATTATGCTGACACCGTGGAGAGCGGACAGAATTCTTGTGGACCCGTTCTGCGGAAGCGGTACGATTCCGATTGAAGCGGCGATGATGGCGGCGAATATGGCGCCGGGCATGAACCGCAGCTTTTTGGCGCAGAGCTGGGAGCATCTGATTCCGAAACGCGATTGGTACGACTGCATTGATGAGGCAAACGACCTTGTGGATACAAGCGTGAAGACGGATATCCAAG
Organism: Lachnospiraceae bacterium; assembly: GCA_017621115.1. The sequence continues at coordinate 37,404 of JAGATU010000077.1, forward strand.
GGTATGATTTGGATAAAGAGATGGTGGCAATTGCCAAGGCCAATGCCAAGCTTGCAGGCGTGGATCATATGATTCATTTCCAGGCGAGGGATGTGGCTGAACTTAGCCATGCCAAGAAATACGGCTTTTTGATTACCAATCCGCCGTACGGTGAGCGTATATCGGATAAGGAGAGTGTCGGTGCACTGTATAAGACCATTGGTGAACGTTACCGTGCGCTGGATAGTTGGTCCATGTATCTGATTACTTCTTATGAGAACGCAGAGCGTGATATCGGCAAAAAAGCCGACAAGAACCGCAAGATATATAACGGAATGATGAAGACCTATTATTATCAGTTTATGGGTCCGAAACCGCCAAAGAAGGATAAATAAATGAAGTTTAAACGTATACTAAAGGGATTTTTAACGGTAGTGGGAATATTGATTCTGCTTGCTGCGATAGCGGTTGGAGGATATATTCTCTACAAGTCCTATGAACAAAGACAGCAGGTTCCGAAAGAAGTTCTTTTGACGGAACAGGAAAAGACACAGATTGCTTACGAGGAGAATCTTTCCTATGTTATGGAAAAGAAGGATGACTACGATTTTATCGTAGTACTGAATCCTGCCCACGGCGGTCTTGATAACGGAAAAGAGAATGCCTACGGCAAGGAAAAGGACATTGTCCTTTCCGTTTGTGAGCAGGTAATCGAAGCCAATACGGACGAGAGTATGGGTATTTTTGTGACAAGGGATGATGATGTGGCAATGGACGATGAGATGCGTCTTGCCTTCCTTGAACAGGTACAGCCGGATTTGTTTATTGATGTACATCTGAATAAAGATGCGGTGACCAGTTCTTACGGAACGACAGTCTATTACAATACCTCTTATTTCGACCGCAGACTTTCCAATGCGGAATTGGCGGATATCATGGAAAAGAGTGTAGTATCGGCAATTGAAGGCTTTGCATGCGGTATTTACCCTGTGGAGCGTGAGGAAATGCAGATTATACTCGAGCTGAATATGCCTGCAGTAAGTATTGCCTGCGGTGACCTTTCAGGTGAAACGGAAGGCCAACTTTTAACAACCCTGCCTTATCAGAAAAACGTGGCAAAGGGCATTTTGGAAGGCATAAGCAGGGCAAAAGAAAAAATGGAGTAGAAAATGGATAAGATTATTTTTGCGACCGGTAATAAAGAAAAAATGAAAGAAATCAGACAGATTATGGAAGGCACTCCGGTTGAGGTTCTTTCGATGAAAGAAGCAGGATATTCCTGCGACGCGGAAGAAAACGGCACTACATTTACCGAAAATGCCATAATTAAGGCATCAGCGATTGCGGATGCGGTAAAGGCAAACGGGGAAGAAGCCATTGTCCTTGCGGATGATTCCGGTCTTGAGATTGATGCTTTGAATAAAGAGCCGGGTGTATATTCCGCGCGTTATATGGGAGAGGATACTTCTTACCGCATTAAGAACGCGAATCTGATAGAGCGCCTTGAGGGCGTACCTGTGGAAAAAAGAACGGCGCGTTTCGTATGTGCGATTGCGGCAGTTTTAACGGACGGTACGGTGTATACCGTGCGTGAGACGATTGAAGGCTATATCGGCTATGAAGAAAGGGGAGAAAACGGCTTTGGCTATGACCCTATTTTTATGGTGCCCGAATTTAATTGCACAACAGCAGAACTTACGATGGAACAGAAGAATAAAATCAGTCCCCGCGGGAAAGCTTTAGCTAAGATGAAAGAAGAATTGCTGCAAAAAGGCCTGATTGGTTAAGGGTGATTTTCATGAAACGGATACTGATTGTAAGTGATACGCACAGATATAATGACAATTATCTGGAAGTGGTCAAAAAATGTGGTCCTTTTGACATGGTTGTCCACTGCGGTGACGTGGAGGGCAGTGAATATACGATTTGTCAGGCGGCAGGCTGCCCGGTTGAAATGGTAATGGGCAATAATGATTTCTTTTCGGATTTGCCAAGGGAGAAGGAATTTTACCTGGGGCGTTACAAAGTCTGGCTGACCCATGGGCATAATTACTATGTGTACATGGACAATGCTACGATTAAGAAAGAAGCCAGAGGGCGCGGCGCCGATATTGTTATGTACGGACATACGCACCGTCCGGTGGTGGATATTGACGGGGATGTTATTGCAGTCAATCCCGGAAGTATGACCTATCCGAGACAGGAAGGCAGAAGACCGTCCTTTATTATTATGGAACTGGACAAGGAAGGACAGGCGCATTTTACTATTAATTATATGGAATAATTGTACGGTGATAGAAACAATATATTTTTTTGAAAAAAAGTGTTGACATTGAGGGGGCTCTATCATATAATCTTACTTGCGTCACGACGACGTACATAAAACGGGGTGTGGCTCAGTTTGGCTAGAGCACCTGGTTTGGGACCAGGGGGTCGCAGGTTCGAATCCTGTCACCCCGATTATATAGTTAATATTTGCGGGTGTAGTTCAATGGTAGAACACTAGCCTTCCAAGCTAGATACGTGGGTTCGATTCCCATCACCCGCTTTTCAATGTGTAAGGGCATATAAGTCCGCACGCATTATGTGTTCGTAGCTCAGCTGGATAGAGCATAGGCCTTCTAAGCCGTGGGTCGGGGGTTCGAATCCCTTCGAGCACATTAGAGATATAGGGCGACCGCATATCTCATATGGTGGGTATAGCGCAG
>JAGATU010000078.1 GCA_017621115.1 Lachnospiraceae bacterium
ATCGGTCGTAATCTCTGCAAGTTCTTTAAAATCTTCCCTAAGTTCATCAATAAGAGCATACGGACTCTTTAAAGAATCGTCCTCTTCGATGGTATCAAAAGTAACTGATCCTACCACCAGTTTGTAAATACTCTCATCCAGCTCTTCTTTAAAATTGAGGTTATAACTATTTGCGACCGTCATATTACTGACAATGTTGTCATAGGCGTTACTGTAATTTTGCAATGCAAAAATGATGTACACCGTCAATGAAAGGAGCGGAATCATGGCTAACGCGATCAACAATATTAATTTGTTTCGTAAGGAATATGTAATCTTAACTTTTTTATCCCTGACTTTTTCCATACTGTTCTTCCTTTTCAAAAAAGGGCCAAAAAAGCAACTGCTCTTTCTGACCCTTCCCACTTACTCTGCTGCCTGTAATAGCTGCTCCTTCATATACTTAACTGCTTCTTCCAACTGGTTATCATATCCCTCGTTGTAATAAGCGTCGCTGTCAAACTCTACCACCACATCCGGTTCCACACCAACTTCGTGGATATTGCGTCCTTTCGGTGTAAAATAATTACTGATGGTTAATTTAACGGCCGAACCGTCGGATAAAGCAATAATTCGCTGTACAATTCCCTTTCCGTAGGTTCTGGTTCCCATCAAAACGCCCTTTTCATAATCCTGGATTGCACCTGCCAGAATCTCGGATGCGCTGGCGCTGTAACCATTTGTAAGAACTACCATCGGCACCTGAATCTCATTCTTGCCGTCACAGGTAAGTTCTTCTCTTTCGCCATATTTGTCTTCCGTATATACAATCAATCCTTCCGGCAAAATCTTTCTGGCGATATCACAAACCGCTGTCAAACTTCCTCCCGGATTACTGCGCAAATCAATAATCAGGCCTTCCATTCCGGAACCTTTGCAAACTGCCAGGGCTTCCGCAAACTGGTCAACCGTCACCTGGTCAAACTCCGTAATCTGGATATAAGCGATATTATTCTCAAGCATCTCATGATTAACGGTCGGGCTTTCCACCTTGCGGCGGGTTACATCCACTTCCACATAATCCTCTTCCCCTTCGCGGATAAGTGTCAAATGTACTGTCGTATGCTCTTCACCACGGATTAATGCCACCACATCACTGGTGTCCATTCCCTGAGTCAGCGTACCGTCTACCATGTAAATTAAATCACCGTCACGAAGTTCTGCTTCCTCAGCCGGTGTTCCTTCAATAACACCACTTACCACCGGAAGCTGTGTCGCCGTATCAATTCCAACGTACGCACCGATGCCGAAGTAAATCCCTTCCACATCCTGCTCCATTTCCTCTAACTCTTCCTGCGAATAATAATCGGAATAAGGATCTCCGAGCGAAGCAACCATTCCGGAGTAAAGACCGTCTTCCAAAGTCTCCGCATCCGTGTCTTCCAAATAAAATTTGTGGATTACTTCTTCGATTGCCTTGATTTTGCGGGTCGTCTGAGTTGTTACCACTTCTTCACTCTTATTATTGGAAAGTGTCGGGATATTGCTTCCCATAAGGGAATTGGTTCCCACCAGCCAACCGATAAGATTACCTGCCGCAAAAAGAATAACCGAAATCCAGATTCCTGTCATCACACCGTAAAAATAGGTGCGGTTTTTCTTTTTTTTAGATTTAGAAGCCGGAAGTTCCGGTCTTTTATGATAGACCGTTCCATCCGCTTCTTTTATTTCTTCCAATGTGTTATTATCTTCCATTTTATTGCCTCTAACCATTTTTACGCGCCGATAGACCAAACACAATATTATTTCATTATATGCACATATGCAACTTGGAATACCCTGTGCTTACTTACTTAAATAATCCCACGGTGATACATACTCACCATCCAGACGCACACCAAAATGCAGGTGGTTACCGGTCGAACGGCCTGTAGTTCCGACTGCAGCGATTTTCTCGCCACGCGCCACCATTTCTCCCGTGGAAACATACAATGCCGAAGCATGCATGTAAATCGTAATCAATCCGCCACCATGGTTAATCATAATATAATTACCCATGGAACTGTTGTATCCGGCTCCGATTACCTCTCCATCATAAGCTGCCAGTATCGGCGAACCTCCGGGAGCTGCCATATCAACACCGTTGTGGAATTTGTCAACACCGAGTGTCGGGTGCAAGCGCCATCCGTAGTCTGAAGAAATACGGGTATAGGACGGTGCCGGCCATTTAAACATACCGCCATCGTAGATAATCCTCTCGGAACCCTGCTCTTCCATAAGGCGCTTACGTTCTTCAGCCAATGCTGCTTCCAACGCTTTAATGGTATCATTTTCCATGGCAATATCCGCTTCGTATTCCGCTATTGCCTGCTGTTTATTCTTGATATCGCCTGAATACTTGTTAATCTCCTGCTCCTTGGATGCAATCAAAGTCTCAAGATTCTTCTGCTCTTCATCCACCTTGGCCTTAGCTTCCTCAAGCAGTTCTTCTTCTGCTTCCAACTCCGCCTTACACACTTCAATAAGCTCACGGTTGGTCACATATTCTTTAAACATCTTGGTGTCGTATTCCGACATCTTGGTAATGTATTCTTTTTTGTTAATAAACTCTCCGAAACTCTCAACATCAAGGAGAAGTTCCAGATAATAAGAGTCACCCTGTTCGTATAAAAACTGAACCCTGTCCTTCATGGCCTGATACTGGGTCTGCTCTTTTTCCTGCGCATCTTCCAACTCTTCGGTCGTTTCTAAAATCTCATCCTCTTTTTCGGAAATCAAAGTCTTTAATTCTTCAATCTTTGTTTCTACTTCCGTAAGATTCTGATCCAACTCGGTTACATACGCCTGAAGGTCATCACGCGTATCCTTAAGATCCTCCATGATTTCCTTCACTTCGGTCAGGCCGGACTGCAGTTCTTTTTTCTTTTTCTGCGCTTCTTCAATCTCTTTCTGCTTCTGCTTAATGCTCTCCTCAATCTCCGTCGTGTCTGCATATGCATAATAGCGGAAAGAACTAAACAAAAGCATTCCTGCAAAACAAGCGCACAAAAGTCTTGCCAAAAATCTCTTTTTAATAGTCATTCTGATTAAACCCTTAAATGTTTTCTGACTGTTGTAAAGCTTCCGAGGAAACCGATTCCGGCACCGATTCCCAATGAAATCGGAACCAGATAATTCATAATTGTAACAACCGGAAGGAAATTCAACAGGTTGTTCAACATACTGAAGTTCATCAAAATAAATTCAATAATATAATTGTATAAAAGGTAAATTAATACCAAAGGAATTCCTGAACCAACAAGACCGATTAACAAACCTTCCACCACAAAAGGCGCACGTACAAAATAATCGGTTGCACCGATATACTTCATAATGTTAATCTCTTCCTTACGCATGGAAATACCAATCATAACCGTATTGCTGATTAAGAATACGGATACCGCCAAAAGAATCACAATAATGGCAATGGAAACATAGCCGATTAAACTATTCATGCCGGTAAAAATTTTCTCCGTCAAATCCGAACGGTTAACGGAACGGATACCTTCTACCGATTCCAAATATTCTACCAGACTGCTCTGCTGGGAAATGTCATTTAAATAAATCTCATAATTGGCACTGTCAATTAACGGATTCTCTGTAATACCGTCGGCATATTCGCCCAAATCCGGCTTGAAACTCTCCCATGCTTCATCCGCGGATACAAAATTCATATCACGCACTTCTTCCCTTTTGGCAATCATCTCTCCAATCTGGGCAATCTTGGTGTCTTCCAATCCCTCATCAAAGAATACGGTAATGGCAACACCTTCCTGCACCGTCTTTAAAATGCTGGAAAAATTGGCAACAATCGCAAAAAAGATTCCAAAAAGCAAAAGACATGCACTGATGGTCGCAATGGATGCCAGTGAATACCATGCATTACGGAAAATATTTTTAAATCCCTGCTTCAGGGTGTAAAAGAAAGTACTAATTCTCATCTATGTAACCACCTTTCTCCTCATCACTGATAACAACACCCTTTTTCAATGTAACAACTCGCTTCTGCATCTCGTTAACAATTTCCCTGTTGTGGGTAACAACAATAACGGTCGTACCGCGCTTATTAATCTGCTCAAGCAACTTCATAATTTCCCATGAGTTCTTCGGATCCAGATTACCCGTCGGTTCGTCGCATAACAAAATCGGCGGCTTATTAATCAGTGCTCTTGCCATTGCAACACGCTGCTGTTCACCACCCGAAAGCTGCTTCGGTTTTGCTTTGTATTTGCCGGCAAGACCTACTATAGAAAGAATAGCCGGTACATTTTTCTTAATCTCCCTGCTCGGAGTCTGTACAATTCTCTGTGCAAATGCAACGTTTTCATAAACGTTTCTGTCCTTTAACAGACGGAAATCCTGGAACACAACGCCCAGATTACGTCGATACATAGGCACCTGTCTGTGTTTTAATTTGGCAAGATTCTGTCCGTTCACATAAATCTCACCCGTGGTCGGAACCAGTTCACGCAACATCAATTTAATCAATGTTGATTTACCGGAACCGCTGTCACCAACGATAAACACAAATTCACCTTTCTTAATCTTAAGGTTAACTCCGTTTAACGCATGTGCGCCGTTTAATGTCTGATAGGACTTTGTAACATTTTCAAGTACAATCAGGTTTTCTTCGTAGACTGCTTTTTTTCTGCTTTTCTTCTTACCGAATAACACGATTTATCTCTCCTAGTACTGTAATGATTCCATATATTTCATGTATTTTACAACCATAAGGGCAATCTTAAATGTAATCGCATCCTCAAATACCCTTAAGTCAAGACCGGTTGTCTTCTGTAATTTGTCCAGACGATATACCAAAGTATTACGGTGGATAAACAACTGACGGGAAGTCTCGGATACATTCAGGCTGTTCTCAAAGAACTTCATAATCGTTGTCAGTGTTTCCTCATCAAAATCATCAGGGCTCTTTCCGCCAAAGATTTCCTTAATAAACATCTTACAAAGCGGAATCGGCAACTGGTAAATAAGACGGCCGATACCAAGCTCACTGTATGCAATAATATTTCTCTCATCAAAGAAAATCTTTCCTACATCAAGTGCCATCTTAGCCTCTTTGTAAGAACGGCTGACTTCTTTGATTTCTTTTACAATTGTACCATAGGCTATATGTACATTGCGAATTCCTTCTTTTTCCAAATACGCCTTGTATTCATTACAAAGATTATCAATCTCTGCAAAATTCTCCATCTCGGAAAGGTCCTTAACAACAATAACATTATTCTCATCCACTGCCGTGATGAAATCCTTGTTATTGGCACCAAAAGAAGCCCGCATAAGTTCGAGAACATTACTGTCCTTACCGGTACCTCCCTCAATAATAATTGCCACACGCTTAGCCTCTGACTGGATATGGAGCTTCTTCGCACGGCTGAAAATATCTACAAGTAAAAGGTTATCCAACAAAAGGTTCTTAATGAAATTATCTTTATCAAATCTCTCTTTATACGCTACCAGCAGATTCTGAATCTGGAAAGCCGCCATCTTGCCGAGTGTATAGGTTGCTTCTCCCGAACCTCCTGCAACCAGAATATACTCAAGCTGCTGTTCGTCATAAATCTTAAAGAACTGACATCCCTGCACTTCCTGGCTGTCTGCCGGTGACTGTGCAAAATTCAGTGCCGCAGCCGCAAACTTATCCATATCCGGACTGGATGTTGCAATCACCTTGCCGTCAATATCCACAACACAGAGTTCCATTCTGGATATCGTCTTAATCCCTTCTATTGTGTTCTGTAAAATCTGATTTGAAATCATAGTCCCCTCTCCTTTGGATCCTACCCTATAATTTTTTGTACCTTTTTTACAATGCTTTTTTACTTATTTTTGTCTCTTTTTTTAATTCCACCTTTTATATTAATAGTAAATGCCAAAAAAATCTATAGTAATCTATGATTTTTTTGTGTATTTTTTTCACTTTTTATAAAAAATGCAGGTTTTTACTTTTGGGCAACCTATACAAAAGAATACACTTTACAAAAGTTGGCGAATTGTCGATAATATAAGTGTAAGGAGGGCTTGCTTATGGATATAGCTTCTATTTCTATGGCGATGGCTCAGACTAACACCTTATCAAAAATCGGCGTTGCTGTATTGGACAAAGCCATGGAGGTCAACGAAGTGGCCGGCCAGGGTATTGTTAATATGATCGACGCTGCTGCTATGGAAAGATCCGTGAATCCTTCCGTAGGCGGCAACTTTGATATGTTAGTATAAGCTTAGCCTGACAAACAAAAAGCTCCGCGCAATTGCGCGGAGTTTTTCTGTTCTATTTAATTATGCAACAATTCCGTAACTTAATAAAATATCATACACAATAAATCCAACCGCGAGTACCGTTGCCACCCAAAATGAAGCGGTTGCTATTCTCATCTTTCCTTCCTTTTTACCCGGAAGTGTTTCTTTTAACTGTTCTACACGGCCTTCATTCTTGGCAATTTTATAAAGCATACAAATTGCAAGCGGCGTAAAGATTGCTGCTATGATTATGTATGCCGCAATCATGGAATACAGGCTTGCCGTTTCCGTTGCCATCGCAATATTGTCCGGATTAGAATAAAATCCCGGCACAATTTCTTCCACAAAATACATAAGGCAGCATGACTGGGCATTATACACAAAGTGGAATAATATGGTTGGCCAGATACTGTTTGTTGCTTCAAACAAAAGTGCCAGTAACACACCGATTGCAAATGCATACAATGCCTGATTTAAGTTCATATGCATAACACCGAATAAGAAGCCCGACAACATTACCGCCACAAATTTATTTCCATGCTTACGGTATCCGCCATACACGATGCCTCTAAACAAAGTCTCTTCACAGAATGCAGGCACCACTGCCATAAAGAAAAGCATCACAGGAAATGCCACGCCCAGAATCTGTCCGCTGAGTGCCATAACGGTATTATCTACAAAAAGCATACTGATAGCATTAATCAATGTGGTTAGCGGCATGCTCAGCCATGTAAAAATCAATGCATATAAAATGGTGGTCGGCTTTACTTTGTTATAATGCAGACGTTCACGCAATGTCTGTGGCTTCTCTGCTTCCGCATTTTCTCCTGCTTCATCAGCATATTTCCTATGTCCAAGTTTCCAACAAAGAAGGTATACCACCATCGGAAGAAGCAGCATGATTTCTCCCAAAGAAAGATTCAGCAAAATTCCTATTTCAAACATATCCGGGAAATTGTAAAGCACAAGCGAAACCACTATGTGCAATGCGAATGCCCCTACCATCAACCAATTTATTTTCTTTATTTCCATCGTATTTCCGTCTCCCCTATCTCAATCTTTCCCGCTTTTAACAGATTACCTACCGCACGTTTGAATTCATTCTTGCTCATATCCATTTCTGCCTTAATCAGTTCAGGCGAAGCCTTGTCGGTAAAAGGCAACACACCGTTTCCTTCTTCCAACTTCTTCATGACTTTTTCCGCATCTATATTCATCTGGATATAGGCTTTTTCGCGAAGACTCAAATCCAGTTTGCCTTCTTTTTTGATGCTTGCCACGCGGGCCTGTACCACGTCACCGACTGCAAGCTTGGTCGTCATTTCCTTTTTGGCAATTAAGGCGCTGAAACAATTATCTACTGCAACAAATGCTCCGAAATTATCGCTGATTTCGTATATAACACCCGTAACTTTATCATCCTTACCGTAAGGACTGTCCGTACGCAGATACGGATACACCTTCATGGTGGCACAGAGACGTCCGCTCTTATCAATATAGAGTGCCACAAGGCATTCATCACCCACCTGTACCGGTTTGGTCTGCTCTTTAAACGGTAAAAACAAATCCTTTTCAAGGCCCCAGTAGAGGAAAGCTCCCACGCGGTTTACCTGAACTACCCTTAATACCGCAGTCTGCCCTTTTACGAGCAACGGCTCATTTACAGTCGCTATCAGTCTGTCTTTGGAATCCTTGTAAATAAATACCTCTATCTCGTCTCCGACCACTGTATTTTCCGGCACCTGTTTAATCGGGAGCAATACTTTTTCTTCTACTGCCGCTTCTTTGCTTTCTGCCAGATATACACCGAATTCTACTTTTTTAACAACTGTTAATGTCTGTTTTTCTGCTAAACGAATCATATTGTTTTCTCCTGTTATTCCGTTCTATTGTTTGCTTCCACCACTGCGTATGGCTTTTTTTCCGTATCACAGAGTGCTACAATGCAGGTATTTCCGTTTGTATACACCACAGGTAGCATTACATCTCCGAGTCTTGCCTGATTACGGTATTCCACACGCATCTTATTATATCTTACATCTCTTGGCAGATACGCGCTCGCAATCTGCACATACTGCCCGTTATTCACATGCATATTGCTGTCCAAATGATACTCTCTGACTGTTATGGGCTCTCTTTCGGACACTTCCCATTCCGATGTTTCCTCTGTGTCCGGCAAAAGAATCTTCCTTGCCGAATAGTCCATCGGCAATGGTTCTTCCAAGGTATATTTACTGATAAATTCCTCATCCACTCTTGCAGGACGCATTTTGGCCATATCCATAAATGTCCAGATGGAATTGGCCATAACAATCATCTCACCGTCAGCATCCGTTATCACAAAATTACGGTTCCCGATAAAGCCTTTAAAACTTGTCGGAAAAGTTCCAACCGTAATCTGTTCATTAAATGCCGGAAATCTTTTTACTTCAATCTGCCAACTATTCAAAATCCATGCCTGCTGCCGTGGTTCCAAAAGTGCAAATCCATTCCCGATATCTTCCCCCTGAAAACAGGTCACGTCCTGAAACAGGGCTGTCATCGCATCTATTTTCATTAACCGGTCGGTATCCACCTGACTGAATCCGACTTTTGTGTTGTATGTGTACATGTTTCACCCCTTTTGATATACATAGTACATTATATCCGCATCCTAAGAATTACACAATAAAAAACTCCGATGAACTTCATCGGAGTCTTAAGCAGGGCTACAAGGATTCGAACCTTGAAATGACGGAGTCAGAGTCCGTTGCCTTACCGTTTGGCGATAGCCCTATATGGAGTGTCACTTGCTGGACACTCGATTATAATACTAGATTGTTTGCGGTTTTGCAAGCCCTTTTTTCATTTTTTTGAAAAAAGTTGTCTACACCACTTTTATCCGGCAAAAAAGTTGAATTCATAAAGCAGTTTTAGGAAAGTATTATCCGCTATATCCTGCTGTACGTAATAGCTTATTGTTCCAAGATAATTACCCGTACAAAGCATAAAGAAAATCCATATTACCAATATCGCTTTGCACAATCCAATGCCGATTCCCAACACGGAATCCACAAAATTGATAATCGGAAGAGAAGAAATTGCTTTTGCAGAACGCAAAACAAACTTCACTATCCCATATGCCAGCCCAAACAGAACAAGCAGAATAACCGAATACAGGGTATTGGTCATCTCACCCTGTGAAAAACTCGACACCAGCATAATTGCCAGTGCAAGCACCACAAATGCCGCAAACAGGGCAACCAGTCCCGATAATCCTTTTACCATTCCCTTTTTATATCCGCGGATCATCATCCATACCATCAGAACAACAACCGCCAATAATGTCACATTCAAACTCATATCTTATTCAAACTCCAAAGTTGCGAGCCCGTTATTGATTATAACCAAAAACTTTCTGGGCACATCGGTTGCTACCACATAATGGACTCTTCCTTCAAAGGTTCCTTTATACTTTTCTTTGCCGTTCAAACCAACCACCTGGCACTCGGACTCGTTGTAAATCATAATCTGGTCGTTCCGGATAATAATATCCTTAAAGTTCATATCAAATCCGTGGCTTACTACCTTTTCGCCGGCAGTATTATAAACATCCAGACTATATTTATTCTCGCCTGTATGGTCATAGAACAACAATCCGACATGGGTGTCGGAATAGTAGACTCCCTGCACCTGACGGTCCAGTAAAATATCCGCCTTGCTGACCGGCTTTTTGGAGCCTTCAAAAAACATCAGTCTGTTATCCGCCACTGCAAATGAAGTTTCCGCATTCATAGCCTCTACCATCGGCACAACGGCATTGGCATAATCATAACTGCTGACAATATGGTCCGTTACATTTTCGCCCACACCGCCGAAATTATAAAATGTCACGCTACTGCGCATGGTATCCCCATCCACATAGAAATAAGACACTCCCATCACTTCTCCTGACAGTGAACAGGCAATCGGATAACCGGTTTTTGACATGGTTGCCTTTGCTTCCACGATTTTGGTTCCTTCTTTGTTGAAAAGATTAATCCATGAATTGCCGGCATCTTCCAGTATTGCAGCCACATATCCCGTAGAGGAAACCGCAAAATCCCGGATTGGAAGCTTGGTATCCACTTCATAGGAGTTACCCTTCGCATCTATCAGATGGACAATATGTCCGTTATAATCCCCGACTCCTACAAAACCGTCCGCCGTTTTAACAATCGGGGACTGCATCTCGTAGGTAAGATTCCAAAGGACTTCCCCGTTAATATCGGTATTACTGATACCATCCTTGCTGTAACGGATAATGCTTCCGTTATTTTCCATATAAGAGGTATTCTCAATTACCTGATAATCGCCTTTCTGGGTAATCACATAGCCGGAAAACACCTGATTCTTGTATGAGTTGACCAAAACTGCCGCTATCGCAATAATTACAACCACAATAAGAAGCACCCTAAGCATGGAGTGCATACGGTGCTTTCTTATTTTTTTGGAAATATTAACTTCTGCTTCTGATTTCCCTTGAATCACGCGGAAATTACTTCTGTCTGCCATTAATAATTATGCTCCAAATTTAAAAATCGTTGTGGAACGGAATGGTCTTTCCGGTCCAAAAATAATGGATGGGAAATTATCATGGTGGATGGAATCAGGATAGTACTGTGTTTCGAGACAGAAACCTGTACGTTTTGTATAAACCGCACCATCTTTTCCCTTTTCATTTACAATAGAGTTACCTGCATAGAACTGAACACCCGGAAGGTCTGACAATACTGTCATCTCAATTCCCGTCACATCGGACTTAGCCTTAGCGATTTCTCTGACAGAGCCATCACAGTTATCCGCAACAAAGTTATGGTCGTAGCCGCCTGTGAATTTGAGCTGTTCGTTATCAACATCAATTTCATCGCCGATTACTTTCCAATCCGTGAAATCAAACGGAGTTCCCTTTACGGACGCGATTTCACCTGTAGGAATCGCTCCTGCTCTTACCGGTGTATAGTTGGAACAATTCAATTTTAATTTATGATTCAAAATAGTTCCTGAACCATGTCCGGAAAGATTGAAATATGTATGGTTTGTAAGGTTCATAACCGTATTCTTATCACTGTCACCTTCATAATCCAAACGGATCTCGTTATCATCTGTCAAAGTGTAGGTAACTGCAAATTTACGGTTGCCCGGTAATTTGTAATCCATATCAGCAAGTTCGTATGTAAAACGTACGCCGTTTTCCACTTCCTGTGCATCCCAGAGCTGTTTGTGCAGACCGTTTGGAATATCGGTATGTAAGTTGTTCTCGTTATCATTGACATCCATCTTATATGTTACACCATCAATGGTTGCTTCCGCATTGGCAATACGGTTTGCACTCGGTGCGATAACAGCGCCTAAGAAACATCCGTTTACACACCAATCGTCAACATTGTCATGTGCAAGAGTTACGTCCGTTTTATTACCGTCCTTGTCCGGTACTACTACTTTTACTAAAATAGCACCAAAGTTCATAACTGACATTTCCATGCCGTTTTTGTTCTCTACCGTGTACAGGAAAACATCTTTTCCGTCACGTGTTTTTCCGTAAAGTTCCTTTTTCATTGTTAATACCCTCTCCTTTTATTAGTAGTGCCATAAGAACACTTACTGATTCCTTTTTATAATTCAATTCTGCCTTCCAATGCACGAAGAAGTGTCACTTCATCGATGCATTCCAAATCGCCGCCAACCGGAACACCGCTTGCAATTCTGGTTACCAGAACGCCCAAAGGCTTAACCAGCTTGCTGATGTACATTGCTGTCGTCTCACCTTCCAGACTGGAATTGGTCGCAATAATGACTTCTTTCACATCTTCTGTCTTAAGACGTTCAATCAGCTCTTTTAACTTAATATCATTCGGACCGATACCAATCATTGGGGAAATCGCACCGTGCAATACATGGTACACTCCCTGATATTTGCCGGTTTTTTCATAAGCCGCCAAATCCCTTGGATTCTCCACTACCATGATTAACGAACGGTCCCTTTTCTCATTGCTGCAAACAGGACAAATCTCATTATCCGTCAGTGTAAAACATTCGCTGCAGTAGCGCACTTTCTGCTTGGCTTCTATAATGGTATTCGCCAGGCGGTTCACCTTTCCTGCCGGCATATTAATCAGATGGAATGCAAGGCGCTGTGCCGACTTCTCACCAATACCCGGAAGAGCCGCAAGTTCACTGATTAAATTGTTAATGGGTCCGCTGTAGAGTTCCATTAGAATGTTAATCCTCCAAGACCACCGGTCATCTTATTCATCATGCTTGCACTTGCATCATCTGCCATTCTGAGTGCTTCATTAGTAGCTGCCACAATTAAATCCTGTAACATTTCCACATCATCCGGATCCACTACATCCTGCGCAAGTACTACCTTTATAATCTCCTTTTTACCGGAAACCGTAACTTCTACAGCTCCGCCACCGGCCTTAGCCGTAAACTCTTTTGTCTCCAGTTCTTTCTGGCTCTCTTCCATCTGACGCTGCATTCTCTGTGCCTGCTTCATCAGATTATTCATATTTCCCGGCATTCCGCCTCCCGGGAATCCACCTCTTTTTGCCATATCTATGACTCCTTTCATTCATCCTCTTCTTCTATTTCTGTCATAATGAATTGTGATAAATCCACATATTCATCAGAAAACTCACGGTTTGGGGAAATGCTCTGAATCGTCACTTCCACCTCTTTTTGCATATAATTGGAAATCAGCGTATCCACTTCCTGCTTCTTACCGTCCAGACTAAAATAATCCGAACTGATACCGTCTTCCACAATTAAAAGTAGTTTATCATCCGTAGAAAGCGATAATCTCGCATGTTTTAACTGATTCTTCAAAAAACCGTCTGCCGTAGCAACAATCGCCGGCCACTTGGACACGATGTCCTTAATCTCTTCCGGGAGTGCCTTTGGTAATTCTCTTTTAACAGGGGCTTTTGTACTCTCTGCTGCTCCTTCACCGGCATATCCCGTAGCTAAGCCATATCCGCCCGCAGGCATCGCCGCCATCGGAATTCCTTTTTCCAATTTATCTTCTACTGCACGGATTCTGTCCACCAGAGCATCGGACTTGGTCTCCATCTCGGGTTTACATAATTTAATCAGTGCAATCTCTATCATAATGCGCTTCTGCGCTGCATAACGAATGCTTCCCGACAATTCGGAAAAAATACGGATAAAACGGATAATGCTCTCTGCATCCGTCATCTGCGCTTCTTCCATCAGACGCATCTTATTGTCCGTCGAAACATCCAGCACATCTTCGACATCATCCGAAGTCTTAACCAGAAGCAGATTACGCAAATACCATGTGAAATCAGATACAAACTGCGTCAGTTCGCGCCCCTGCATCACAATCTCTTCCAGCAAGTCAATACATCCGATTACATTACGGTCCAAAATATGCCGAAGTAATTTACTGAATACAACCGTATCCACCGCACCAAGAACATCAAGCACCATATCATAGGTAAGTTTCTGCCCGAAATGGAACGCGATACACTGATCCAAAAGACTAAGCGCATCACGCATGGAACCGTCGGCCGTCTTAGCCACATAACGCAGAGCCTTATCTTCTACTTCCACATTCTCCGTCTCCATCAGTTCTTTCAGACGGTCTGTAATTGTATCAATCGTTATTCTCTTAAAATCATATCTCTGGCAACGGGACAAAATAGTAATCGGAATCTTGTGTACTTCCGTTGTTGCCAGAATAAATATACAATAGGACGGCGGTTCTTCCAAGGTCTTAAGCAACGCATTAAACGCGCCAATCGAAAGCATATGCACTTCGTCGATAATATAGACCTTGTATCTGCCGTTAGCCGGTGAATAGGAGACATCGGAAATAATCTCCCTGATATTCTCAACACCATTGTTGGAAGCCGCATCAATCTCCATAACATTCATGCTGGCTCCGGCTGCAATTGCTTTACAGGAAGCACATTCCCCGCAAGGGTTCCCATCGACCGGTGTCTCACAGTTTACCGTCTTGGCAAAGAGCTTGGCAATGGTCGTCTTACCGGTTCCGCGCGTACCGCAGAACAAGTAGGCATGGCCTACTCGTTTCGCTGCAATCTGATTCTTTAAAGTTGTAACAATATGGTCCTGTCCTTTTACATCTTTAAAATTCTCGGGACGGAACTTCCTATAAAGGGCTGTATATGACATTCTTAATCACCAAATGAAATTCCTAACATTTTTGCTTCTTGGATAATGGTAGAATCCGGATCTACCATCTTCAATTTACCTGCCACGTCTTCAAGCGGAACCTTAACAATCTCACGGTTGCGGTAACCAACCATAAATCCGTATTCACCTTCCAAAATAAGGCGGCCCGCTTCAGCACCCAAGCGGCTTGCAAATACTCTGTCGTAAGGACAAGGGCTTCCGCCTCGCTGCATATGCCCCGGAACCGTAACACGCACTTCCTGTCCTGTAAGTTCCTGAATCTGGGCTGCCACCTCGTAAGAAACGGATGGGTATGGGGAATTAGCAAGCTTCTCCTTGTATTCTTTCTTAGAGAGAGCTGCATCTTCCTTGCTGATAGCACCTTCTGCTACTGCCAATATCGTAAACTTGTTGCCGTTCTTAATTCTCTTTTCAACGGACTCAGCAATCTTCTTAATATCGTATGGAATCTCCGGAATCAGGATAATATCCGCACCACCTGCCATACCGGCATTGAGCGTCAGATAACCAACCTTATGACCCATCACTTCCACAACAAACACTCTTCCGTGGGAAGCTGCTGTTGTATGGATACAGTCGATAACATTCGTTGCAATATCCACTGCGCTCTGGAAACCGAAAGTCATATCCGTTCCGTATAAATCATTATCAATTGTCTTAGGAAGTGTAATCACATTAAGACCTTCTTTTCTAAGAAGATTTGCAGTCTTATGTGTGCCGTTACCGCCCAAAACCACAAGGCAGTCAAGCTGTAATTTATAATAATTCTGCTTCATTGCCTCTACTTTATCAAGTCCGTTTTCATCCGGATCCTTGATCGTTTTAAAAGGAGTACGGCTACTTCCCAAAATAGTACCGCCCACCGTTAAAATACCGGAAAAATCTTTGGATGTTAACATCTTGAAGTTTCCGTAGATAAGTCCTTTGTAACCATTTAAAAATCCGTAAATCTCTACCTCTTCGCCACTATTATGAAGGGATTTAACAACACCTCTCATAGCCGCATTTAAAGCCTGGCAATCTCCGCCGCTTGTTAACATACCGATTCTCTTCATCCCGTATCCTCCCGGTTCTTTGTATGATATTAAAACAATTATATCTTATTTTGAAAACGTTCACAAGATTTATAATAGCAAAACAGGGCAGCAAAATCATTTCTGCCACCCTGTAATCACTATTATTCAATTGCCAAATGAGGTTTTACAATCTTTTCCTTAAATTCAGCCTTAATCTCGCCTACCTGAATACCACTCTGGGCAAATACCAAGTCAATATAACTGTCAATGGATACGAACGATTCTATTTCAATCTGTCTTGTAACCCACTCACCGCCGGTACCGTTAATCGTAATGGTATGGAACGGAATATTGTTTGTAAAAATTGTCATGGAACTCTGTGACAATTCTCCCAAATCCGATTTCAGTTTAAAGGTAATGGTATAGATACCCTTCTTAGGAATACGCACCGCAAACTGGTTAGCACTTCCCGCCTCTGTCTTAAGTCCGGTTAAATCAAAATAACCGACATCCAGAATCTCTACCGGATTCATAATGTTCTTTTCCACATCTTCTGTCTTCGGCACATTCAAAATCTCGAATTCCGGTTCTTCGCCAATCGCACGTTTTCCAACCGGAGAGCGCATCAATACAGACAGGATATTAGAGGCATTACGTACCAGTTCACCTCGGGTAATTCTGCCTTCTGCCAAAGCATCCGCCGCATCGTCCTTAAGCGGGTTCTCTGCTGCTTCGGATACTACCATAAACACATCGTTCTGGGCACGGATCATCATAGAAATCTTACGGATATGAGGCTCATCGCCCTTATCATCGTTCATCTTTGCCCACCAATCTGTCATTACCAAACCATCAAATCCCCATTCATTACGAAGGATTGTGGTTACCAAATCATAATTACTTGCCGTCCAGATTCCGTTAACCGGGTTGTACGCAGTCATAATGCTGTATGCTTTTCCTTCTTTTACGGCAATCTCATATCCCTTTAAGTAGATCTCTCTTAATGCTCTCTGGGAAACAACTGCATCTACGGCATGTCGGCTAAATTCCTGGTTGTTACCGGCATAATGTTTCACTGTTCCGGTTACACCGTATTTTGCCATTCCCTTAAGCATTGCTGCCGCCATCTTACCGGTCATATACGGATCTTCTGAGAAATACTCAAAATTTCTTCCGTTAAGCGGATTACGATGAATATTCATTCCAGGTCCGAGAAGTGTATCAATCTTATTTAAAAGAAGTTCCATTCCTTCCCACTGATACAATTCTTCTACCAAATCTAAGTTAAATGTACATGCAAGCAATGTTCCGTTAGGATTCAGGAACGCTTTTGTGCCGCAGTCCATACGGATACCGGAAGGACCATCCGAACAGCCGCCAACAGGCATTCCAAATTTTTCCAAAGAAGCTGTTACCCCTCCAAAGGAACCGGCAATACCCGGAGTTACCTTACTGGAGCACATACCTTCTCCTCTTGCCATACATATCAAATCTTCATCGCTAAGCTGTGCAAGGAACTCTTCTTTTGTTACTTTTCCCTGCATAACATCTGCAAAACGGTATCCCTTATCGCCCGTATATTCTAAAGCCTGCGGACGATTATCTGCAATTCGCTGCTTAAGGTCAATTTTACGAAGCGGAGCAGCTTCTGTTTTCTCTACAACTGTTCCATCAGGATTTACCTGAACAACCAATCTGTCAAATGCTTCTACCGGTGCACAAGCTTCCTGCAGCTGCTCTACCACACGCAACTGAGGCAAATTAACTGTCATAGCAGCTTTTGCATCCCTAACATCTGCGCCTGCATAAACTATGTAATCACCGGCCTCCAACACATAGCTGTTTGGATAACCCGTAACTCCGCTGTCATCAAATGAAGCCATTTCGTTTATTTCAAATGTAAGTGTGAGATTCTGCTCTTCCCCACTCTGCAATTCCTTGGTTTTTGCAAAACGGACCAAATTGCGCACCGGTTTACATAATGCACCCTGTGCCGGCTGATAATATACCTGGACTACATCTTTACCGGCCACATCTCCGGTATTTTTTACCGCTACCGTTACCGTAATCACATCATCTTTTTGCTCTGCCGCAACCACTTCCTGTGAAAATGTGGTATAAGACAAACCGTATCCGAACGGATACATTACTTTGTCCTTTGCCGCTGTTTCAAAATAGCGGTAACCCACATAAATATCTTCCTGATACACATTTTTATATTCGTCACCAAAATTCTTGGTGGAAGGATAATCTTCAATGTCATATGCAATGGTATCTGTCAAATGACCACTCGGCGCCACTCTGCCCATTAATACATCCGCAACACCATGTCCGCCTTCAATACCGCCCTGCCATACATACATTACAGCCTGTGGCGCATATTCTTTCACAAATTTCATATCGATGATATTACCGACATTTAAAATCACTGCCACACGGGAGAACGATTCGCAAACAAGCTTAAGCATATCCTCTTCTTTTTTTGTTAAAAGATAACTGCCCTCTCCGGCATAATTATCCCTGTCTTCTCCGGCAGTTCTTCCGATGATAACAAACGCTATATCTGAACATGCAGATGCCTCTGAAACCATTTCGCCTGTCAGTTCCATTTCTTCCTGGCACCAAGGCTCATTTGCCCATCCCTGTCCCTTATCAAAAGGATGTTCCTCTATCCACTCTTCATAAATCTGCATAAGAGTAGTGTTCAGTTCTATCTTCTCTTCTTTTAATGCATCCAGTAAGGAAACTTCATACGGAGTATTTACCATTCCTCCGGATCCGGTTCCGCTCTTAAAATAGTTAAACTGGCTTCTGCCAAAAACAGAAACCCTCTCTACTTCTTTTACAGGTAATGCCTTTTCTTCATTACGAAGCAACACACAACCTTCTGCCACTGCCGCTCTTGCTACACTTGCATACTCTTTCCAATCAAATGTATATTTCATCTTCATGGTCCCCCTGAAATTATAGTTATCCTCATTTAACTCTTAATTCTTTAAAAGGTTTTCTTTATTTTAGTGACTTTTAGCATCACTGTCTATCACAATCGTACCTTTTTCAATCCTTTTTTAATACTATCTTACTCTATAAAAAACTGCAATCAAATTTTGGAATAAAACTTTCCTGCGCCGTGTGCCCCTCTTGTATAAATGCATTCTCCATCCCCAACGAAAGCGCATAGTCCACGACTTTCCTATATTCACGCCCGGTTACCATGCGGTTTAGGTTTGGATACTCATCCTGTTGTATCACGGGTGTATATTGATTCATAATACTAACATAAATTTGATTTTTATAGGTATCATACAAATACTTGAGAATCTCCATGGAATCTTTTGTATGTCCCGGCAATACAAGATGTCTTACGATTACACCTTTAATCATATTTCCGGTTACTTCATCAAAAACAGGCACTCCAACCTGACGTACCATTTCCTCAATTGCACCTGCCGCAACCTTAAAATAATCAGCTGCTTTGGCATAATTTTGCGATACTTCTGCTGAATAGAATTTACAATCCGGAAGATATACATCAATCAATCCATCCAGCATCTGTAACGCTTCTGCCGTCTCATATGCGGAAGAATTATATACTATCGGAATAATCAGACCATTTTCTTTGGCAAGCATGATTGCCGGTACCAATTGCTTCACAAAATGCCCTGCCGTTACCAAATTAATATTGGAGGCTTTTTTCTCCTGTAAACGAAGAAATGCATCGGCTAATTGCTCTATTGTAAACGCCTGCCCAACCGAGCTGTCGGCAATATTATGGTTCTGACAAAAAATACACTTCAGGGAACATCCCGAAAAGAATACCGTTCCGGAACCATGTTCGCCTGTAATACAGGGCTCCTCCCACTGATGCAGGGAAGTTCTTGCCACGCGAATCTGTGTGCTTTCTCCACAATATCCAATTTTTCCACCACTCCTGTCCACATTGCATCCGCGCGGACATATATTACACTTCATCTTATGTACTCCCTAATACACATATCATTTTCTTATAACAAAAGAATCCCGTATACAGGGGAACTTATACACGTTACCTTTGCAGTTAACTCCGCCAGGCACCCTCACGGCACATAGGAGATTCTTCTTATGGCTGCTGCATTCCTGCCCTGACCAGGTTCGTAGATTCCTATTGCGCAAGACCCAAACTTCAACGCCACTTACAAAGGGC
>JAGATU010000079.1 GCA_017621115.1 Lachnospiraceae bacterium
AGTGATTTTCGCATTGTTGCAGATTATTTTGTACAGGTGCGAACAAATAAAACATACAAACCGGATAAAGCTACCATAAAACATGTTGATGAAGTTTTAAAACTGATGTCCGTTCTGACAGGTGATGTCAGATTTGAAGAAGTCCAAAAATCGGAAAGGAAGGTGACAAATAATGTGTGAAGTAATTGACAAATTTGAGGCAAAAGGCAAAGTGGATGCATTACACTTTATAATCGGTTTACCGCCTTCTGAAATTGCAGAAAAAACAAATCTTTCTGTTAATGAGGTGCAGTCTATTATTGATATGATTTTATCAGAAAAACAGGATAATACTGAAAATAAATAGTATTTCTGCTGTCATACAAAGGAGATATAGGCATTGATTGTGCCTATATAAATTTAAAAAAAGCTCTCAACCAATTGGATGAGAGCTTTTTTTACTTATTTTCCGTTAAAGTTATTGCAATATAAATTACGTCGGAGAAAAGTAAATTATCCTACATATTTACAGGTGTTTTATGAAAAATTCGCTCCACAATTAGCTTAAAAGGAGATAAAAATAGTGATAAAGCTCCCCTATCGGAGAGCTTTATTTTTTGCCATTTTTCGTCAAAAAACCAAATGGTCATTCCCACGTTTTTAATTTTTATTATTTATGCTTCTTCCTTGATTTTGATTTCAACTGTTTGTTTATTTGATGATTGAAAATGCTTTGGCATAGGGGACAACAAAGGAACATCAGTGCGGCATGTTTTTATAATCTCATCCCTTATAACAGGAATACTTGCTTTATCTAAAGATACTCTTTTTGCAAAATCCTGTGCTGCACTCTTTATTTTTATTATAGGGTACATTTTTTCATTATGACGACGACCGCGTTCAAAATCAAAGATATCAAAGAAAACTTTTCCATTTTTCATCTTTACTATTAAACAGGCCGTCTGCTCTTTTTCAGTTCCGATACTATATAAATATTTTTTAACACCACACTTAGACAAGGCTTTTTCAAAACCTTTATAATACTTATTAAAAAGAAGTTCTTCTGTCATTTTATCTATATCGGTGGATTTAATATCACAATATATATGTTGTCTTGGTATTGTTTCAATGTAAGGCACATACGGAAACATCATTCGTTTTTGATTAACTTTGCTAAGTTCTAGGCTATCTACTGATAACTGAATTTTTTCGCGTTTTCTTGCATCCTTTCCTTTAGTAATGTGTGATCTGAATTTTGCCATAAATTATTTTCACTTCCTATACTTTAATTATATGTTTCTTTGTTTATTAAATACTCTTCTGGTGATATTTCTATTAACACTTCATCTTGGATGAGTAATTGGACAGACGAACTTTTTATATAATATTGTATACCACCACCGGGCTGTTCAAAATCTATTGCAGTTATTCCCTCATATACATATCGAGGTCTTTTTTTGTACTTTGGGTTGACTTGGTAAACATGAAAGGGAACTGTCTCTAAGATGTATGGCATTGATAATTTTTCATAAGGCGTATGTGGCGCCGTTAAATAAGCACCCTTCTCCACACCAAAACGAACATACACTTCTCCTGCTACCAATTTTTTCTTTTTTATCTTATATTTTATATCAAATCCGTTCGAATCAGCGTCCTTTGAATATTCTTTTCCGAATTTCAATTGATTATTTCCATCTAAGTATTCGGGTTTTCGAACAATACTCAATTTATCTGCTTCTGCCGGAAGTTCTTCTCCAAATATATTAATAAGATTACCCACTAATTCCACCGCCTCTACTCCCAAATTTGGAATAGAGAAATTGTAACATATAGAGTCAAAAAAATACAAATGCTATTTTTGACATTTATGGGTATCATACATATTTTAAATTTGTTTCCTATGCTTAAATCAGTAAATTGTTATTTCCTAAATGTCATATGTTGTAATAATCATGAGCACTTTCTTATAATATAACAAAATCTGTTAGTAATATTCAAAAATAAATAGTTCGCCATATATTACCATGATACTGGCTCTTTTGAATGAAACGGTTGAAAATATGGTCTTTCAAAGAAAATCATTGATGGAACTTTATTATAGTATTGTGGTACTATTATTGCAACTTATTTCGGCGTGTTATCATACTAATTTTATAAAAAGCTGCAAAGAACACTATGTTGTTCTAAATGTGTCCTCTGTAGCTTTTTGATTTGTCATTTTTTACTATTTTATGAAAGAATACCTTTCTTTATAATTGTTAATGTATACGGTGCCCGCCCATTCCCACAACAAAGCCTTTATGCTTATTGTTTTCTTCTCTTGCTGTTTTAATTTTTTCATTATTTTCGTACATTTTCTTGAAATCCTTACAGGTTTTTTCCCATTCTGATTTTAATTTACTATTTTGTGATGTTATCATTTTTCCCCTCATTCTTCCCTAAGTATATCAAATATTTCATCAATTACATCCTTTGCTACAAACCTTTTTTTTCTCAGTACATACCGATAAAGTCCGGATTTGTCTGCTGAAGCAATCTCTTCCTTTTTGCTAAGTTCTTGGCCGGATTTACATATATCAACGACAATCGTTGCTTTGTTTCTTCTTTCAATTATCAGTGTTGGAATTGAATTATCGTATTCCTTAATCGGCACCAGTGGCCTTTTAAATACAATATGCCTTTTTGCTAATTCATCGTATATTTTCTGTTCTCCGCTGTGCCTACAATAAAAGCCATTATTGGAAACCCTGATAACTTTTCCTTTGATGAATGTAATCCAGTGTGTTTCTTCGTTTGTATCCTTCGCCTGGTACATATCGTGCCTAACATATCCTGTTAACACATAGTTATCAGGTTCTTTTATATCTTCCTCTATCGGTACCTCATTATCTCCTAGCACCTTCTTATAATCTTCTGTCAGTATTCTGATTACCGCTTTGTATGCGCTTTTATTAGAAGGCATCTGTACAGTTATATATTGATATTTCCGATCCTCGTTGAATTTTGCCAACCGCAAAATTCTGGCATATATTAAAAACTTGTTTTTATAAGAGGCTTTATAGAAAGTATCTTTTTTATAATATAAATTTACAAGTGGAATAAGCTGCGGTTGTGACTGGACTTTTATATGGATTAAAACATCATTTGATACGCCGTAAATCAGTTTGTTGAAATCCTGTATGTTCTTATAATTCCATTCCGGTTTCCGATTTTCTTTATTGGCCACGCCGATTTGTTTTTTTATACTGAATGTTTGCTTTTCCAATGCCAGTGCATTCACTTTCGACATCATATCAACTATCGATGCGTGTTCTTTTGCTTTTTTCTTTTCTTTCGTTTCTGTATTCGACGATCCTGACGAACTGCTCTCACTTTTGCTGTCGCCCGGCATCGTGATATTAAAAATCAGCTGATTGTTGTCTGCTATATATAAACCAGACTCATTTTGTGATAACCAGCGATTGTAATAAACAGATTTCGGGCAGTTTTCGGCATGCTCTGCCTGATGAGAATTTTCAGCAACACGCAGCACACCTTTTTGTGTGATGGATAATGCCAATTCTTTGTCACTACAACATGCGCACACAAGCCTTATTCTGCCATTTTCAGCCTGTTTTTTCATAGCCTCGGCAAATTCTGCACCTCTTTCATAAAACTCTGAATATGCCATGATTTCAGAGTGCTGATTCGCAATTATTCGAAAGTATCCTGGTCTGTTTTGCATACGTTCTCCCCTTTTTAGTCATTATGTAATTATGCGCTAATACTTCTCATTAGATTCCATTTCCCAATCAGCACTTTCGTTAAAATCATCATCCAAAAAATCTTCTTCAAATTCTTCTTTAAAGGATTTCTCGTCTGCCTGAGATAGTTGTGCTGTTTTTGGTATTCTGATTTTTTCTACATAAAACGTTCTTTTCGCCCGAAAACGGATTCTTCCTGCCGGAGCAACGTATTTATGTTCAGTTTCACGCCCATCGTCCCATCTGATTGTTACGACGATTGGCATTCCGTAATAGCATGGCTGTAATTCATTAAATTCTTTCAAGGAAATGTATTCATATTTTGTTGCCATTTCCTGTTCACTTCCTTTTCTTATTTTTCAGTTTTTCAGTTTTTAAGACTGCTGCCACATACATGTGACAACAGCCCCAAAAACCTTTTCTTTAAGATTGTTTTTTCTTCTGATAACGGCGGTATATAAATATCGTCGTTACAGAGCCTATGAGTATCAAAAGGAGTATTATAATTCTGCTTACGATATGGTCTTCGGTAGGTACGTAATAAGTTACTACTGTTTGTGCAGGAGTAGATGTTGTTTCCGTGGGAACAATCGTTGTCTTTTCTTCTTCCGGCAGACCAATGACTACGAAATTTGCAGTATGGTTTTTATATGTTGCCGTATAAGTGTTTTCATCCACTTTTGTAACTCTGGTACTATCTACTGTAAAGTCTGTTGTTGTCGCTGTTGTGTCATTTGTATAGTAAATAGTTACTTCTACCTTTGCCTTATCGTAATCATGATTGACGACAATATCCGGTCCTTTGTAGGTTGCTGTAATGTGATCGATTTCATAACCCGGAACAACTAAAATTCCTTTTACTTCCTGATATCCGATTTCATACTCATTATTGCCTACTTTCTTAACCATAATGTCGGATGGAGCAACGGTTAATTTACTGTAAGCAAGAGCCTGTGTAGAGCCATCGGAATAAGTCAACGTAATGTTTGCTTTCTCGGGAACGTATTTCTCACCAACCAATACGTATTCCGGATAAGTACCGCTGATACTCTTTAAGGTAATGGTATCATCAAAACCAACGACTTTATAGGTATCTGTGTAGGTCTGGTACGTAGCCGTGTACTCATTTTCGCCTACTTTTTCGACCTTTAAGGAACTTTCTTTCCATTCATCCGTTGTTAATACTTTGGAAGTATCATCTGTGTAAATAATGGAAACTTTTACATCGTCTTTCTTATAATTTTCCGTAATACGAACCGGTTCTCCCTCATAGATTGCCTCGATATGGTCGATTTCATAGCCGGGTACTTTATATTCAGCTGTCTTTTCTTCAAAGGTAGCCGTATACTCATTGTCGCCGGATTTTTCTACTGTCAAGCCACTTTCTTGCCATTCTTCGGGGGTTAATTCCTTTTCTTTTCCAGTTGCATATGTAACGGTAACCGTGACATCTTCTTTCTTATATTCTTCGCCAACATAGACTTTTTCGCCCTTGTATTCTGCCTTTAAGTCCGTCACGTAATCGATACCTAAGACATTGTAAGGGGCCTCCATATTGTTGTAAGATGCCTGGAAGATGTTAATACCTTTTTTCTGAACCACTAAGGAACTTTCTTTCCATTCGTCCGTTGTCAACTTCTTTGTTGCGCCACTTATAAAGTGGAGTGTCACGACAACATCATCCTTTTTGTATTCTGATCCGATCTTAATGGAAGGTCCGGTATAAGTTGCTGTTAAATTCTGTATGCTGTCAATACCTGGCACCTTGTAATCATCGGTAAGGTCTTTGTAGGTTGCCGTAAAGGTATTCTCTCCGGCTTTTTCTACCGTTAAGCCGCTCTCTTTCCAATCCTGTGTTTCTAATGTTTTCGTTGTATCATTTGTATATGTGACAACAACCGTAACATCTTTCTTCTCATAAGGATTGCCAATTGGAATATCAGGTCCGTGGTAGTTTGCCTCTATCGAGCTTTCTTCGAAACCGATTACAGAATAAGGTGCGGACAAATTCTGATAGGTAGCCGTATACTCATTTGTTCCCACTGTGCTAACCACTAATGTATTTGCGTTCCATTCATTTAAAGAAAGAATTTGTGTAGCACCGGAACGATAATAAACAACAACTTCCACATCTTTCTTCTGGTATTTATTTCCCGCATAAATATCCGGTCCTTTGTATTCTGCTGCCAGCGAAACAGCTTCATCAATACCGGGAATGGTATACTCTGCAGGTTCGTACTCTTCGTAAGTCGCCGTATAGTTATTTTCTCCTACCTTTTCTACGATTAAACCGCTTTCTTCCCAGTCCTCACTTGGAATGGGCTCTCTGTCTCCACTTGCATAGACCTTTTCAACAAGAACATCGTCTTTGTCGTATTCCTCGCCCACAAAAACCGGATCTCCAGTATACTCTGCTTCGATATGATCTACATAGTCCAGTCCTATAACATCGTAATCGTCTGTCTTGCCTTTGTAAGATGCGATAAAAGTATTGATACCTACTAAGGAAACCGTAAGGTCATTTTCGTTCCATTCGTCATCCTCTAATACTCTGTATGTGTCATCATCGTAGTATGCGGTAACGGTTACATCCGATTTATCATAGTTTGAATTGATATAAATATCCGGTCCGTTGTATACAGCTTCAATGGATAATAAGTTTGGATCGGGAATATAACCATTTACGATATAATCATCTGTTATCACACCAATGACATATGTTTCTTCATAGGTTGCCGTAAAGGTATTATTGCCTTCCCTTATAACCGTCAGGCCACTTTCTGTCCAGTCATCGCTTGCAATTTGTGTACCATCCGCATTCAAGACATTTCCGTCTTTATCCAGATAGTACAGGATTACTTCTACGTCGTCCTTGTCGTAGTCGTAATTTACTTCAATATCAATTCCTTTGTAGTCGGCTTGTAAATCTGCATATACAAGACCGGCTATGTCATATGTATCGGATAGTTCCTGATACGTTGCCGTAAAGGTATTAATGCCTTTTTCTGTTACCGAAAGACTGCTTTCTTCCCATTCGTCAGAAGATAATGTCTTTGTCGAGTTATCTTCAAAAGTTACAATAACTTCTACATCGTCCTTATCATAATCATCTACAATCGGTATTGGTTCGCCTTTGTATTCTGCGTCGATTGCGATTGCTTTGTAATAACCAGGCACGATGTAATCATCTTCTGCGCTGCCGTTTACAATATAGTCATCTTCATACGTTGCCGTAAAGGTATTATCGCCCTTCTGAGTAACTGTCAGACCGCTTTCGGTCCATTCATTTGCAGATAAGGTAATATCATCGGTATAACTGCTGCCATCTGCTGTTTCTTGGCTTAAAACAACAAGCACATCGTCCTTGTGATAATCTTCGGATACACGGACCGGTTCGCCGGTATATTCTGCCGAAATGCTAGCTTTTACAAGACCAGGAACATCATATGTATCAAAAACCTGTTCGCCGCCTTCGTCGGTGTAGGTTGCCATAAAGGTATTCATACCTTTATCTGTTACGGTTATACCGCTTTCTTCCCATTCATCCGAGGTTAATGTCTTTGTTGAGTTATCTTCAAAAGTTACGATAACTTCTACATCGTCCTTATCATAGTCATCTACAATCAGGATTGGTGCTCCTTTATACTCTGCATCTAAACCGATAGCTTTCAAATAACCAGGCACAAGGTAATCATCTTCTGCGCTGCCGTTTACAATATAGGTATCTGTATAAGTTGCCGTAAAGGTATTCTCTCCTATTTGTGTAACGGTTAAACCGCTTTCTGTCCAGTCATTTGCAGATAAGGTAATATCATCGACGTATTTCGTGTCATCCGCCCTTGTCTGGGTTAAAATAACTTCTACATCGTCCTTATCATAATCTTGGTTAATCCGGATTGGTTCGCCCTGGTACGTAGCTGTAATGCTTGCCTGTACAATGCCGGGCACTTGGTAATCCGCAACATAATTTTGCATGGAACCCTTGTCATAATAGGTTGCCGTGTAATCATTCAAACCTTTCTTATCGACAATCAGAGAACTTTCTTTCCAGAAATATTGTGATATTTCTTCGGTTGTATCATCCGCATAAATAATTGTTACAATAACATCCTGTTTATTGTAATTATCCGTAATGAGAATGGGATCTCCGATGTATTCTGCGGTTATTTTTTTGATTTCCTTGTAACCGGGAACGCCATAGTCGCCTTTTGTAACACCATATATAATATCGCCACTTCCACCGAAACTTACATCGCCGGTATCCGGATCTATCACAAGTGCTAAGTCATACATGAATACATAGTCATCTTCATACGTTGCTGTATACACATTTTCAAGGTTCGTAACGTTCAGACTGTCAGCTTCCCACTGTTCGCTTGTCAGAATGGTTCCACTTGACTTATCTTCATAGTAATTGCTGTCTGCATCAAATTCATACAATACAACTTCTACATCATCCTTATCATAATCGTTACCAATTAAAATAGGATTTCCTAAATAGTCTGGTTCTAATTTGCCGTAGACTACGCCTGGTACTTTAAACTGTGCGCTTGCAGTTCCGGCAGTAGCCGTATAGGTATTTAATCCTTTTGTCTGTACCAGTAAGCTGTCTTCGGTCCATTCATCACTTGTTAGTGTCACTTTCGTACCATCGGTATAAGTAGCAATGACTTCTACATCATCCTTATCATATTCCTGTGTCTCGCCTACCCAGATAGGATCGCCTTTGTATTCTGCGGTAATGCTTTCAATCTCGTTTACATTCAGTGTTACCGGCTGCAATAAGGTTCTTAAGCCGGAATTGTAAGCCTCTAAATAGCAGACGTAAACACTTCCATCATCCTCTGCGCTTAAATTGCTCAGTGTTAAGGTACTCATCATATCTGTAATATCCGATGTATTCTCTTCGACACCCAGTAAGGATAAGAATCCTGTTCTTAAAGTAGAAAATGCGGAAGCGGAATCTGCCTCTTCATATCTGGTATTTTCCGGTCTTAATACTTTGGAACTGTCATTGATATTGATTTCACACAAGCGGAAATTACTAATCTGTACGGCATTTTCCATTTCTGAAACTGTTAAATCTGTCGGATTTAACGTATCTTTATTTGATTTTTTCGCTATCTGCAATGCACCAAAATCCGAATCATCTTGGAAAATATGGTTAAAGGCATTGGTTGAAGTATCATAAATTGATACCAAACTGTTTGCATTCGCAACATTGACGAGGGCATATTCATCCCCTGCTGCCTCATTAAATGTAACATCGAATAAAATTACATAGGATGCCGTGGTAGTACCTTTGTTTGCCACGTATTCATCAAATTTATCTGACTGGAATGTAATTTGTGCCTCTGTATTGTTTGCATAATCAGACGGTGTGTAAACGACATTTACATCATCTAAATTTATGGTTGTATTGGCTTTAAACCATACCGGATTTAAGTCCTGTCCTTTTAAACGAAGTTTAATCTGTGCCTGATCTCCTTCATTGAAAACGATGGTTCCGTTTTCATTCATGTTAGAGCTGTACACGCCCGCAATTCTACGGAAACTGCTCATCCAGCGTTCCGGTGTTAATACAGAGTTATTGGATGCTTCATTATTCTCATTTAATATGGTTGTCAATTTGAAACCTTTGATATTTTCATCAAACAAACGGTCTGATAAAGATTTCTCCATTCCAAAAATATGGGATAATTCCCCGGTTGCCACCGTTGCATCTGCAAAGGTTACTTTCTGCAAATTCGGACAGTTTTTAAAGGCTTCTGATAATTGTTCCACCGTAAGGGCAGAGGAAATATAAACCTCTTCGATGTTGGTGTTATAAAATGCCCTGCCTGCATATGCTACGGTATCCGGAAGTTTTCCAATCTCGGTCAGATTTTCGCAGTTTTCAAACGCATTACTGATTACGAAAAGCTCGTCCGGGAACGCGGTTACGCGCGTTAAGTTTGTACAACCTTTAAAAGTCGTATTTAAGGTTTTTAAAGAACTTGGCAGTGTTTCAATTTCTGTCAGTCCGGTACAGTTTTCAAACGTTCCACCACTGGCACGGTTATCGCAATTACAGTTTGTATCTTCATCATGTGCCTGTGCGGTATGCGTATATGCCGTATAGGTATAACTGCTATTCATCGTTTCGATGCTGTCCGGGAGTGCCGGCAGTTCTCTCATGCTTTTGCAGTTATAGAATGTGGCATTCATGGTTTTTAAATTTGAACAGTTTGCCAGTGACGGAGCTGCTTCTAACTTCTTACAGTTATAGAATGTACCGTACATTGTCTGTACACTGGTTAATCCATCTAATTCCACGCTTGTCATACTTTCACAGTTATAAAACGTTTCATTTAAGGATTCAATCGCACTGCATCCTTCAAAGGATGCATCCTGCATCATAATACAGTTTTTATAAATCCGATCTGCATACTGTAAGGTTGTGGAACGGATATTACTGCCGTGTAACAGGTTGCTACAGTCTGCGTAAAGCCCATCGATGTAGGTTCCCGTAAAATGAATATCCAAAGGTGCCAAAGCTAAATTCTGGCAGTTTTTAAAGGTTTCGGATACGGCGGTTACATCTCCCTGCATGGTCTTAGAAGCATCTGTTAAAGCCGTACAGTCTGCAAATGTCTGTGCATAAGAACCGCCATAGGTTACCGGAGCTTTGGTAATGGAAGAATGATAAAATGTCTTCTCGAAATTCGTAACGCTTTCCGGTATGGTGAAGCTGCTTTCATCCCCGATTCCTTCACAATAAGCAAACGTGGATACTAATGCCGTTACGCCGTCCTCGATTTCCGGCAACGCGGTAATGCCAGACTGTTTATAGGTACTTTCTGCATTTGCGCCGACCTTTGCACCAATCGGGATACCCTGTGTTAAAGCGGTTGTCGATGCAAACGTACCATTCATGTTTGTTGTTTCAGATACATCATAAGCCTGTATTTGAGACAGACTGCTGCATCCGGCAAACGTATTTTCCAGATTTTTTCCGGCTACTTTCTTTGCGGAGGTCAGACTGCTACAAAGTTTAAATGCATTTTTGGCATTTTCAATGTTTTTGTGCATTGCGGGAGCCTGCGTTAACTCTGTACAGGATTCAAATGCGCTTTCCATGAAAAGCAGACTTTCCGGAAAATCCGGTATGCTTTCCAGTTTGGAATTTTGAAATGCCCCGGTAGGATAATGGGATCCACATAATTTTTCCGCATAGGTAAGATATCTTAATTTTTCTAATAATTCCTCTTTTGTGGAGAGGTTATGATCTACGGCATACTGATAATCTTCTGCTGCCTGTCGATATTCATCGGCAAGACATTCTGCACTCGCAGCCGTATGATAGATTTCCCCGCAGGTATATATCGTTCCGGCAACACGTTCCCTGCTTGGAACATATTCGCCGTCATAATCCATAATTCTGGCAGTTCCGTTTAAGGAAACCAGATTTTGTGACCAGTTTTCGACTTTCTGAATGGCAGTATTCTGGAATGCCCTTCCAATGGTTACTACACTGTCCGGGAAAGTAACTGCACCCGGTACATTTCCAACGGTTGTTAAACTGGTACAGTTTAAGAAGGTATCCCGTAATGCTTCAATTCCATCCGGAAGTGTTCCTACAGTTTCCAGTTTTTCACAGGCAAAGAAAGTTCCGTCTAAATTGGTACAGCTGTCTGGTAAATTACCGACACTTACCAGATTATCGCAGTGTTCAAATGCCTGCTGTAAATTTGTCACGCTGTTAGGAAGTGCCGTTACCGTTATGAGATTATCACAATCACGGAACGTTCCTTCCATAACCTGTACACCCTCCGCTAATACATTGGAGGGAATTTCGGTAATATAGGTTCCTTGGAAACAATAACTCATATCGGTTACGGTTTCCGGAACGTTCGGGAATGATAACAGTCCCGAATTTTTAAAGGTGCCGATCATACTTGTGACACCATACGGAATGTCACTGACTTCTTCTAACTTACTCCATCCTTCAAAGGTATAGTTAAGCTGTGTCAGATTATCAATCGCAAAGTAGAAACAACGGATATCTTTATTTTCCATCCATCCCAGAACACCATTTTTGATATTCGGAATGGTAATGTCTACTGTTGTCAAATTCGGACAACGGTAGAACATACCCGTATTATCCGTGGTAATGGTATCGTTTACTCCCCTTACCATTTCTGTTTCCGGTGTAAAGATTACTTCCTGTGAACCGGTAACCGTTAATTTATATCCGGTAATGGCAGTATTTGCCACGGAAAGTTTTACATTTTGCAGCTTTGCGCTGGTAAATTCCACATCACCCTGTAAGGATGAAGCATAATACAGCATGGCAATATCTGTTACGTTTGGCGGTAACGGTACTGTCTGTGTAATCTTGGACTGAATAAAGGTAGCAATTAATGTTGTCAGATTGGTGTTTTCTGACAACGTATTTGCAAAGCTATAGTCGGTAGTCTGTGCGTATGCAAACGCCCAGTCTAGGTTTGTTGCAGTTTCCGGAATGTTACTTGTAAATTCCTGTACGTTGGTATAGGCATAGGCAAGTCTCATATCCGTTGCACTCTGCGGAATATTAACCGTGCGCAGGGTGTCTACATTTGCCAGTGCACCATACATATCGGTAATGGAATCCGGTAAGGTTAATGTCTGAAGGTTGGTCTTGGTTGTAACAAAACAGTTCTTTCCTTCCCCACCTTTTATAACATACCCTCTGGATGTAAATAAATCGACAATCGAATCGGTATTATCCGGAAGATTTAACTCTTCTAAGTTTTCATATTCCCCTGCATCCAGAGATGTATACTGGGTATGGGCATCATTATAACCGATTCCCGGTGCAAAGAAACCGTTAAAGTTCGTCATATTCGATGCACCAATGGTAAGGCTACGTAATCCGGTTGAATGGTAGAAGATATTATTATGGCGGTCCTGCGTTTCATAAGATTTTTGCAGAATGCCGCCACCAAATTCCTGCGGAAGCATTGCCATACCGCTAAAGGTTACAGGAGATGTTTCATAATTCCATTCCACACCTGCATCAATTACAACCGTATCAAGTGTTTTATCCATAAACAGGTATACGGAAGTGTCAATACAAATCTGGTACGTTTCTCCATTTACCGTTACGGATGCCGGAATGTGAATATTACTATCATCCACCTGTTCGAATTTTTCTCCCACATACGCAACCAGTGTGCCTTTTTTCGAACCATCTTCTGCCGTTTCTACGGAAAATTCAAACGGAAATTCTTCCGAACCCAAGTAATTTCCGCAACCGTCACAGAAATTATCCTCATCTGCATCCAAGTGTGTCTTTTCCAGTGTATATTTAGCGTTTGTGATATTGACATCATTTAATAAACCATCCCCGGTAACAAACGGTGTCTGCGTGCTTCCATTTGTAGATACATAAGGATTACCACATCCATACAGTAAATGAATCGGATGGGACTGTAATACCGTACTTTTTGATTCACTGACCGTACAGCTATAGGTTAAGTCACCATTATCCTGTAAATAAGCTGCTTTCCGATAGCCTACCCTGACGGTCTGACACTGATCCGGCAATACCAGATTTTGGGACTGGAATGCCTTATTTTTTCTGACAACTTCCATAGTCTGGTCGTTTTGTGGTGCCGGAATGCGGTTTACGTTACAAAGTGAGTATTCCAAGTTGAAATGTAACGAACCGTTTGCAGTCGGTTGTAATTTAATATGTCTTCCAAGCGTTAAGTCTGTGACATAGTAGCCATAGTTAAAGTTATCCGTCAATACGACCTGATATTCCGTATCATCCATGGTATAGGTATCCGGAATGGACAATGTGGTATCTAAACCACCGTAGGCAGAGATGATAATTTCGTCATCCTCTGTCGTATAGGTAAAGTTTTCAAGATCCATGTTGTCCTGTTCATAGGAATGACATTCCGTACAGATGCCGTTTACATCATACTGGTGGATATCAATATAATCGTTAAAGGGTTCCCATTCCGTTGCATCATGCGTACCTAATTCTGCCGGATGATTCGGATAAATACTGGGGTTGAGTGTTAAATAATCTCCAACATTTGAAATTTCGCTATTACTAAATAAACACAATGCCTGTGCCGGAACAGAACAGTAAAAGGATACGTCACATGGATAATATTCCTCTACAGAAGTGTAATTATCCTGTGTCACTTCTTTTCCGATTATAGAACCGTCCTGAGACAGTACAATTTTAGAAAAGGAATCAGCAATATCCCAGTATTCATATCCGCTTTGTGGAGGTGCCTGATAACCCAGTTTGATGGTTTCCGGGTAAACACCGCGGAACATGTTGCGGTAATCTGCATCATTGTTTTTAATCATGCAGAATTTGTAATTCAGATTTTTAATAGCGCAGTTTTCATATGCACTTGTAAAAATGCGTTTGCCGTTTGCGCGACTTTCATAGGTGTCGTGTAAATCTGCCAGTTCTTCCAGACTGGTACAGTCATAGAAAATCTGTCTACAGTTATAGGCAAGCGGTAAATCTGTAGGTGGAGTTACGAAAGACGTACAGCCTGCAAAACACAGACTCATATCGTCTACTTCATCCGGATAGGTAATATCCAAACCTTCTGCGGTAATGGATGTACAATCTTCAAAGGTAGCTGACATACGACAAACGGTCTGCGGAAATGCTACATGAAATTCGGTAGTTCCCTTACAGCCATAGAATAAATAATTTGCATTTTTCAGCTTGGTATTACTCAAATCAGCTGTTATTTTTTTGATATCGGTTTCTGCAAATGCGGATGAAAATTCACTTGAAGAAAGCGCACTTGTAGCAATCGCATCATCTTCAAAGGTCATTTCTACTTCTGCGCCTTTCGCTCCATTAAAGATGGCAAGGAAAGAAGTAATATCTTTATTAAATTTAATTTTAACATCATTAAATTTTGCATTCCGGAAAATGTAGTCTACCTTTGTTGCCTGAGATAATTCCCCATTGGACAGATCCACACTGGGAACTGTGGTACCGTAAAACATCTGTTTTGCAGAAGTAATATTTTTCGGAAAACCATGCAGTGCATTCAGGTTTAAGAAAGCAAACATATCATCGGCTTTCCCGCCTTCCACGGTAACGTCATCGCCTATGTAAATTTCACGGATACTGGTAGTGGAACCGATAAAAGGTCCCGTCGAATTTCCATAGGAATAACTGGATACGCCAAGCTGCGTATAGTACCATTTATCTTTTGCCAGTACATAATAGTAGGAATTCACACGCACGACATTTTTGGTTCCCCTGTACTTTGTCAGGGTAATGATATTATTGGTATCATCTGTGGTATATTCCCATTCGGATGCATCAATCGTATCGGTCTGTTCGGTCGTATCTTCTTTTCTTTCTCCACAAACAGAACATTCATAAATACCTCTTCCGAAGTTACCAAAGGTTGCTTCCTCAAGGGTTTCGACTAATTCCCATCTGTGTGCTGCACTGGTTTGATCAGCAATAAAACTAATTCCACATGCATTACAGGTATATTTGGTATATCCGTCCGTGGTACAGGTATAGTCCACAAACTCTTCTACTTCCAGATGATTGGTATGAATATTTAAGATGGGTACGGCATCTATGGTGTTTTCTGCAATATCCCGTCCTGCCATGGCAGAATATGCGCTCTCTCCCATGGACACAATATCCCCGTTTGTACGAACGGCAAAGAATACGCCCGCAGCTGTAAAGATATCCGTATATTCCTGTTCTTCATCAATTAAAATCCAGCCGTTTTCTTTTCCTATAGAAGAAGCCGGGAAAGTATTGTTTAACAGTGTTGTAAAGGATGCATAACCATACAGATGTCCGTCTTTTAATGAAAGAACGGCATTTCCGGAGCTGGTATTAAAGTTTACCAGCATCTTTTCGGATGCATAGGTCGTATCATAGGTAAAAATGGTTGTCTTGGTTACACTTCCGGATGTCAGTTCACTTAGTTTCTGTTCGGTTTTTGTGGTTGTACCGGTAGTATAAAGCAATTCCTTATTTACCACACGGAAATTGCCTTGTGTGATATCCGGACATGCCACAACACTGATCGATTCTACCGTATAATAACTGCTACTGGTTGTTTTCTGGGTATATTCCCTCTTTACAGCAAAGACTTTTCCGTTTTCATAGGCGATATAACCGGTATTATTAACGACCGCAATATCTTTAATGGTACCTGTCGTCGTTTTATCGCTGATATCAAACGGTTCAAAACTGTAGTAGGAATAAATATCGGAAATATAAAGGTTGTTGTTTTCATCCACGGCAAGAGCCATCTGATTTCCGACATTGGCAGCAACATCCGTAAAAGAAACCCCGGATGTTACCTGTATGAGTGCTTCGTTTTCTTCGGTACTCTTTTCGGTATCCAAGTTATGTAAGGCACCACAACGCCAGATATTACCGTCAAAATCAATACCATAGAAAACATCTCCGATGCTTCCGGTTTTTAATTTCACATCCCAGTTTAAGGATGTAGGTGTTTCACTTGCTGAAACATTTGAGCCTGTCTGTATTCCACCACCGAAGCTGTAGGCATTTCCCTGACAGTCTAAGAGAATATTTGCGTATTTTCCTGTGGAATCACCGATTGTGGCAGCCCCATTGGGAATGACGTTTGTATAGGAAACATCCGGTATACTTTCGGTTGCACCACAAACAGAACATGATTTTGTCACGGTTGCAGATACTTCATTATTATCTACATGGTATGTAAAATCGTGTTCTAATTTCTGTGTTTTTACAATTTCATCCAGTCCACAATCATCGCAGGTTACATGAATTTCCCCGTATTCTTCGCAGGTAGCTTCTTTTGTTACTGCTGTATGTATACCTGTATGACTTCCGGATACAATCTGTAAGCCTCCGGTCTGATTGTTTGTTTTTGTAACTAATGTAACACTGGTATCTCCCTGTTTAGTTTCAATATACCGGTTGGTATCCGTTAAGGCATATTTAATTCCTTTATTATCTACGATACCATT
This sequence comes from Lachnospiraceae bacterium, assembly GCA_017621115.1. The sequence goes on from JAGATU010000079.1 coordinate 16,728, forward strand.
GGTATCAATCCGGACATAGGTATTACCATCGGATAATAAAGTTTTATCCGGATTTGTCATGGTCGGTGTTACAAAGTGGTTTAAGGCAATCGGATTACCGGATACATAGGCACTTCCGTTTTCAATCCATACCTTTGCGGTTTTATATGTTTTCGCAAAATCCTTAGATGTATAAGCAGAACCTTTGTTGTAATTAATGTATCTGTTTGCAATGGTTGTTTTCTCATATGCATTATCACATTCCGTAAACGAAGTTCCATTGCAGCTATAGTAATTGCCATTTTCTGCATACAGGTATTTTAAGTCCATATCTGTAATGATAGCCGGACACTGTACATATCCGGTAATACCATAAGAACCGGAAGAAGAAATATAGCCAATATTTAATATCAGACAGATGCCGTTTTCGTATAATACTTCCACGTTCCAGTTACTTCTTATCAATACCTTTTTTATCTTTGTACCGGCTAAATTCATGGTTTCCCCGGAAATCGAATCGGTAAAGGCAGACAGACTATCGTAATTGGTAAAATCCTTGATGTTAAACATCTGGTAGCGACCGTAACTGCTGGTATCTACATGGATATACCATTCATCATTGATATCTTTGGCAGAAAACCAGTATTCTGAATATGGATATACATCCGTAAACCAGATATTATCGTAATGGAACCGGAAATACTGGTTACTACTATAACTATAGGAAGGGTAATCCCCTTCTGAACCGGGTGATACTTTTCCATTTAAGATATCACCATGGTAATCAATACCGGCTCCAAAAGTTGTGTAGCTATAATTACTATAGCTTGGACGGTAAAGACTGAAAACATCCTTAAATTTTGTTGCCACAAACGGATATGTCATCGCATTGTATTCATCTTCTGTATATAAGAAAGACTGTCCGTCCAATGTGGCGGTTAATGCATTACTTTCTGCTGTTTCACTCAATATAAGGACATGATCCGTACAGGATTTATCAAACGTATAGCTTGCCGTGTTTACAGAACCATCTTCTACGGTAGCAGTTTTGGTATCCCCGCATCTGGTACAACGGATGCTATAAGATTTTACATCTCCCTGATACTGTTCCGAATCGTGGTCATAAGCATAAGCATGTCCCAAGGCATTTAATGTTTTACGAATGGTAATTCCACAATCTGTACAGGTAAGGTCCACATATCCATTTTCTGTACAGGTTGCTTCCATTTTTTCTCCGTTTTCTTCAAAATTATGGGTAATTGCCGTAATTCTTGAAACCGGTTTATTACAGTTATAGGATGTACTTCCATCCATTTTAGGGTAATAGTAATAATTACCAACGGAATATAAATCATGGTATTCATCTGTAAAAAAGACTCCGGCATAGTTTGTAAAGGTATCCGTAATCTTTGTTTCAATACCTAAAGAGCTTGTGACATCCATAAACCCTGTCGTGTTATAGGAACTGGTTCCCGGAATATAATAATAATTTCCGCTTCCTTTTAAGAACAGTCTTCCGTCTTCGGTTAAAACCGAAATCATTCCATATTCACTGTCTACTTTTACGGCATGTTCGCCTTCTAAAATTTTTACAAAGGTTGCTGTGGAAGAAGCATTTTCCTCTGTGGTAAGGAAATTGTAGTTATTCTGTCCCACTCCCCAGACATCCCCGTTTTCATCAATTACAAAGGTGTTGCCGCCAGCATTTCCAAGTCCCTTGATGGAAAAACCGATATTTCTATTTTGAAACGTATGATCCCCGTTTGCTGCACCATAATACGTCAGATAAGAACTGCCGGTTGTGCCACCGGACCAGAAATCACCTTCGGTTGACATGGCAACAAGACCGCCATATACAAATCTTGCTTTCGCAAACTTTGTATCACCAGCCTCTACTTTTTCCATGTAATAGTATCCGTTTGTAGCGTCTTTGTTTAAAATTTCCTCCGTTCCATTACCGCAGCCGGATAAATAAATATCGCCATCCTGTGATAAAAATAAAACTCTGGAACTGTCACCATAGCACACGGAAATATCTTTGAACGCTACATCGCTTTCATAGCGTTCAAATGAAACAGAAGACCCCGTATTGGAGATATCATTGGTTAAGTATAATCCATTGTTGCTCTTTTTTCCGTTACGCCAGATACAGCCATGTTCATCAATGGCATAGATGTTATCATTTAATATTTCTACTTTTTTAAATTTTAAGCCCTGTGTTAATTGTGTTGGTTTGTAGGTGTTAATGCCAATCGTGGAATTACTTCCCCATCCCCAGATGTTGCCATCTTTATCAATGGCTACATAAACTTCACTATTTGAAGTTGTTTCACAGACATAGCTAAATTCCATATCATAAGGATAATCCCCAGATGGATAGATAGTTTCCTCCGTCATGATGCTAAGATGCGCAATATCCTCATCATAGGTATAATCACAGTTATTACAGGTATAGCGGTAACTTCCACTGCTTTCATAAGTTGGCTCTACCAGTGTGGTTCTTACCAAGTCGTGATCTGCCAACTCTAAATCTTCTTCCTTTTGTGCATCACAACGGCTGCAATCATAAGTAACAGACCCGGTAGTTGTACAGGTAGAATCTGTTCTGTCGGTTTCCACCCAGTCGTGATTTAATGGCAAAGTAATATTCGTTCCATACCCAGAATAATAATCATTTACCTCATTCGTAGCTAATACTGCAAGACTATAATCATCATAACTTGCATAAGAACTACTGCTTTTATATCTTGATAATACATTTTCATAGCATTCTAAAAATTCATTATTTTGACAACGGCTACATACATTTGATGTATATCCTGGCGTGATACAGGTTGCATCTACGGTTATCGTATCAGAGTAATCATGCCCTTCGCTGTATTCATACTGTTCAATATCATGATTGCAAAGCGTACAGTGTGTCTCATAGAAACCGTCTTCGGTACAGGTAGCCGGTGTATAATTATATTTTATGATTTCCCCGTTTTCATCTGTTTCAAACTCATGATCTGCATACTTTGTTTTTCCATAGGAATAATCCGTGTCAGATGTTAAATAACACGTTGTATTCCATTCACTGCCGCAATCATCACATTTGAAATAATACCGGTAATATTCCCCACATAACTCCGGCTCGTCAATTTTGTATGCGTCTTCCGGATAGCCAAGGTATAAAGAACTGGAATACTTATATAAGGTATGTTCTCCGATATGATGTCCGGTAGCCGGGACGGTTACGGTTTCAACATGTCCACAGTTTTTACAGGTATTGGTTATACTTCCTGCTGTCGTACAGGTTGCCTGTTTATTTACTACCGTATTATTATCATGTGCTGCTTTTGTCTGACAACTACTACATTTATCATAGGTATATGCGTCCAGTGCATAAAATCCGAGATAATAATAAGAATTTATGGAAGAACCAAGAATATAAATATCATTGGTTCCTTCTTTTAATTCAACGGTTGTTTCTTTACTTCCTCCGTATAAATCCCATCCACTGATTGTCTGATTGGACACGACTGTATCATCATGAACCGTTTTAATTTGTATTTTGTGTGATGAAGATGTAGAGGATGTTGAATAATCACTGGCAAACTGAAGCGTTAATGTAGTATCACTTAATACATCCAGTCGGTATCTGGCACATGCCTTTCCGGTTGTTTTATAAAATGTTTTTCCATTCGCGGCTGTTACTTCATCAAATGTATCATAGGATGTGGATGAACCGTACCATGTATTATCTATATACTCCGGTTCTATACTTGCTTCTACCCATGTATGTTCACATGTATTCGGATCCGTTTCTGCATAGACCGAATGTATGCTTATGGCTGGTAAACAGACTGCCAGAGACATAGTGAATGTTGTCAGTATTCGGATGATATGCTTTTCTAATTTCTTTTGTTTCATAATACTTCCTCCGTATTTTCGTGTCTTACTGGTTTTTATCTGTCTTTCTGTCTGCCTGAAGCAGCTCCGTATCGTAGTGTATATAATAGCCTTCCAAAATCTGGTTTATAAAACACATTTCCACAACATATTTTCCGTCCTCGGACTGGACTAAATACCGTAGTGTTACATCGTTTCCGTCCCCGATTTTTTCAAACGGTTCGCAGGTGTTTGTTACTTCCTCATAGGTGGAAGAACCAATCGTAAAACCTGCCAGTTTTTTTCTGCTTTTGGTTCCGTATTTTTGCAAATCCCGGATACATTTGATTTCCTTGACTGTCATAGCATCGTATGTTACAGCTTCAGATGTGGTGTTTTCCAATACTACGTTATAGTTAAATTCCTCATCGGTTAACAGTGTGCTGACTGCAATGTGAGGCTCGAGGTTTTCTTTTGGTTGTTCAAAAACAGAAAGTCCTGCCTTTTTTAAATCCCCTGCCGTACAGGGAAGAGTAATGTCTTTTCCGTTTATACTAAGTTTCTTTATATCAAACGTATCTTTTTCATATGCTGTGTAATTTTCTTCTACTAAGGATACGTAATTTTCATTTTCTGTTATATCTTTTATATTTGATTCATTTTCCTGTGTAACATCTTTTTCATAAATTTCTGCTTCCAAACGGTTAGCAAGATGGTTTTGATATACTTTCAGTCCACTTACAATTCCGACTGCAACTACAGTTACTACCAAAGATTTTATGATGAGGTTTTTCTTTTCTTTTTTCATGAGGAGTCTCCTTGTATTTTTAACTGCAAAAAGGATAGCCATCTGACTATCCATTTTGCAGTTCTGCCTTAAAATGATGATTATGAATCGATGCTTTTTTCTTTCATGATTTCGGCTAATGTTTTTTGACTTTTATTTCCAAATTTTTTTCCTGGAATAATCGTCATGCTGTCTCCATTATCAATAATGGAATCTTTTGTTACGTGTTTAACTGCCACAATTGCGGAATAAGCCACAAATCCTATCACACTGAGTATGAAAAGCATCAGACAAATTGCATACAGGTAATTATTGTCACCTGTTTTTACAGTTATCTTTGTAGTCGGCTTTTTCTGTACCGTTGTTGTTGTTGTATCATCACTAGTCAGCTTATTTTTGTTCCGATAAGCGGTCAAATGAATGTTATTTACCAGTTTTGTTCCTTCCTTTGCATTACCTACGGTTACATGGTACGTTGCCCTGTCGTTTGCATTTAAGCAGAAACCAGGCGGAACAGTACCGTATTGCATAGCAAATTCGGTAATGTATTCATTCGTAGAAAGACTTAAATCGGACACTTGTAATGTCTGACCTTTTGTTGTGCTGACATCTGATTTCCAAACTTTCCAGTCGGAGGTTAAGTTCGTCTTATACAGAACGGTATATTTTAATTCATCTGAATAGGTACCTGTATAAAGACTTGTCATATTTACGTTCTTGGGAAGTTCATCGCTTAATGTGAAACGGTTAACCTCCTTTGTTGAATCGTTTCTTATCTCGTCAATCGTAAACTGTACACTCTCACCTATCACGGCTGTTTCTGGTGCAGATTTTTTCACGACGATCTTTGGATCCGGAACGGTTGTTGTCGTTGTCGTATCATCATCATCTTTTAGCTTTTTGCCAAATGCTGTACCAGTCAGACTAATGTGATTTAAAATTTCAGCGTTTTCTTCCAAATCATCTACCGGGCCCTCGTAGTAAGGTTTATCTTCCATGCTATTAATGAAGCCTGCCGGTACCGTGCCAAATTCAATCTTGATTTGTGCGATTCGTTCATTGTTCGCTAAGTTCAGAGATTCTTTTGCTAAAGTAGCACCATTACCGGAAGAAACATTGTCGGACCATAAAATCCATCCATCACTACTTGTATCAACACTTGGTTTGTCCGTATTATCTGTGGTGTCTGTGTCAGTGTTATTGCTGCCAATGCTACTATCCACGCCGTTAATTGTTAATGTTGTTGAAGCAGTTCCGTTCTTATAGATGAATTTTAAAACATGTTCTCCAGCAGCTAATGTATTCAGGTAATCGCTATTGAAGAAAATGGAGGTTTCACCTATGGTAGCAACCTTATTATATCCATCATTTGGAACTTCTTTATCATCCATGGTTATCTTTACTAAATCCGTCGGGTTTGCATTTGCTACAAATGATAATGCTCCGACAGAACCGTTCTGCCATGCACGTTCGCCAGTTGTAAATATGTATGTGTCCTCTTTATCCTGACTTGCTTCATCTGTTTCCTTTGTATTGGTTTCATTCACTTTCGTTTCTTCTGTACTATTGTTAGAAACGCTTGTGCTTGATGGTTTCCATGAAGATGATCGGATGTATACTTTCATTGGAACATCTTCGGTAAAGGAGCCTGTGTAAAGTGTCTGAATGTCTACTTTATCTGCGGGCAATACGTCAATCACGGTAAAGTCATCTACAGGTACACGGCAATCATTACTGATGCGGTCAACGGTAAATCTTAATGTCTCTGTAACATCAATTGTTTCTGGTGCTGATTTTAAAACGGTAAGTTTATCATCACTTCTGTCATTTAACACGGTTACATCATAAACCAGCTGTTTATCTAAGAACTGTGTAGAAGTAGTATCAACATAGATTTTTTCATTTTCCTTGTCGATATAATAATTTTCAGGAGCTTTTACTTCTTTTAAGTAATAAACATATCCGTTTGCCAGTTCTGATTCTACGCACGCATATCCGTTTTCATCTGTTATAATTCCAGTTTCTAACAGTTCATCTTTCTTTGTAATGATTTCATTTGCGTCATTATAAATATCTTCCGCAGCATAAAGTTCGAACTCTGCACCCTCTAACAGATTGCCCGTATCTTTATCTCTCTTGTAAATATTAATTGTGACTTCCTGTTTCGGATTATGGATTGCCATTTCGCTTTCCGTTGCATATACAATCGGTGTGTCTTGGTCTTTGTATTCCAATTTGATAGCGATTGGTTCGGTAATATAAAGACCTTCTCTGCCACGGGTTTCTGTAATCACATATTCGCCCAAATACATCTCTGTAAATGTTACAAGTCCGGCATTATCTGTATATTCAATCGCATCTTTTGTAATGGATTTAACATTTTCTTTTACAACATCGCCTTTATGATAGATGATGCCGGTTACACCATCAGGATGATAAATATCTTCATTTGCAGTAATCGTAAATTCGACATCTGAAACGCTTCCTTTGATGTATGTAAAGACACTCTTGAACCAATGTACGACCTTATCAATGATGTTCCATGAATCTAACAGGTCTCCGGTCTTATAAATCTTTACTTCACCCTGTACAAAGTCATTGGTAATTCTTAAGTTATACGGTTTTACCTCAGAAGAATTTTCAATCTTTGTATAAAGTCTGTTATCTTCATCGTTAATTGTTGTTGTGGTGTATTCCGGTACCACAAATGAGATGATGTTCTTTTCCTCACTTGTTGTATGTAAAGCGGTATCGGATAAATCACGTACAATTTCATTTACATATCCCGTTCTTGCAGTATCTTCAATTAAGTAATATGTCTGACCGGGAATACAACCATAAATTTCATATCCCTCGCCATTTGTTACTTTGGTGATGTATACATCTACAATGTCGTCACTAGGAGTTGTATTTTCGCTTGTAGAGTTTCCACTTACAGAAAGTGTAGCGTTCTTGTCTGTTGATACCAGAAGTTTTGCATCTGCCAGTTCTTCCATCGTATTGTCATCATACAAGAATACTTTTACCCTGGATGCCTGATCTCTGATTACGCCACCGACATAAACGTCCGTAATGTCATCATTGAAACGGTAATCCAATGTATGCAGATAAAGGATTGCATCTGAGCGATATGTTCCGTTCGGAGCTTCTATTTCTTTTACTAAGTATTCGCCAATCGGATAGTCTGCCAGATTAAAACGTGCAAAACCATCTTCATCCGTGTATGTCTGTTTTAAGAACGTTCCCTCTGTAATGATTACATCGCCAAAAATATTTGTAATATCTTTTGCTGCGTATAATCCTAATAAAGCATTTTTAATCGGTTTTGATACTCCGTTCGTATCCGCCAACTTACGAATACCAATCTGAACACTTGAGTAAACCACTTCATCATCAGTATCTTTTACGGGTTTCTGTGGTTTATCCGGATTGTCCGGGTCAGGTGTGGTAACGGCATCTACCGCCATGATATTTGCTACATATTTACCAGCCTGTTCTCTTGATAAATCATAGGTATAAGTAATGGTTTTTGAATAACCTACGGGTAAATCTCCTAATGCAACCGAGTTCTCGCTTACGGAACATGTAAACAGATCCGGGTATCTATTTGTAATCGAATTTCCACTTACGGAATTGTCGTTTACAGAATTTTCACTTACGCTGTCCTGTATTTGTTCTACAAGCAGACCTTCAGCATCATATACTTTTACGTCTGTAAGGAAGGTACCGTCAATTAATACGGTATCTCTTACCAGAGTATCTGTTAAATCACAGTCTCCGGTATTGGTTACTGTTACATCGTATTCTACGTGGTTATTCACACCGTCTAGTACATCATTGCCATTATAACTGTGTTCTCTTGCAGATTTAATAATCTTGATTTCCGGATTTTCAATATAGACTTTCTTTTCGTCATTATCTTTTAATCCTTCGGCGCAGACGGCCTCTACAAAGTTATCTACATAAGAACCATCGAAATTTTCTCCGATTTCCATGGTGTAACGTAAAATTGCTGTTTCACCAGGTTTTAAATACTGAATAACGACTTTTCCATCTTTGTCGTAGCTAATTCGTTCATCAATGTTACCGGAAATATAGGTTAAATCTCCTAATTCCTTATATCCGCTTGTGACAATTCCATTCAAGGAATTTCCACTGATGGTGTTATCACTAATACTATTATCGCTTAGTGAACCGTTATCAATACTTCCTGAAACTAAGGTTGCATCGGACAAGAAATTATCGGTTACAACAATGTTGTGTAATGTTTTTAACTTCGTTTCCTGCATTAAGGCTTTAATGCTATACATCTTGTGAACAGGATCATCAAATAAGTCTGTTTGTGAAAAGAATGTATAACTCATAGAAGGGTTGTAATCTTCCGGTATTACACTCTTCTTGTGCGCAATAACGGTCATGTCTGCATCTACATCATCGTAAAGATTGTTTCCTGATACATGATTAAAATAATCCTCTGATGCAAAGTAATCTTCTTCCTCGTCCGTTAATACGTAATCACCATAAACAATTTCATTGTTCTTTACATAGATGGTGTAAGTAATGGTTTCGCCATTGATATATAGGTTTTTATCAGACTCTTTTAATACACCCATATCATCAATGACTTTGATTTTCTCATTGTCTCTGTCACTGACTTCTTTTTCAGGAATACCAAACTCTGGTACTGATTCAGAATGAGCGGTTACAATTGCTACATTATTATGAACAGTTCCCGGTTCATCGGTTTCCGGCACAATAAATTCATAATCAAAAGTCTGTTCTTCCCCAATGGCCAATCTGTCGATGGTTGCAATGACAACTTCTTCCCCATTATCCATACAGTCTGTGATAACGGCATTTACTAAGTCACAATCACCCGTATTTTTTACTTTTACATGGTAATATGCCGTTTCAAGTGGTCTGTATAAATGTTCTTCGACGGATTTTGTCAAAGAAATGGAAGGGTTATTGTCTTTCGGATCATAACCATCCGAGGGTGTGTCATCGTTTGGTTTCTGTCTGTCATTAAAGAATATGACATTTCCTGTCACGGTACTTGTATAGTCATTTGTGACGGATTCAAAAATTGAAAATGCTGAATTGGTGGGTTTCCGAACCCTTATATCATTATCTAAAATATCAACGGTATAACTTCTTCCGCGAACATAGCCAGTCGGAGCTTTTAATTCGGTTACTTCGTAACTGCCTTTCCATAAATATTTGATGATGGCTTTACCATCGTTGCCTGTTACGAAAATGCGATCCGTTGTTTGTCCGTCTGCAAATGTGATAATTCCATTTGCACAGTCTAAATCGTATTCATCATATAAGTCGTTGTATTGGTATGTTTCATCTTCAAAGTAATCGGTTTTTCTTACATAAGTACCTTCGGTTTCAAATCCGTCAATATCTTCTACGGAAATACCGTTTTGAATGGTACTATCAATATGCAATACATGATTTGAATCTGCTCTTTGTTCATACTCTGATAAATCAAGGTCTTTTAAATATACATAACAGCTTGAATCCTGCTCTGTTTCTTTTACTAAGGATGGTCTTTCTGCAGTCGGTGTTGTAGGTGTAATCAGTTCACCCTTGTTGTAAATCAGATTTCCTTGAATATCATAAATATCCTCGGCTGCTCTTACAACGTACCATGCACCAGGAAGTCCTAACTCTGTATAAATAACACTTTCTGTTCCATCTTCCAGAGTTTCCGTACCAGTTGCTACGTCACCGATTTTTTCCACTTCGATCTGATATTTCACACCTTTGTTTGTGTAAGTATTGACTGCTTTATCTGTATTGCGAACGTCAAAGATCTGGTTTCTGACACTGTTTTGTGCGATAACCATATCATATGCGTTCTTATACTGATAATCTGTCAGTGCATTTGGGTTGATACCTTCTTTCCAGTCGCCAAAGTACCCTTCTGGTGTTTCAGTTTCGATAATCTTGAAGTGACCGTTATTGATACTCGTCGCATATAACGGAGCCGTGTTTGTATAATATCCTTTACTTTCGTTATAAAGAACCTGAACGGCTTTATAGGCATCGGGATCCTGTACATACACGTTGTATGGTACGGTATAAATATCACAGTCCATTTCATCTGCTGCTGCCGTTTTCTTTTCATAGCAATATACACCGTAGTTCGCAATATCGTTTTCGTCGCCAATTCCTAAATAAGCAAATACAGTAAATACGGCGTTCTTTATTTTGTTCCCATTGTCAAAGTCTACCTTATCTAACTGAACATCTGCATGCAGTGGTTTGTTATAGTACGAAACGGCATCACTGATACTTCTTGTGTATTCATTATCAACATCTGCACCGACCGAGAAAGAACTGTTCACGTATCTTGTAATGCTTTTTCCGGATGCTTCATAGGTTGTTTCTCCATAACCTTTTAACAGACCGGAAGGTGGTATGATTTCTACGATTTCATACATACCTTTCCATAACCCTTTAATATTGGCAATGCCGTTGCTATTGGTAACAAATACGTGTTCCGTTGATTGTCCATCTGGAAACGTAATGGTTTTTCCGTCAGCAGAAACAGTAAACGTATCCCAATTTGCATTCAAGGTATGGTTTGCCAGATTTTTGGTTTTGGTAACAACAGTCGCGTTCGGATCGTTGGATGTATAAACAAATTCTGACTGGAAGATTGTTCCAATATTTTCAGTTGTAAATCCGGTTTCTTCATTATAATTATGAAGGTCAATACTTGAGATTGCGACATAAGTAGAATCCTGTTCATTTGCACGAATAAGAGAGCTACTTGTCGAGTTAATATCTTGGGGTTCAATGATGGTGCCTTTTGCGTACACAACATTGCCCTGAACATCTTTAATATCCTCTGCTGCACGAAGTACATACATAGCACCAGCTTTCGGTTTTGTTTCGTACTTCGTGTAAGTTTTATTTCCGTCTGTTTCAATACCTGTTGAAACAGGACCGGTTTTTGAAATACTGATTTCATATTTCACCGGCGTATTGCGGAATGTCGTATCGTTTGTATTTTTAATGGTATAATGCTGCTCATCAGCGCCATTGGTATCAATTACAACATCATAGTTATTTTTATCTTTATAAGTACTGTTTGCATTCGGTGTAACACCGGCTTTCCAGTCGCCGTAATAACCGCTGGGGGTTTTCGTCTCGACGATCTTAAAATAACCTTTATTGGTCTGTTCGTCATAATATAGATTTTTTGTACTTACATATTTGTTTTCTGTCGCACTATATAATAATTTGACAGCATCATAACTAGATGGATTAGCAATGTAAGTATCATAATCGACTGCATAGATACGATCCTTTGAACCGGTTTTGCCAACACAATATACATTATAGTTATCAATATTATTAGTATCCCCGCTTCCTTTATAGGAGAAAACGGTAAACTCTGCATCTTTGATAACATTTCCGTTCATTGCATCGCGTTTGTCTGCATCAACGGTAGCCTGATAAGGTTTATTGGTATACACTGTCTGATACTCTATATCGCTGACTTTCGTATCGGCAGAATTTACATTTGCATATCCTTTTACGGGAGCTTCTGTCTGTTTGTAATCGTATTTTTCTTCATAATTACTATACAGAACCAGAGGAATTGAGTTATTGCTATTTCTTCTTGTGATTTCCCACTGGTATTTATTGTCTGCGGTTTTCGTTGCTACTGCACTTGCAATCGTAGCACCATAAGTTGAATCACTAACTGCCTTTCTTGATACGTTTACCTGAATGGCATTTGCATAAGTACTATCAACCGTATAATTTTTACCATTGTCATTCGATTTATTATTTAACATCTTTACCGTACCATAAGGCAGAACGGGCGTAGCTGTCTGAATGTTATTGCCAGTGGATACGGTTTCATTTTTGGTATTTCTGACATCATAAGTCATTTTTGCGCCCAAAGATGTACTGGTGTCTTTATTGGTCGGGTAAGAAGTGTCACTAATCAAATAACGGTATTCGTCTTTTAATTTAATGCGGATGGTTGCATTATAGGTAGTGTTAGCACCTTCTGTGACATTCCAGGTAACCGTACTGCCGGAATGGTTAATGGTTCCGTTTGCCGTACTGGTTGATATAATGTCAAAATAGTCGGATACACTATCCTCAAATACTTTATTGACAGCATTTGTGTTAATTTCTTCATCCACAATCGCATTTTTTACAACAGATTCTGCAATACCGTTTAAGGCATCTGCTAAAGAACTTCTATTTGTAACCACTGTGGTAAAGAATGTCTTCGAAACCTGACTCTTACTATTTGTACCTGACAACTCTTCTAAATAAGTTGTATCTCCGGCACCATTTCCTACGCCGATACCAATGGTATATAAGGTTACCGGGCAACTGTCATGTGCCTTGATTAAGTTGGCAACGTTTGTTGCGTTATAATAAACCGTGTTTCCATTTAAGGTACGTAAATCTGTGGAATAATGATAACCGCTTTCTTCTTCACTGTCTGTCATAAAAATGATATTAAACGGCCGTTTGGCTTCTTCTCCGGTTCTTTGCGTCATTAACATATAGGCAAGATTTAAGGACGGGGCGTAGTCTGTACCGCCACCTGCGATTATAGAAGTTAAGTTAACGCTGACATCATTTACATTTTGTAGTCCTCCGTTATAATGAACTAATCCTTCCTGACTAAAATCATATCCGTTTACAACACCTGCACGGCTGTCATCGGCTGCTTTTTCAAATCTTCTTGCAAGATAGTCTTTGTTTATGCCAGAGCCGGGTACTACGGTACTGCCAATTTCGTCAGTTTCAACCCATGCTAAACCCAACCGAGAAGAATAATCATCGCGGTTGCCATACTGCCAAACGGAAACACGGGAAGGTGAATCTGTATTATATTGCTCATCTAATGTTCTTAATAATTCAATAATGGTCTGTGCAAATAATTTTTCATAATTAAAACGAGATGCTGAACTACAGGAATAGTTACTCCATGTTTGGATTTGTTCAAATTCGAGATCACTCGCAAAGTTTACTCCTGTAAGATAATAGCATTTTTCGTTGTGATGTTGTGTTAACGCTGTATTTTCCCTGCTGGTATCTACATGATTTACATCTTTTACAGCATACATTTTCATCATGGTATTATTGCCCATGAAACCAATATGGTTTCCGTTTTGATCGAAATGGTACTTGTCAATTGAATAATCATATGATACCTGCTTGACACCAATCTCATCTGTTCCAATATTGATATGTCCATCTCCATTCAGATCAAAACATGCATCTTCATAGTAAACTTCTGCTGGATAGTCTCCTAAATTGATATGCAGAAGCTGTGTGTTATCGGTATCTTCGGCATAATAACCCCATAATACGCCATGTGTACCCACTGCCGTTTTAATAGTTATATACATTTTTTTGCCATCTGGAAGTACATAGTAATGCGATTTTAGCAAGCAAGGACTCTGCGCAGCCGCATACTGCGCGTAAGGGGAATATTGGTAGTGACCACCGCTTCCATCTTTATTTGATGCATAACCAAGAATACTTTGGTCAGCGCAGTAAAACCACATTTGCGCCCAGTCAACCATGGTTGAATCGGAACGATCAATAGCAATAGCATAATCAGCACCTATATATTTTTGTGAAGTAATTGTTCCGGGAGTATCTTTTTCTGTTAAATAGATTTCTGCATAGCCATTTTCAATATCCGTCCAGCGGGCATTTTTTGTAATGGTGACTGTTGGTGCGGTATCATCCCCTGCTCCTTTGGTTGCGGTTGTTGTATGATCCGGATAATTTGTAGAGGCATACATGTCAGCTAGTAAAGAGAGACTGAGAGATTTTAAGGAGAATGTGTGTACCGGTTCTTTTTCAGATACTTCCAGTGTAATTTCTTTTATATCTTCTTCCTTGTCAGCATTCTCGTATGCTTCTTTATTAAATACCTGAAATTCCGATGCGTATATAACAATATCTTCATCCGCCATCAAAATATAGTTTCTTTGTAAGTCAGCATCATAGAGAACATTTAGTTCAATTCCATCTTTGGTTTCTGCGGTAAACTGTGTATAATATTCTTCATCCGTAGAGCCAAACAGGTAAATAATTTCATCAGCGTATGCACTTGTCTTAGATAAAGTAGGAATATTGTTTAGAGTTCCTTCTGTCTGTAACGTAATTGCATGTTTTGTACCTTGTTTTTTTTCTGCAGATAATGTGATATTTGCAGGTGGCATAGTAAACCGATATTGATTGTTACCCAATTTTTCACAAAATAGTGTTACCGTTTCTTCTTTTTCATCGTCGAAATAAGAATACGTTACGTTTGAAGGGATTATACCTTCTTCACCGGTAAATGAAAATTCTACTATATCTTGTACACATGCACTCTCTGGAATATTTATTAATAGTTGATTAATACTTTCTTCTGTATAGTTTATTTGAAATGCATCTTTGATTTGAAATTCTGCTTCTATTGTGACACCATTTTTGTTTGCATTGACGGTATAGAAATTTGTGTCTTTATTCATGACAGCAATCGGATAGTCTTCTTTTGTTACAGTATCATATGCTTTTAGTGTTTTTAAAACATATCCATCATTTTCATGAACGTAAAAGTCTGCGGATGTCTGCTCTGCATAGTCCGTACTGCCATTAGCAAATTCAATACTGCCACCTTTGGTAGTATTAACTGTGATGTGACAGTTTTTTTCTGAAGATGTAATTGCAAGAGCATCCTCAATTTCCTGTTCCATGGATTCGAGAATACTGTTTTTCTTATCTTCAAATTCTGATACATTAACTTCTGTTGCGTTTATCCGTATTGGACTAAAGATGACTAACAGAGTTGTAATAACTAATATAAGACGAATATTCCTACTTTGCTTTTTCATTTTGTATCTCCCCCTCATTTTCTTCTATTATGGCAGTTTCATATATAAAATCTGTTATAATACTTTGTGTTTGTTGTTTTTGAATTTTTATTTTTTCATAATCTACATTTTCAGGATATTGAATAATCCTTTCATTGATATCTAAGACTTCTGTGCCATATAGTTCGTTATACCCGGTTGCAATCCATAGCGTATCAAACATGACATCCATTTCAGCATTTACTTTTATCGCTTCCTGTCCTTCTTCACTGTTGATATATTCATCCCATGAGGAATATCCATAGCGATAATAAAGCATCTGTTCCATATCTTCCCATTCATATTCTTTGGCGGCCTCTTCGCATTCATGTTTCAGTCGAAACGTGATTGCTTCGCAACGTTCTTTACTTGGTGTGAACTGACAATGGTTATAGATATATGTAATCAGTTCATTTTTTGTCTGTGATTCAATTTGCGATGGATAAGCGTTTCTGGCATCTTCCGTTAGTTGTTTTTCCAGTTCTGCTTTTTGTAATCCCATGTTTTCGGATATCCATTCGTCTGTTCCATCATATTTTACGTTTTTGAGTTCCTCGGTGCTTTCGATTAGCATGTTTATCTGTTCGTCAATAATTTCCTGTGGCACTTCATAATCCGAGGTATCGGGAACATGAACATTTAGCTGATTGTATTTGCACAATTTAATTTCATCATCTTCATATACATAAGTAATAATTTTGGGTTCTTCGACATATACAGAAGGTTGATTTTTTTGGAATCCTTGTATGTCATTTTCTGACAGTTCTTGTTGTGTTACTTCTTTCTTTTCACAGGCGCATAGTGCTAATGCTATTATTAACAGTCCTGTACCTATATATAGATGTTTCCATTTCATAATAATCAGCTACTTTCTAAAAATACTATACTAATTACAAGTGCTATACACTAGTAATGATTACAAGTGTATAGCACTTGTAATATCTTTCGTATATAATAATGCTATATCTGTCGATATTTTTCAAGCATTTTCTTTTTGAGCATAGAAATTATAGGCACTAAAATAAGTTCTTATCAAAAATTTACCTTGTCGGAAAGTTTTGTCAGATATCAAACCATGGTGCAATTCATTCGTAATTCACTACAGTGTACTGGTGGCAGTTTTCTATGTGTAGCAATGCTATATCCAGCATTTTTAAGGGTAATAATTTCAAAAAAGAGTATTGATGTGTATAAAGAGTGAATCAAAAAACATGGTAAGAATTGTATTAGATGTATCATTTAATTATTGGAAACAAAAAAGCAAGCGACGTATATATCGCTTGCTTTTTTCTGTGGCATTATATTGCTTTATTGATTTTGTAAAAAGTCTTTCATGAAATCGTCAACTATAGCTTGAGGTAAATCCGGGTTTGTCGGATCTCCAATCCAATCGCCAATAAACAGCGGGGTGTCAGGATAAGCCGGTGATGTAGGAGTGCTGCTCGGTTGAGAAGGTGTGTTCTGAGTTACTTCCTGTGCCGGTTCGCTCGGCTGAGCAGGTTGTGTTGGCTGTGTCGAAGCCGGCTCATTCGGTTCACTCGGCTGAGCAGGCTGTGTCGGTGTGTTCTGAGCCACTTCCTGTACCGGCTGGGATGTTGCAGTATTACTGTTGTCTGTTGTTACTTTGGAAGTTTCAGCTTTTGCCGTTGTTGTTTCTGTGGCATCCTTCTTTGCTGTTTCCGCTGTTTGGGTTTCTTCCTTTTCTTCTGCTACCTCTTCAACCTGTGGGGTGGTCTTTTTGTTTTTGGTAGTATTTGCTTTCGCTTTTTGAAGCGTCAGCTGTTCTTCCGGCTCTTCTTTGATCTCTTCCTCGATCGGTGTTTCTGCTACTTCTGTTTCTTCAATGGCTTCTTCTGCCACGATCGGTGTTTCTTCCTTATCTTTATAGTTAAAGTATGCGGTTGTGCCAAGAGCTGCAATCAAAGCGCACGTTACACCGACTAAGCAAGTTGTAATCAGTTGTTTATTTTTCATAATTATCACTCCTTTAAAAATTGTATGTCACTATCCTAACGGATAGTAGTTTCCTTTTCTAATTATAATATAGCACGCATTTCCCTTTGCGTCAAGCAAAAGTTTCTCGAAAGAAACATTTTTTTATTTATTTTACTGGGTTTTACTATAAAATATCGTATTTTTGTGAAATTTCAGTTACATTCACCATATCTTGTGTTCAGCACTCGTCGGTTTTTGTGTTGCTTGTTTTTCTTCTCCGGCTGTTTGTGATATAGAATTTTTCCCGTTCCGTTTTTTTATCAAAGAAACAGATGTACTCTTCTTTTCTGATTTTCATTTTTTCCTTATCAATAAGAATAATTGTGATATCCCCTTTGTAGGCAATCGAACCTTTTAGAGAGTGCAGCATATCGTAATTTTCTTCCTTGAAGGTCGCCAGCGTAATTCTCCGGTTTTCGTTCGGTTTTACAAATAGGATATTTGCAAGCAGAGGTTTTACGGTATTGAGGTTTTTGTGCACCATCTCGTCATTAATGATGGTAAAGCATAAATTCTTACCATTTATATGTGCGTTGTTTTGCAAAGTGAAGCTGAAGTCTGGAATGTAAAAAAGTCCGGATTCGATTTTTAGATAGTTCTTTTTTATTATAAAGCCATTTTCCCGGAGCACGTAACTGATAATGGCATCCGCGCATTTTACCTCTTCCTGTTTCGCTTTCTGTGCACTCAGATAATTTTGGTAAAGCTGCATTCTTTTTAGTAAGCGTTCGTTATGATTATCGTCTTTCATATCACGATTGTCAAATACTATATCCGGTTTCGGTGGCTGTTCACTACTTGCAGTAATATATCCTGCTGCCAACATCAGTTCTTCACACGTAATGCCATTTTGAGGTTTTGCTTCCGGTGCTGTTAATAACCGAATGGTATCAGGACTGATCTTTACCTGTTTATTAATGTATTTACTTAATGACCCCGGTGAGACCTTTGCGTCCCTGGCTAATTCTCTGTTCGTTCTTTTCCCGCGAAGGGCAATGATTAAAGATGAGATTGTTTCCAGTTCTGCCGTTTTCTGATTTATAACGTCCATTTCGTATAAAAGCCTCCTTTCCTAAAATCACTCTTTCTTTTCTGATAATGTATCATTTTTGTGGCACAAAATCAAGCGGAAATTTCACGAAAGAAACACAGTTTAAAAATACAACACAAAAATAAAAAGGTAGTTGATTTTTTTATAAAAATAATACAAACTTATCACATAAGGAGATGATGCGATGGCACAGATATATAGTGATCCACCCTGTATTTCAGAAATTGTAAAAGAATTAAAGCCAAATTCTGATAAGAGAAAGGCACAGTTTTTACTTGCATATCTCTACTATTTAGAGCAGAACCAGATTGCGGACTATGATATTATCCGTGAAAAAATAGAACACTTGTCTGCCATCAGGCAGGAACAGTCAGACTATACAAAAAGAAATGACTTTTTTTATTTCAGAAAAAAGAATCATTATTTTTCCGATCACAATTCTTTTGTACGCTTTCGGAATATGCTGATAGAAATTGCCGTAGAACAGCTTTCTTTTAAGGGATTGTTGCGCCTTCAAGATAAAAAGCTAGGGCTGTGTCATAACTGTCCTTATAAAAACAGTTACCGTGATACTTTAAAGGAGCAGAAACAATTACTGGGCTTATTGACCGTTCATACCGCAGAAACGAAATCCATTCTCTGGGATACCGAAAATAATATTTTAAATTGTCAGAATGTGGGTGGTATTACTAATATAGAAGAAATCTTTTCGCATTTTACTTCCATAGCTGATATTTTTCCGAATGCCAAAAAAGACTACTACCCTCTATATGCCTGTTATGCAAAAGCCATACTTTCATCAGATACTTATATTATGTCCGGGTTTCTCTTTGATTTATTCGCCTATTGCGAAAAAGCATTTGCAGAAGAATTAAAAAAAGCAGGTGTCACGCAGAAGGTATGTGGTAACGAGCCGTCCTATATACATACTATTTTTGAATATTTGTCAAATCTTGGAGCCGCTGCGTTACATGATGAAGATGAAAAAAATATCTCCTCTTTTTGTATGGAATTATTGCAGAATTTCCAAAAGAAAGAGTCTTATCAGAACGCATGGGATATTGACGCTACACCTGCTTATGAATTGTCAAAAGAAATTAACATACCCATTGCAAAGACTTTAGAAACACAGCAGATGGATGTTTTTCAAGGCATTGTTAATACGTCGGAGTTAGAAGAACATGTTGGTGTCGAAACCATTTCCGAACAGGATAGCATTTCTTCTGACACTTTATTTATATCAAATGAGGAACGTTTTTTCTTTCCTTATCTATTAAAGGAAGAGGAAATTTTACAGTATCAGGATATCAGCAGCGAACCTTCTCTTATTGATAAGGTGTGTTCTGTTTCTGAAAATTCTGGTTATCTGTATGTGAGCTGTGCTATTGTAAATGAACATCAGGCGTTTTTGTTTCTGCAGATAAAAAACCAATTATACCGACTATTATGTGCAGAACACGATACCATAAAGCGCATCTTTTTGAATAAAAAAATCATGGTTTTTTCTTCTTCTCCCTATGCCATTTATACCGCTTTGTTATGGTGCGGACTTTCATTGAGAGAGTGCGTCTTTCCAATTTTAGAGTTTTTGGACGACACTTTTCCTTATGAAAAATTGGAATATCATTTGTCTGACGGTGCCTATTATACGTCTTTTTTGGAAGAGAATATTTCCTCTTTTCTGTCCAAAAAAGATACTTATTTACCTTTGTGCAAACTACATTATTTTTACTCTTTTAGTTATTTTCGGGAACGATATTTTTCCTGTGATAGAAAATTATGCTCACCTTTTTTGGTGTGGTACGATACTGAAAATCATCATTCCTATTTGCAAAAATTTGATCTTGCAAGTGTTTCTGCAAAGTGCTCCGGAAAGATATTATGTTGTGAATTGGAGAGCAAAATGTCGTCTGATTTTGCAAACGAAATATCGAACATTATAGATGCACTTTTGATTTTGTTAGTTGACAGAGGAGATGTCAGACTGCGTTATATTACACTCGTGGAACGAGGCGAACATTATATAAAATTCTTTTCACCATCCTATGTGTGTGAATATTTTTCAACGCATATCATCACAGATCTGTTACGTCTCGGTAAAGAATTTCACGTACCAGAACTGCAAGTTCGTTTTACATCCGAAGAAATTATCAAGCGTGTAGAGAGTGGTAAATAAACCACTCTCTTTTTTTGAAAAACATTTAAAGCGTATCTTTACAGCCATAACATAAAACAGCTGTTACATTGTCCAACAACCTGTCCGACAACTCATCCAACAACCAGTCTAACAATTCCTCATAAAGCACGGTTTTTTAACTGTCCAACAACCTATCCAACAACTTTTAGCAAAAAGTACCCCTAAAGCATTGCTATTACTAGGTTTATAAAGATTTGCAGATAGCCGACAATTCTTTTTAAAAACCTTTAAAACTTACCCTCTTTTTGTAGATACGAAATGAAGTATCAAATATTATCCCGAATAAACTTTTTCTTTCCTTTCTGTTTTTCTCATTTTTGCTTGTCTTTGTTCCGGTATTTGTTTATGATGTAGATAGTATCTTGAACCTGTTTTATCCCATATACTTCTTAGATAAAACTCTGATATATCACTTGTGCTGCTTCTTTTCTTTTTATGAAAAGTATCTTGAATATTTATGAAAGAAGATGAAACTTATGGATTTTTATTTTGAAGAAATCAACAAAGAAGTTTTGCAAAAAGACATCCTGTCAAACCAGGATGAAGAGAACCTACTGTCTGTAAACAACCTTTCCATGCAGTACGATATTTTGTATCTTATTTGCAACGTACCGTTTTTCAATGCAGCTTCTTTGTATGAGATATTTGCATTTTGCGAGAAGAAAAACAGTGTCGCAAAAACGGTTGAGAGACTGTTACAGAAGGGCTATGTTAAGACACTGAAAGTGCCAAAGCATTCTGATAACTACACGACACTTTTTTATATCACAGATAAAGGATACCAGTTTGTCAGCAGTTACTATCCGAACTGCCTTCCTTACAAGAAGAAATCGGGGAAGAATTTGGAAAAGATTGGTGTGCACGATTATGGTGTCGGCTATTCTTATCTGACTTATTTACACTCTCCTTTTTTGGTAACACCAGAATACGAAGCGGCAAACACGCTCAACAGAAAGTATATGAGTGACACGAAGGCCATGACAAACAGCGTCCGTCACGATGCCATTCTTACCCTGCGTGAAAAGGACACGCAGCAGTTTTATGCCCGGGCTTATATCGAACATGATACCGGAACCGAGACCGCATCCACGCTCTGTTATAAAATTTTATCCTATGCCGATTTGGGTATCACATCCGCAAACCACCATGGGGATATTCTGCATTTTGTATTCCGCCGCCCTTATGCCCAGACACCTTCTAAGTTTTCCTTCCATCAGACCAAGAAGCTATTGGACCTTTTAGGCGACGGGGAACTCCTTACAGAACTGTATCGGAAAAACCTTTCTGCCGATCTGCTTTTGCTCACGAAAGAATTACTGGCTCTTCCGGATGCAAACCTTGCAGGTGGCACAAGGGAAGATTTGCTCTCTTACCATAAACGGCTCATGGACTGTCAGGAACCATCTTATATCCTGTACTGCAAAAATTACCAGCTGTCCTTTTGCTATGCCAGACGCAATCTGATTATTAAGTATTTTATGCGTCACTTGAAAGAAGAGACTTCAGACTTATACCATCTCTTTTTTGATATCCGGAGAGGCTTTCGTATCACGGCTAGTGGATGCGCTACTCTTACGGATGATCTGCCTTATTTTTATATGGAACAATACCCGGAAGAGATTGTACGCTACGAAATGTTACTATCTTCCCTTTTGGGAAGTCCGACGGAATACCTGTGTCACAGAAAAGAATATTCCAATGTCCGGCACGAATCGAAATTGCCGATTTCTTTTTATCATATATTTCACAATGATACTTATGATAAGGATATCTGCATTGAGAATATTTCCCATGACCTGTCTTTCTTTTTTAGGATGTACTTTGCCTTAAACGGCACTTATAATAACCGCGACACAAATCTGTTATGGGTGCTTCTTGTGGACAGCTTTGAAGATGCCTGTTTCTTTGCCGAGGCTTTAAACTTCATGGCGCCATTTGACTTTATTTATGCCTCTTATATGAGCGTGGCATTTTTGACAATCGGGGAAGAAGACTTTTATATGATCGACAAAGAAAAGCAGAAACATATTATCCACGAAATCCGCGAATACTAGTCATGCGAAAATTTCACAAAAGAAACTGTGTGAACTTGTAAAAATATAAATATATGTGGTAAGATATTATTAGGAAAGCACTCACGACAGGGTGACAGCCTCCCGGGTTTATGCTACCGGTTTATCGGAATACATAAGAAGGGAGGTGGTGCGATATGATGACCTCATATGAAATTCTTTCGATTTTTATTGAGATATTAGCCTTACTGATATCTTTTGGCAGTTTGATTATCGTATTGCTTACCTTTCTCGATAAGAGAAATAAGCGAAAATAAAAATGCCTATCCTGTCTGACCCACAGGATAGGCGGTGTCCGTAAGGACATTTAAACCTTAAACTCGGGGCATCCACCTTTGGAGTGGGTGCTTTCTGTTTACTTAGATAATAGCATGTTATCTTTTTTATTTCAAGAAGTTTTATAGGTTCTGACTTTATTCATCTTTATACCTTCATCTGTACCTTTGCCGGTCTTTGTTATAAGATTTTCAAGGATAAACGAAAATAGCCGCCTACTACCAAATAGTTATCGGCCGACCTTGTAAAAGGTTCGTGTATCAATGTTCTGTATTGAGCTGTTTCTTTTTCTCCAACTGCTTTTTTATCAGACGGTCTACATATTTCATATCATCCTCTAACTGCTTATTTGAATGCAAATAGGTATCTTTATGGCTTTTTGTGTGAAAATCGTCTTTTAAGGTGCTTTCTGTGCGTCTCTTATTATCTTTTGTACTGTCCGTGTTCTTCTTTTTGCTTGCTTTATACAATTTGTTGATTTCGTACTCTTCGCTATGTTCATAGACGGACGGTTTTGTTTCTTTATATTCTTCCTCGGATGCTAAGCAGACATACTTTCCGAGCCTGAACAAATGAAACTGCTTTAGCATCATGATTTTTACATAATCCGGGCATTTTGCCTTTTCTGCGCACCAGTCTTCCAGTGTTCTTATCGGGATACAGAATATATGGGAGATTTCTGCTTTTTTCTTTCCGCTTTTTGCTACGATCTGGGATATTGTCATCTGCTGCATTCCAAATATCTTTTTTGCCATATCGTAGATTTCATCTGCATCCAGATTGGTTTTCTTTAAGTCTTTGGCACAGGCATTGTCGATTTTGATAATTTCATTGGCATAGTGATATGGGTCTTTATATGCTTTTGCCGTCGTCCACAATTCATGAAACAGCTTGTCGCTAATCACCTTTTTTCTCTTTTTTTCTGCCATTTACATCACCCTTTATGTTTCACGGTTTTTCTTTCTTTTTCATTTTTACCACGTGTTCCGTGGTTTAATTATTTATAGTATACCCTTATTTGTCACATTCTGCAATGTTTTAATAATTATTTCAAATGGCATGTTTTATATCAATGTTTCACGGTTTTTTCTTCTATCTAGCAGCAGGACTTATTTTTTCTGTTTCTTAGTTCGCATATAGATCTTTTATCACTACTACTACCGCCACTGCTACTACTACTGCTACTATTATTTTGCAAATACTACTACCCTACTGCCGACTTTCCCTATTAGTTTCCCGGAACGGACCGGATTTTTCTTTTTCTTTCCGTTTTCCGCCCTTTTTCTTATGTTTTTTCCTACAAGGTTACATCCGTTCGTTTTATCACTGTTTTTAGTATAATATATTATATAATATATTATATGTTACATTTTTAAATTACCTGTTTTGATAGCGTTTCCAGTATTTTTGCGCTTCCATTGCGCATACAGGCCGTTTTTATGTGTTATGTGATAGATTATATTATCTAATATATTATATATTATAATATATTTTCTTA